>JBGSTO010000706.1:0-73984 GCA_041736465.1 Anaerolineales bacterium | reverse complement strand
TCGAGCGCCGGCAGGGCCTGGTGTCCGGTCATCACCAGCTTCACCCCGGCTTCGATGGCGGCTGCAAAGGGCGGCAGCTCCACCTGGCGCAGGCGCTCCAATCCGTGGGGCAGCACCGGTGTGGCAAAATGGGCATCGGTGGTGACCTCGCCGTAACCGGGGAAGTGCTTGGCGGTGGCAGCCACGCCAACAGACTGCAGCCCTGCGATCAAGGCGCTCGCCAGGCGAGCGGTCAGGGCAGGGTCATCGCTGAAGGCCCGCGTTCCGAGGGAGATGTTGCGCGGGTTGGTCAGCAGGTCGCAGACCGGGGCGTAGTTGATGTTGATCCCCATGGCTGCCAGCTCCCGCCCAATGGCCGCGCCGGTGCGGCGGGCCAGGTCTTCCGAGCCGGCGGCGCCCAGGGCAAGATTGCCGGGAAAAGGGGTCGCGGGCTCCCCTACGGCGAGGAGCTGCCCGCCTTCCTGGTCAGCAGCGATCAAAAAGCGCGGTAAATCGAGCTGGAGCGCCGTTTGCTGCAGGGCAGCAGTGAGCAGGCGCACCTGCTCGGGGTGGGCGGCGCTCGGCGCCAAGTTCAACGAACGGTACAGGGTGAAGCCCGCCGGGCGGACGCGCCGGACGACCGGCAGCATGTCCTCGGGCAGCCTCTCCTGCCCCCAGAAAGAGAGCAGGAATTTCTGGCCCAGGGCCTGTTCGAGAGAGAGAGAGGGCTGCCCGGATTCCATTTTATCCCTTCACCGCTCCCGTAAGGCCGCGCACGAACTGCTTTTGAAGCAAGGAGAAGAAGACGATCATCGGCACGACAGTCATCACCACCCCTGCGGCTATACCGCGCGCATCGTTGGCAAAGGCGCCCTGTAAAGCCACCAGACCCACCTGCAGGGTCATGTGCTCGCGGGTGTGCAGCATGAGCGAGGGCCAGAAGAAGTTGTTCCACTGCTCGACAAAGGTGATGATCGCCACCGTAGCCAGGGAGGGCCGCACCACCGGCAGCAGGATCTCCCACCAGATGCGCAGCTCGCTGGCGCCGTCGATGCGTCCCGCGTCGATCAGGTCATCCGGCACACCCTTAAAGGCCTGGCGCAGCAGAAAGATATTGAGCACCCCAGCCAAGTTTGGAAAGATCACCGAGCGGAGTTTATCATAGAAGTGGAATACTTTAACCGCCAGCACAAAGCTGGGGATGGAGGTGAGCACCGGCGGCACGATATAGGTTGCCAGGAGCAGGAAGAAGATGACTTCTCGCCCGCGGAAATTCATTTTCGCCAGCGGGTAGGCTGCCAGGGCAGATAACAGGGTGTTGAAGACCACCACTACCAGCACCACCACCACGCTGTTCACGTAGAAGCGCCACACCGGCAGCTGGCTCCATACGCGGGTGTAGTTTGCAAAGGTCGGGTCGCGCGGGATGAGCTGGGGCGGCACCGAGAAGATCGGATCCTCGAAGCCTTTGAAAGAAGTGAAAAACACCCACACGAACGGAAAGACCGTCACCACCGCCACCGAGCACAGGATGGCGTACAGCGCAATCTTCTCGAGAATGCTGCGGGCAACCGCAGTCTTATGAATCCGGTCAGCATAGGAGGGGTTCATGCTTCCACCTCCGTGCCCCGTTCGAGCAGCCGAATGTTCATCATCGAAAACGCCAGGGTGATGACCAGCAGCACCATGGCGATGGCGGAAGCCAGCCCGGCATGTTGCAGGCGGAAAGCCTGGCGCCACAGGTAGAAGACCACGGTCACGCCGCTGTTCAGGATGCCGCCCAGACCGCCGGTGAGAATAAAAATTTCGTTGAACACCTGCAGGGCCGCCAGGCTGGAGATGACCGCTACAAAGGTGACCTGCGGGCGCAGCCCGGGGATGCTGACGTGCCAGTGCTTCTGCCACGAGTTGCAGCCATCGATCTGGGCGGCATCGTACAGCTCCTCGGGGATGTTCTGCAGCCCTGCCAGGAAGATCATCATGTAGTAGCCCAGGCCCAGCCAGATGGTAAGCGCCATGGCGATCGGCAGGGTGAGAGCCGGTTCAGCCAGCCACTGGATAGGCTCCTGGATGAAGCCCATGGCAAGCAGCGCGCCGTTGATCATGCCATTGGTATCCAGCATCAGCCGCCAGGCGATGCCAACCGCGATGCTGCCGCTGATGACGGGGATGAAAAACAGGGCGCGAAAGGCATTAATGCCCGGCAGCTTGCGGTTGACCACAATCGCCAACAGCACCGAAAGAACAATCACGATCGGGGTAACGATCAGGTAGGTAAACGAATGGCGCAGCGCCTTCCAAAAGACCGGATCGACGAGCAGTCGCTCGTAGTTGCGCAGACCGATCCATACCGGTGGGGTGACGATGTTGTAATCGGTAAAGCTGTAGTACACCACGGCGAAGATCGGGTACAGGATGAAGACCGCGATCACTGCCAGTGCAGGCGCGAGAAATAGATATGGCGTTGCGGTGCGAGCACCGAAAGTGAACCTTCTGGTCATCACGATCCTCCGCCAGGGGGCAGCCGCTTCCCTCCCCCGCTGCTGCCGTCTGGCGGCAGCAGCGGGGGAAAAGGGCGGTCAAATCGGTTCGCGTTGCGCAGGTTTTTAAGCTGCGGCTGCTGGGGTTACGGGAGCAGGGCGTTCGCCTCGGCGACTGCGGCGGTCAGCGCTTCTTGCGGATCCATACCGTTGAACAGAGCTTCCTGCACGTACCGCAGGACGATCTCATTGACGTCTGCCTTGTGGGGAACGAAGGGCACAATGTCGGCCAGCTTGGAGACGGCGTCTTTGGCATACGGCTTGGCGCTGTCTTCAATTGCCACCGGTACGGCAGAGAAGAACGGGTCGTCGTAAGAAGCCGGTGTGGACGGGTAGATGGCAACTATCTTGGAGAATTCGAGCATGGACTTGGGGTTCGAGAAGAACTGCGCCAGGGCAATGGAGGCGATCGGGAATTCGGTATCGCCCTTCACCGACAGCGCCATCAGGCCTTTGCCAACCACACCCGATTTACCGACCGGAGCCGGCACCACACTCAGGTAGCCATACAGCCCGGGGTTGTTGGCGCGCACCTCGCGGATCAGGTTGGGGCCGGTGTTGTAGAAGGCTGCCTGCCCGCTGGTGAACAGATCGAGGCCGACACGGTCCTGGTCGGTGACCAGCACGGTGCGGTCGACGGTGCCGGCTTCGACCATATCCACGTACATCTGCAGCCAGGCGGCAGCTTCCGGAGAGTCGAAGGTGAAAGCCGTGCCGTCTGCATTGATTACCTCGACCCCGCCTTCGTAGGTCATCTGGGCCAGCAGGTCATTGACGGTCAGGCGGATATCGCACAGCGTGCCCGTTTCATCTTTGATGGTCTGGCAGAACGCCGGCAGACCGTCAATGGTCGCAGGGAAATCGCCTACCGTGAAACCGGCGTCGCTGAGGATCTGGGTGTTGACCAGGTTGACGATAATGCCCTGGTACCAGGGGAACTGGTAGTGCGCCCCATCGACAACCTGCTGTTCCCACAGGTTGGGGAAGTAGGTATCCACCACCGCCTGGGGCACCACGCTGTCCAGGGGCAGCAGCAAGCCCTGGGTGGCATAATCGCTGACCCAGCCCTCGGAAATGGACAGGTTGATCACGTCCGGGGCATTCCCGGCAGCGAAGGCGTTGCGCAGGTCGTCCTGGAAGGTAGCCTGGTGATCTTCCCAGTTGACGGTCACGCCGGGGTAGGCTTCCTGGAAGCGGGCAAGGGTGCTCTTGATGAAATCATCAAAGGTGGGCGAGAGCCAGAAGGTCCACAGGGTGATCTCGGCGTTGGGTTCCACACCCTGAATGACGGCCTCCGGATGCGGCCCGGGCATCGGAGTGACCTCGACCAATTTCTCCACCTCAACCACAGAGGTCTGAATAACGATCTGGGTTTCGCGGACCGTTTTCTCCACCTCAACCGTCTGGATGATGGTCTGAGGGGTGGGTGCTGCGCAAGATGCCAGGATCAAGCTGGCGAGAACGAGCAGGCTTAATACGCGGAACAGGTGATGCTTATTCATGCTAATCTCTCCTCTTTATCAATTGGATTTCGTAATCGTGTAGCAGGCGGTGCGAGCACCGGCGATGCGGACAGCACAAGACAATTTCGGTTTTTTTCTCAAGGTCAGTTTCTCTCCTTTTGATCCGCTGTGCATCAGCGCACCAGGTTCAGACCGATCTCCCTGGTCATTAACAATGCACAGGCGCCCAAGATGACGGCGTTGGCGCCGATCTCTCCAAATGCCAGGCGGGTTTCTGCAGCCAGGGCCGGCAGTGTGCAGCGGTTCATTTCTTCCCGCACCGCCTGCAGCCAGAACTCGCCAAAGCGGGTGACGCTGCCGACGAGCAGCACATGGCGGATGTTCAATGAGCTGGTCAGGCAGGCGACACCAAACCCTACCGCTCGCCCGGCCTCCTGGATGATCTGGCGCACTACAGGGTCGCCCGCCTCGAAGGCTGCCAGGATATCTTCCATGTCCGGGGCGGCGCCCAGATGGCTGGCGACAGCCTGCACCCGGCGTACGATCGCCAGGGTGCTGCCAACCGTCTCAATACAGCCATCATTGCCGCAGCGGCAGCGGTCGCCGTCTGAACGCAGCCCGATGTGACCAATTTCGCCGGCTCCGAAGCCCTCACCCTGGAAAAGCTGCCGATCGAGGATGACGCCGGCGCCGATGCCGCGCCCTACGCGCACGACTACCAGGCTGGACTCGCGGCGCCCCGCGCCGAAGATGTGTTCCGCCAGTGCTGAAACCTGGCTGTCGTTGGCTACATAGACCGGCACCGCATAGCGATCCTGGAGCAGGCTGCCAAGGGGTAGATCTACCCAACCCAGGTTGACGGCGTGGCGCACGATCCCGTTAGTGGTATCCAGCAGGCCCGGAGTGCCAATGCCAATCCCAAGCAGGGGCCGGTCGGTTTGAGCGATGAGGGCATCCAGCAGCTCGTACACCTGGTTCAGGGAGACCTCGCTGTCCACGCTTTCCAGGGGCAGACTCAGCGCGTGGCGTATCTCGCCGCGCAGGTTGACCACCGCGCCGCGGATCTCATCATTGGCCAGGTCGACTCCGATCATGTGGTAGGAGTCGTCGACCACACTGAGCAGAATGGGGGTCTTACCGCCGGCAGAAGTGCCCATGCCAACTTCA
The DNA here is from genome assembly GCA_041736465.1 of Anaerolineales bacterium. Taxonomy (GTDB): domain Bacteria; phylum Chloroflexota; class Anaerolineae; order Anaerolineales; family UBA4823; genus JAJUJL01. The sequence goes on along the minus strand of JBGSTO010000706.1, from coordinate 68,835 downwards.
GCCACCAGACCGGTATCGATCAGATCGGAGACGATCTCGGAGACGGTAACCCGCGTGAGCTTTGTCTGGCGGGCAACGTCTGCGCGGCTGATCTTGCCGTGATCGAAGATGGTGCGCAGGACAAGCTGCTGGTTATAGGTCCTGGTTTGCTGGTGGGTGGCTTTGGTGGGTAAGGTGCGCATGGGCCTCTACTTTGTTAGTTAAATTAACAAACAATAAGATTATACAGAATATTTTTCGCTTGTCAATACCTGAATTTTGGAAATAAAGACGACTGGCTTTGCCAGTCGCTCGAGTATTGATTGCCGTTCGCTGTCCCGATAATAACCAGCGGCGCTGCGCTACCTACTTCCTCGCCTTCCAATCCCGGTGCGCCAGGTAAGCGGGCACCGGACCGGCAGCCTGCTCCCTTTCCAGCATACGCTCCGCCAGCCACTGGTACCATTCCATAAAGGTATCACGCCCGATCTGCGCCCGGAACTCGCTTACGTAGGCGTCCAGCTTTTGCCACGACTGCACGATTGGCCCGCTGAAGGCGTCGTCCACCAGGTGCAGCGGGATCTCGCCGCGGAAGATCAGCACCCCCAGGCGCTCCCAGGCGCCCATGACCATATATATCGCCATGAACTCCTCCGCCGGCAAGCCGTCCACCACATCCTTGCCAGCGTGATCTGGCAGGTTGAAAATCGAGAGCAGCCCGCGCACGAAATCGGGAGTCTGGAACGAATTCAGCATCAGAATGGCGCTCTCACGCTTGCGGTTGGCCTGGTACTGGCGGATATTTTGAATCCCGAAGATGACGCCAATGACCATGATGGTGGTGGAAACAATCTGAAAGAGCAGTCCCAGTTCCATCGTTCTCACCTTCCTCAACCGAGCAGCAGGTAAATGCCCGCCGCTGCCAGGGCGGTGATCGGTATGGTGATCAGCCAGGCAATCAGGATCTCACCGGCGGCGCGCCAGCGCACCTTGTTGATGCGCTCAGCCGCGCCGGCGCCCATGATGGCGGTGCTGACCACGTGCGTGGTGCTCACCGGCCCGCCGGACAGTGACGCCGCCAGAATGATAAGGGTAGAGGTTGCCTGGGCGTTGAAACCATCCACCGGCTTGATCTTATAAAACCTCCCGCCCAGCGTCCGGATCAGGCGCCAGCCGCCCAGGGCGGTGCCCAGGGCGATCGCCGCCGCGCTGATCGCCACCACCCACAGCGGAACGGCGAAGCTGCTCAAGGAGCCCGTCACTACCAGCCCCAGGGTGATCACACCCATCGTCTTTTGGGCATCATTGGTGCCGTGGCTGAAGGCCAGCGCCATCGCGGTGATCAGTTGGGCGCGTTTGAAGAACCAGTTGATGCGCGGCGAGGCGTTCGCCGCCAGGGCAAATACCAGCCGGGCGAAGAGAAAGCCGCCGATCAGACCGAGCAGCGGGGAGACGAACAAGGCGCTGAGCACCTTTGTCAACCCGTCCATATGCACCACGCCCAGCCCGGCAGAAACTGCTACTGCTCCCAGGATGCCGCCGATCAGGGCATGCGAGGAGCTGGAGGGGATGCCGAAGAACCAGGTGAGCAGGTTCCACAGGATGGCGGAGATCAGTGCGGCAATGAGCACCTGCAGGGTAATCGCATCTGCGGCGACGATGTCGTGCCCGATGGTCTTTGCCACAGCCACACCGAACATGAATGGGGCGACGAAATGCGCCACGGCGGTCATTCCCAGAGCGGCACGCGGCCCGAAGGCGCGCGACGAGATCATCGTCGCCACGATGTTGGACGAATCGTGAATCCCATTGAGGAAATCAAAAAAAACTGCCAGGACGATCAATATGATCAGAGCTTCAGGCATGCATCCCCCCGGCTAGGTAATCTTTACCACGATGTCGGCAATCACATTGGCAGCCTCATCCCCCCGGTCTGCCGAGTTGCTTAAGTGCCGGTACACCTCGCGCTTTTTGAGCATCTTGACGATGTGCTGCACGTCCTCCGGCCCGCTGAACAGCTCCGCCAACGCCTCGCGATAAACGCTCTCCACCCGGTTTTCGAGCGCCTTGGCGCGCTGGGCGTGGTCGTTTGCCACGTTGGGGTGGTGTTCCAGCCGCTGTACCGCCAGGAGGATCTCCGCGGCAGCGTCGTGCAGCAGACCGGCAATGCGCACCATATGGGCAGTGGGGCGCACTTTGAGAACTTCCATCTCGCTGACCGTCGAGTAAGCGTAATCCAGCATGTCGTCGACGGCACGTGACAGGGAATGGATGTCTTCGCGATCGATCGGTGTAATGAAAGTGCGGTTCAGCTCGTCGATCAAGATGCGGCGGACTTCGTCGGCTTCTTTCTCGGTGACGGTAATCTGTGCGCTCACCTCGGCGGAAGGCGAGTCCATGTACTTCTTCAGCAGGTCGGTGCCTTGCGCCGTCAGCTCAGCCTGCTGGATGATCAGACGCAAAAAGGTATCCTGCCTTTTCTTAAAAAAGCGGAACATATCTCTTCTCCCAGTATTTTATGGGTGAGTATGGGCGGGCTAAGCCCTCCCGCACACGCCCATTCCTTCTGAAACCAGGCAACTCTCCTAAAAGTTTTACCACAAAACTTCGTTTTTCGAGATCGAAACCTGATATTGTGTTACGCAAACTGATATTGACTCCAAACTCTTTTTTATTATAAGATCATTACAGGGGAAAGAGCCGTATTTTCTATTTGACAGGTGGGACCGGATCAGATGGCCCAAGCCTGCATCGCTGTATATATCGAAAGCCAATGGCGGTCTGCCACTGGCTTTTTTTGTTCGAGCATGCCAAAGGAGGTTTGCCATGTCATTCGAGCGCGATATTGCCAAACGGATCGTACATTCCTGCCTGGGCATCCAGCCCGGCGAGATGGTGTTGATCAACGCTCACCAGCACACCATTTCAATGGCGGAGGCGCTGGCGGTTGCCAGCTACCAGGCTGGCGCCGTGCCCATGATCCTCTATGATACCGATAATTTGTTCCGTTCCTACTGCAGCGAGATCCCCGAAGAACACCTGGAAAGGGTCCCCACCCATTTCCTCAGTGCCCTGGAGAAAACCGACGCTATAATTCAGATCAGCCAGGTGGAAGACCCACATGTCTTCGATGCGGGTTCTATCAGCATTTCCAATGCCCTACTCCGGGCCAACAAACCCCTGTTCGAGCTGGCGCGCCAGCGCCGAATCCGTGAAATTGGGCTGGGGTGGAGCCTGTGCACGCCGCAGCGCGCCCGCCAGTACGGGGTGGATTACGCCGCCTGGCGCTCGTCGCTGGCAAATGCCATGCAGGCCGATTACGATGAGATCGCCGCCGCCGGAAAACAGGTCGCCGCTATACTGGAGAAGGGGCAGCAGGTGCGCCTGACCGCCGGTGACCAGACTCACCTGGAATTCCGCCTATTGGGAAGAAAAGCTGTGGTGGATGACGGCATTATCGACCAGGATGACCTGGCCAGGGGCGGGCGCTACAGCGAGTTTCCCGCCGGTCAGGTGAGCGTCGCTCCCGATGAAGACAGCGCCAACGGCACGATCGTCTTCCCGCGCGTGCCGTTATGGGGCAAGCTGGTGCGCAACCTGAGCTGGACTTTCAAGAACGGGCGCCTGGTCAGCTGGGATGCCGAAGAGCACGGCAAGATATTCGAGGATGCGATCTCCTCCGCAGGCGGCGACTATGACCGCTTCGGGCTGCTGTCGATCGGCTTGAACCCGCATGCCACGCCGGTGGGATTCGTTTACCTGGATATGCTGATGCGCGGTACCGTGATGATAAACATTGGCGACAACCAGGACTTTGGCGGCACAGTGAACTCCACCGGCATCCTTGGTTACAGCCTGCCGCACGCCACACTGGAAGTAGATGGCCTGGCGATCATTCAAAACGGCAAGCTACTCATCCCGGAGCAGGCAGCTACACCTTCGTGACCTCTTCCTGGCGGATGTACAATCCTTCCGCACGCCTGTTATCCGGGCTGTCGGTGATGAAATAGAATTTCAGCCCGCCGGTAGCGGTGATATTGCCGTCTCCAGCGTCCTTGTCGCTGAGCTTGTGCTGCGCTGAGACGCGCAGTGTGCTGCCCTGAAAAAGTTGGATGCGCGGCGTTACCGGCTCCATGATCGGCTTGTCTGCTTTGTCACGGCGGGTAAAATTCATGCAGTTGACCTTGGCAGAGCGCACCATCACCAGGAAGCCTTCTTTTACGATTGGCTCCTGCGTACCCGGATCCACCGGCGGCTGCTCCTCGCCGGGTGCATCTCCTGGACCGGCAGGCTGCTCCGCCAGGCTGACGATTAAATGCACCTGTGACGTAATACCCTGCTTCGCCAGGCGGGACCTGATTTCCTTGAGCTCATCCAGCTCGTTTTTGGACAAGGGAACGCTCACCTGCACCGTGGGCGACAGCCCGGCGTCCTTGAGCTTCTGGATGGTGGCAGCCAGTGTATCCATGGTTTACCTCCCAATCGAGACCTGATTAAGACTTGGTTTATCCGATTACCCCCTGTTATTGTAACAGCTTATTGCCCTGCCGCAGCATCGATTATTTTGTGCTCGTTAAGCAGCAGGAGAAGTCAGATTAATTCAGATCAAATATGTCTTATAATTGGCTCTTGACACCAACTTTCCCGCCGCTGCAGCTCCCATTGAGCATTCATATTACCCGGTCTCGCCAGCTTATCGGAGGATTTACATGAAAATTCACGAGGATCACAGGCTGTATCACGATGATGGCACCCCCTACCCGTTTGTCCCCAGCCCAAATATCGGAGGAGCAGTTGAGCATGTTTTTTTGATCATGCATTACACCGCCGGGTCCAACGCCGAGGGGGCGATCCAATGGCTGACCGACCCTCAGTCGGGAAATCCTGACAAGCGCGTTTCAGCGCATCTGGTCATCGGCCGCGATGGACAGATCACCCAGCTGGTGCCATTCGACCGCATCGCCTGGCATGCCGGGTTCAGCTTCTGGGAGGGGCGGCGGCTGCTCAACCGCTGCTCCATCGGCATCGAGCTGGACAATGACGGCGCCTTGAAGCCAGGCCCCAATGGCTGGGTGGCAAAATCCGGCGCCACCTATCAAGAGAATGAAGTGCTGGTAGAGGCTCATTGGAAGAATTTTCAGAAAAACGGCTGGCAGCTTTTCCCCCAGGCGCAGCTCGACGCTGCGCTCGAAGTTTCCCGCCTGATCGTTGAACACTACCAGCTGCAGGAAGTCCTCGGTCACGATGATATTCACGTTGCCAAAGTGGACCCGGGACCAGCTTTCCCCATGGAGCATTTCCGAGAACAGCTCTTCGGTCGCAAGCTTCCTTTCGTAGAGCGCTTTTCCACCCGGCGACCATCGCGGGTTTACCTCGATGAAGGCGGGCTGCCGCCCCACCTGCCGCCGCGCCTGGCACAGAGCCCCTTGGAACCCGGCACCCAGGTAAAAGTGACGAAGGCGGTCACATCCTTCAAGGTCGAGGTCATCGAGATGCCCGGGAAGAAGAAGAAAAAGAAAGACGTCCCCAAAAAGAAAAACAAGCAGGTGGTCAAGACCTCGGACCAGTGGGTGCTGGTGCGCATTTCCGGACTGATCGGCAGGCTGTTCAACATGCAGGGCTGGATGAAGGCCGACCTGGTGCAAAACGGTGTGGTGGCAAGACATGCCGAGATTTACAAGAACATCGGTGTGGTACCGGGTCCAGAGCCGCCGCGCCACCCTGTGGAATACATTCCCGAAGAAACTCCAGTGCGCATCTTGAGCGTGCAGGGAGACCTGGCTATGATAGGATTACTGCAGCCCGTGCCGCGTTTTAAATATCTGCAAGGGTGGGTCTTCCTGAACGACCTGGCGCCGGCGGAAGCGTAACCCGCCCGGAGAGATCGAATACCCGTAGGAAGATTGGGGATCGTGGGGTACAAGTGAAAAACTCAGCTGCTCTGCTCGTTCGCCTGCTGGTGTGCGCTGCCCTGGCAGCCGGTGCGTATTTCTGGGCTACAGGGTTGATCGATTCGCTGTATGCTTATCGCTCGCCGCTCAAAGACAGGCCCCCCGCAGCCGGAGCCGCTCTGGTCAACGACCCGGCTGAAAGGCCCTCGCGCCGGGTGGTATTCATCCTGGTAGACGCACTGCGCGCCGATACAGCCGCCGACTCCCAGGTTATGCCCTATCTAAACCAGCTTCGCCAGCAAGCCGCCTGGGGAGAAATGCGCAGCCGTCCCCCATCCTACTCTGCCCCCGGGTATTCGGTGCTCTTTACAGGCGCCTGGCCCGATGTGAGCGATGGCCCGGCGTTCAACCTGGAGTATGACGATATCCCCACCTGGACACAGGACAACCTGTTCTCGGCCGCTCACCGAGCTGGTCTAAAAACCGCCATTTCAGCCTACTACTGGTTCGAGAAGCTGGTACCACAGCAGGCAGTGAGCGCCAGTTTTTACACCCCGGGCGAAGACCAGCAGGCTGACCGCCAGGTGGTGGATGCAGCGCTGTCCTGGCTGCAATCAGGCGATTACCAACTGGTGCTCATTCACATCGACCAGGTGGACTATGCCGGGCACCACGAGGGCGGCCCGCGCGATCCGCATTGGAACGAAGCCGCCCGCCGTGCCGACAGCCTGATCGCTGAAATTGCCACCACCCTGGACTTGAGCCAGGACACGCTCCTGGTACTCAGCGATCACGGGCAGATCGATCGCGGCGGGCACGGCGGCACAGAGACCGTGGTGCTGACCGAGCCTTTTGTGCTTGCCGGCGCCGGGGTTAGCCCCGGATACCACGATGACATTCGCATGGTGGACGTGGCTCCGACGCTGGCAGCCCTGCTGGGCATTAACCTGCCGGCAGCCAGCCAGGGGCGGGTGCTCGACGGTATGCTTTCCCTGCCCGAAAGCGTGCAAACCGCGCTGCCGGGAGCACTGGAAAGCCAGCAGGCGGCGCTGCTGGCAGCCTACCGGCAAGGGATCGGCGACAACAGCCCGCCGCTCAATCCAGGTACGAGCGGGGTTGGCGATATCGTCGCCGTGTACCAGTCGGCGCTGGATGACGCCCGCCAATCGCGGCTGAACCGGGAGCGGCTGCTGCGGCTGCTGCCCGCGCTGGCAGGCGCACTGCTGCCGCTGATCTGGCTGCTGCGCCGGCCTCGCCAGCAGAGCCTGTGGCTGCTGGCGGCTGGCCTGATCTACCTGGCAGGCTTCAATATGCGCTATGCCCTGATTGACGGGCGCACCTACTCACTCAGCTCGGTCGTCAGTGCGGGGGATATCATTGCCTACAGCGCCATCACGGCAGGTCTGGCCCTGGCAGCCGCCTGGCTGGTGTATACCTGGAGGCAGAAGAGCCTGCGCCAGCCGCCTATCCAGGCAGGCATCTCCACCCTGGAGGTAGCCCTGGCTGTGATTTACCTGCTGTCGCTGCCGGTGTGGGTAAGCTTCTGGTTGAACGGCTTCGCCGCCGGTTGGACGCTGCCTCATTTTCCCAGCTTGTTCATGGCATTCATCTCGCTGATCCAGATCTTGATGGCTGCCGCTCTCGGAATTTTGCTCTCGGTGCTGGCAATCGGGCTGGCGCGCTGGTCTGGTCGTGGGAGCCGGTGATAACAAACTTTGCGGTTGGTGGGAATTCATTAGTGCAATAAGCGACCATTTACCGGGCTTATTTGATAGAATCTCTATCTACCAGACCGGGCGACTCGCCATCGCCCGGTAAATTCACAGGGAGAATTGGGAGGGAGCAGCACTATGTCCAGAACTGTTCGCGTCATTGGGATACTGGTTTTAGTCGTCGCCGTCCTGGCCTCTGCCGTGGGCGGCTATTTGTACTGGTTTACCCGCCAGGCTATGCCGAAGACCAGCGGCACTGTTCGCCTGCAGGGACTCGGCCAGCAGGTGGAGATCGTCAGGGACCAGTACGGGGTGGCGCACATCTATGCCAGCACCTCCGAAGACCTGTTCTTCGCCCAGGGCTATGTCCACGCTCAGGAACGCTTCTGGCAGATGGAATTCCAGCGGCGCACGGCTGCCGGCCGGCTCTCAGAGGTCTTCGGCGCCAACACACTGGAAACCGACCGCTACCTGCGGCACTTCAACTTCTACGGTGTAACCTCACGCTCCTACCAGATGCTGGACGAAGAAACCCGCGGCGTGATCGATGCCTATACCGCAGGCGTCAATGCCTACATCTCCAACCGCAAACCGGCCCAGCTCGGATTGGAGTTTGCCCTGCTGGGGGTGCAGGGGGTCAAATTCGAGGTTGAACCATGGACGCCGGTGGATGCGATGATTTGGGCCGAGATGATGATCTACGATCAGGGATCGCAGCCCATCGACGACATCCGCAACATCGAGCTGCTGGCAGCCGTGGGTCAGGATCGCTACAACGACCTGAACCCGGCATACCGCGATGACCGCCCCACAATCCTGGAAAGCGAAGAGCTGATCGAGCAGGGCGCTGCCAGCCAGAAGCCCGCCTTCAGCCAGGCTGAGATGCAAACGATCGCCGGCTTATGGCAGGATATCCAGGCACTATCCAAAGAACCGGCAATGCTGGCTGAATTGGGTTTCGGCTTGAACGGCGGCTCGAACAGCTTCGTGGTCTCCGGGGAGCGCACCACCACCGGCGAGCCCTTGCTTGCCAACGATCCTCACATGTCGGTCAACGCCCCGGCGCTGTGGTACGAGATCGGCATGCACTGCAAGGAGAAGACCCAGACCTGCCCGTATAACTTCCGCGGCTTCTCCCTGCCCGGAGTGCCGGGCATCCTGATCGGTCACAACGACCGCATTGCCTGGGGGCTGACCAACGCCGCATTCGATGCCGAGGACGTGTTCATCGAGCGCATCAACCCCGAGAATCCCAACCAGTATGAAGTCAACGGCGAGTGGGTGGATATGGACATCCGGCGTGAAGAGATCCGGGTGCAGGGGCAGGCTGAGCCTACCGTGTTCTTCGTGCGCAGCACGCGCAACGGCGTGATCGCCAGCGACTACATGGTCAGCCAGAAACCGTTCTCTTATGATGGCGAAGAAGCCCAGTTGTATGCCCTATCCTTTGCCTGGACGGCGCTGGAGCCGGTGCAGTCGGTACGCGCTTTACAGATGGTCAACCGGGCGCAGAACTGGGACGATTTCGTTAACGCCCTGAGCTATTTCGACGCCGGCAAGCAGAACTGGCTGTACGCCGACGTGGATGGCAATATCGGCTACGTGCTGCCCGGCAAGGTGCCCGTCCGGGCGGGAGGCGATGGCTCGCTGCCGGTGCCGGGCTGGAACGACGATTACATCTGGGACGGGTTTATCCCTTACGAAGAGATGCCCAAGGCTTTCAATCCGGAGCGCGGCTTCATTGCCACCGCCAACAACCCGCAGGTGCGCTACGATGAGTATCCTTACCTGCTGAACACCAGCCACGACCGCGGGCAGCGGGCGCAGCGCATCACCAGCCTGATCGAAGGCGACGGCGACGGCATCACCGTAGACGACATGATAGCGATCCAGACAGACAACCAGAGCCTATCGGCGCTGGAGATCATTCCCTACCTGAAGGAGCTGTCCTTCGACGACCCCGCAGTCGCCGCAGGGCGCGACCGCCTGCTGGGCTGGGACGCGCAGATGAAAATGGACAGCCCCGAGGCGGCGCTGTTCAACATCTTCTGGAAGCACCTGCTGGCAGACACCTATACCGACCAGGTGCCGGCGGTTTTCCGCCCCAGCGGCAGCCACGAAATCTCGGACGCCATGTACTTCCTACTGCAGCAGCCCGGAAAGGCCTGGTGGGATCAGCTGGACAGCAACGAAGCGCTCGAGACGCGCGACGATGTCCTTAAGAGTTCGTTCGAAGCCGCCTATGCCGAGGGGCTGGAGCGCTTTGGTGCCGATCTGAACCAATGGCGGTGGGGCGATTTGCACACCATCTTTTACCGCCACGCCACCCTGGGCAGATCGGGCATCAAACTGATCGAGGATATCTTCAATCGCGGGCCTTTCCCCACCAACGGCAGCGAGTCGGTGCCGCAGAAAACCTGCTGGAACGCGACCCGCGGCTACGAGGTGACCTGCATACCGGCGCTGCGCCAGGTGATCGACCTGGGCAATTTGGGCAACTCGCGCATGATCCACAGCCTGGGTCAGAGCGGTCACCCGCTGCACCCCACTTACGATCACTTCATCGACGACTGGCGCAACTTCCGCTACCACGCTTCCAACTGGGAACGGCAGCAGGTGGAGGGCGGCCCGCATGACATCTTGACCCTGGAACCCAGGTAACGAGCAGCACGCAGGCGGCACGGCTCTTGCATTAACTGCAAACAGCCCTGCGGTATGAACCTGCCAGCAGACTGGTGGGCATGGATGCCGGCACAAGTGTTGCCCGACCAGCCTCACTGTCTGGTCGGGCAATCGACCAGGTCTGAGGGCAGTCCTGCCGCAGGGCTGTTTTGAAGTTTGCCAGCGGATGGAGGAGCTGTTGTGAAAAAGACTGCACTTGTGCTCAGCGGCGGCGGCGCTAAAGGCGCCTTTCAGGCAGGGGCAGAACGCTATGCCCGCGAAGTCAAGGGCTACCGCTGGGATATCATCGCCGGCGTCTCGGTCGGCGCCCTGAACGGCGCCATGCTGGCGATGGAAAAGTATGCCCGCCTGATGGAGATCTGGAACACGATAACCAACGACCAGGTCTACACCGGCGGTTTCAATTTGATCTCCGTGATCCGGCTGCTGCTCGGCGCAAAATCCTTCTACGGCAACCAGCCCCTGCAGCGCCTGCTGCACCAGGAGTTCGAACCGCAGCGCATCCGCGCCGATCTGCGGGTGGGGACGGTATCGCTGGTCAGCGGCGAGTACGTTGAATTTCGCGCCCACGATCCCAACCTGGAAAAAGCCATCCTGGCTTCCACAGTGATGCCCATCATCTGGGAACCGGTGGATATCTCCGAACAGCACCTGAGCATGGTGGATGGCGGTGTGCGCAATATCAGCCCTATCGGCGATGTGCTGGATGCCGGTCCCAGTGAGATCGTGATCATCAACTGCAATCCTGAGCAGTTCAGCGCACTGCCTGTCTCCCCTAAAGACATCGCCAAAATTGGTCTGCGCACCCTGGATATCCTGCTGGACGAGCTGTTCGCCAGCGATGTGCGCGAATTCCTGCGCATCAACCACCTGGTGAAACAGGCAGAGGCGCAGGGGGTGACCCTTTATCACCCCTCCGGTCGCCCGTACAAGTATTACGAATGCAAGATCATCTCGCCCCAGGAAGCGTTAGGGGATACGCTGGACTTTTCACAGGCAGCTATCCAGCGCTCGCTGCAGGCAGGCGTGGATCGCGCCCGCGAAATATTGGGAGGCATGAAACGCCTGGGCAGCGGGCCAGCTTGACAGGCATCTTTCGGGGCAGTATAATCCCGCCCCGCAGTCAATATTGACTATTTAACACTGATTCGCATGTCAAATCCTACACAATCTAACATTGCCTCCCCATCCGAGGAGCGCCTGGATTTCAAAAAAATTCTGCCGGTATTTGTGATCATACTGGTAGACCTGTTAGGCCTGACGATCATCATCCCCTTGATGCCGCTGTATGCGACATCTTTCGGAGCCAATGCCATAACGATCGGGCTGTTAGGGGCAGCTTACCCGGTGATGCAGTTCATCGGCGCGCCGCTGCTGGGTCGCCTTTCAGACCGCTACGGGCGCAAACCGGTGCTGGTGATCAGCCAGATCGGCACTTTCCTGGGCTTTCTCCTGCTGGGTTTTGCCAATTCATTGTGGCTGCTGTTTGCGGCGCGCATCATCGACGGCATTTCTGGCGCGAATATCTCCACCGCGCAAGCAGTCATCACCGACAATACCTCCGAGAAGACCCGCACCCAGGGCCTGGGCCTGGTGGGCGCTGCATTTGGCCTGGGCTTCGTCGTCGGTCCGGTGATTGCCTTCCTTTCGCTGGCATTGAGCGGCAACGATTACCGCGTACCGGCATTCGTAGCCGCCGGCTTTTCCCTGCTTTCGGTGCTGCTTACCTGGTTTTGGCTGGAAGAGTCGCTGCCTGCCGAGCAGCGTGGCGCCAGCAGCCGGAAGGCCTTTTCTATCGACGCCATGCTTCAGGCGCTGCGCCATCCTGCAGTAGGTTTACTGCTGGTGCTGATGTTCTCCCAACAGGTCGCGTTCGGCGGCTTCGAGCAGCTGCTGGCGCTGTTCACCCTCAACCGCATGGGGATGAACGCTTCCGGCAACGCCATCATTTTTGTGTTCGTGGGGATCTTGGTGGTTGCCGTGCAGGGCGGCTTTATCGGCCCCTGGAGCCGCAGGTTTGGCGACCGTCGGTTGATTTACACCGGTCTGGCAGCCCTGACAATTGGGCTGAGCATGGCCGCGCTCACGCCGCGCCAGCCGCTGCCATCCTATTCGCGCGCCGCACTGGAAGCAGAGCTGAACGCCAGCGGCGATTTCCGCACGCACGAAAACCCAACCACCCAAAACCTGGCGGTGGAACTGCCGCCCGATGATGAAAAAGGTTGGCTGGGGCTGGCATGGATACTGGTCGCCATGATCCCGGCAGCCATCGGCGGCGGCGTCCTGCAGCCCAGCATCAACAGCCTGATTACCAAGCGCATCGGTCGCAGCGAGGTAGGCGGCATGCTGGGTATCTCCGCCGCATTCTTGAGTGGCGCCAATGCCATCGCTCCGTTGATCGGCGGGGCAATCTTCCAGGGGCTGGGCTCCACCGCGCCGTTCCTGCTAGGGGGTCTGCTCATGGCAGTTCTGCTGGTGATCAGCCTGATTTATATCAAACCCGGAAAGGAAGAAGCGCTGCCAGCCGGTCTGGCGCGCGGCTCTGGTACGCATTAGCCCGAAACCGCTCTCCAAGCGAGGGTCTGCGAATGGCGATCGAACTGCCATCTGCAGGCCCTGTTTTTTTAAGCAGTAATAGGCGAAACAGATCATTGATTCCTTCGAATCTTTCTATATAATCATAAGTAGAACTGTTTCACTCTTACATGGGGGATGTGATTGATTAAACGCATTTCTAAATGTTGGTAATTTAGCCGGTGCGTCTGCTGCAATCGTATAGCGATATCCAACCGCCAATATGACCATTAAAGCGCCTCAGCTGCCCAATTAGGGGCAGGGCGTAAAACTCAGGCAGGCGGCCTTTGCATGCGCCTGTCACCTAAGTAAAGGAGTGGGCGATGAAAATCCAATGGATCAAGCACGTACTCCTGGGCTTCTGCCTGGGGGTGATCTTGCTGTTCTCTGGCAGCGGAGAGGCTGCCCGGCAAACAGCCGTACCCGTGCGGGTAGAAGCAGCCCAATTCAGCGTGGGAGAGCTGTTCGCTGTGCTGAACGAGGTCATGCCCAAGCCCTCTGTCGATGGCTACGCCTGGGTAGAGCTGTACGTCGACCAGCAGATGCAGCACCTGTACCTGCCGGTGGTGGTGCGGGCCGCAAGCAGCAGCCAGTCCGCCCCGGCGGCTGAGCAGCCGCTCGCACCAGGTGCCCTGCCAACGCTCAATATGGCAGGCTGGAAAGTCACCAATGAGCTTGGGCAAGTTTACACCCTGCCAGCCGCACTGACTGCCGTGCCGAAGGGTACTTTTCTATTGATCCACTTTGACGGCGCCGGCGCCGGGGCAGACGAATACGATCCTTCGGACGGCGTCATCCACCTGCACACCCCTGCCGGCATGACCGATATCTTTCCCGATGCAGCCGGGCAGACAGCTCTTTACCGCAGCGGCGGGCTGGATCCGGCGCACATCGCCGATTTCCTTGCCTGGGGAGGCTTCTCAGATTCTGCCGGGGCTAATGCAGTCAGCGCCGGGCTGTGGGGATCCGGACAGGCTGCCAGTTTTGAGAACGGGCTCGGCGACATCAGCGAGAGCGATATTCTCGAGCCGAATGAGTCGCTGGGGCGCTACCCCGGAGCGCCGGGGTTCGGCTTACAGGTGTGGGCCAACTACCCCGCCAGCCACCTGACCCCTGGCACACCCAATCCCGTCCAGCCTTCTACCTACATCACACCCGAGAGCGGCGCGCGCGTCGAAACCAGCACCCTGTCACTGAGCTGGAGGGCTTCAGCAGGAGCGAGCCGCTATCGCTTCCAGCTTGATGACGCCGCCGATTTTGCCACACCTCTGTTCGACCAGTTCCTGACCAGCACCTATTTTAAACCTTCACCCAGCCTGGCGGCGGGCGTCTACTACTGGCGCATCAACCCAGAATACGCCGGTTTTCCAGCGGGGTGGATCGGACCGTTCACCATCGAGGCGGTCAGCTCTGCATTTTACGGAGAAGCCGACCTGGAGAAGGTGCTGGGCATCGCCAAACTCCGCCAAAACAAAGACAGCTACCTGCTGGGTCTGGATGGCGCTCCAGAGGGCAACTCTGCTACCGATACGCCCGAGGACGCCTGGGACTCGCCCGCCCCCTGCGTCAACCCGCCGTGCGCCGATTACACCAAGTTCGTGCACGGCAATATGTACTGTGTGCGCGCCTCCGCCCGCATGGTGGCAAGCTGGTACAACACCTCACCGGGAGATGTGCTCAGCATGGACCGCCTGAGCTATTACATCCTCGAGGAATGGACCGGCAACACCAACCCCGGATCAAATGACTCCAATCCCGACAATGACCTGGGCTACAACCGCGGCATGTGGTATCCGGGTGAGGAGGATGAGATCTTTGCCTGGGCGCTCAACCTGGGCACTTATTCGACCCTCGGCGGCAAGCCCGCCTTTGCCGATATCATCATCTGGATCGACGCTGACCGCCCGATCATGTTCCGCAGACCGGGGCACATGATGGTGATCGATGGCTACCGCCAGACCGATTCTGGCGACCAGTTCCTGCACGTGCTCGATCCTGACCAGCCGCCCGATCTGGAGCGCTGGCAGGATTACGACACACAAACGATCGACGGCTACTGGGTTGGCCCTGCCAGCGGCACTTCCCGCCATGACGAAGCCAGCGTATCGACCGACAGCGACGGCGATGGTATCATGGATTTCGATGAGGCCAGGCGCTTCTTCACCGGCGTTTACGACAGCGACAGCGATAACGACTGGGTGCTGGACAAACAGGACATGCGCGAGTATGTCTTCGACGCGGCCGGCAATTACAATCACCGCGGCTCCGATTGGGATGGCGACGGGCTGCGCAAAGAGCTGGATTTCGACAACGACAACGACGGTTCACCCGAGGGCTGCGAAGACACCAACTATAATGGCATCTTCGAAGCGGGGCTGGGTGAGACAGACAACCTGAATGCCAGCAGCCAGCAGGCTTGTGTGCCGGTGTTCGACATCCTTTACCCGCTCAAGACCGTACCGGAGAACGCCGGCGAGCATAGCTCTCCGGACAAAATCCTGGTGCAGGTCAGCACGGCTGCACCCGCCGGATGGACACTTTCCCTGGCGCCGGGAGATTTCAGCGTGCAGGTGGGCGCCAACAGCGGCGATGTGCTTTCCCTGTACACCGCCAGCGACACCACCTTCCTGGTCGTCAATCCGCCAGCTCAATCCAGCGCCGATTACTACGACCTGCAGGTAGAATTAAGCGGATCCGGCAGCGACCTGGAGATGAGCGCGGTTTATTACCTGCCCAAGACGCCCAAAGACGAGGTCATTGTACTGGATCGCTCCGGCAGCATGCTGTCGGATGACAAGATCGGCGCCGCCCAAAATGCCGCCAGCGCCTTTGTCGACTTCTTGAGCGACGGCGATTATGTCGGAGTCACCAGCTTTGCCAACAGCGCCAGCACCGACTTCGGTCTGACTGAAATCGCTCCCGATACAACCACCCGCCAGGATGCCATTGCTGCCATCGATGGGCTGTCTGCCGGCGGGTCAACTGCATTGGGGCAAGGGGTGCAGACAGGCCACAGCCTGCTGACTGGCAGCGGCATCCCCGATCACGATTGGTCCCTGGTGCTGCTCAGCGATGGCTGGGAAAACGTGCCCCCTTACTGGGCTGACATTGCCCCCACCGTCACCGATGTGGTGATCCACACCGTGGCTTTAGGCGAGGACGCCGACACAGCCCTGCTGCAGAGCATTGCCGGGGCGCGCCACGGCAACTATTTCTTCGTGGACGTGATCGCTCCGGTCGCCAGCCTGGGCGGCCTGCCCGAAGCTGGCCCGCCCCTGGACATGCCCGATACGCTGCCCAACCGCCTGGCAGATGCTTATCTCTCGGTTGGTGAATTGACCCACGGTTACCAGCGCCTGGCAGCGCTGCAAGGGCCAGCTCAAGAACCCACCGTGCTGCAGGTGGCAGTGCCGGATGGCGTGCCGGAAGCCGTCTTCGCCATCAACTGGAATGACCCGGCGGGCTACCTCACCCTGAGGCTGATAGATCCAGGCGGGGCGGCGGTCAAGCCGGATGCTGAATACCGCAGCGATACCCACCACCAACTGCGGGTGCTTAACCCGAAAGCAGGCACCTGGCAGGTGGCGATCAGTATGCTCAAGCCCAGCCTGGAATACCATTTCACGCTGTCCGGGCGCTCGAACACCACGCTCATCGCTGCTGTGGGAGGCGATCCAGATGAGCGCGTGGTAGGCACGCCAGTGCCAATCTACGGTGTGCTGAGCGACTACAAACCGATTCCCGGGGCAGATGTATTCGCCCTGGTGGCGGGGACGGGCGTCGTGCCGGGCGAGGAGAGCGTCAATGGCAGCCTGATCATGCGCCTGTACGACGACGGCGCCCATGGGGATGGCAAAGCTGGAGACGGCTGGTATGCCGATACCCTGTACAGCGTATCGGTACCCGGAAGCTACATGGTGAAGGTAGTTGCTTCAGGGGTAAATAACAGCGGCGAGACCTTCCTGCGCTACGCCAGCACCGGATTCAACGTGCTGCGCCGGGCAGCTTACATCTGGAAGACCGATCTGGACAGCCGCCTGGCTTTCGAGAAGCTGATTTCGCAGGCCGGCATGCTGGTGGATACGGTGCATATGGGTGAGGTCGAGAAAACGTCGTTCTTCCCTTATGATGTGATCGTAATCGGCCCGGACACGGGATCCCTGAGCAGCTGGGGCACACCGGAGGCGGTCAGCGCAGTGGTGAACAGCCAGCGGGGCGTGCTTGGCATAGGAGAAGGCGGCTACGCCTTTTTCGGACAGATTAAGCTGCAAATCGGCTATCCCCAGGGCGCACACGGCGCCGGAACCGCCATCAGTTGGTTGGACGGCGGCGACTTGATCTGGAGTCAGCCGTATTTCCTCATCCCATTGCCCAAAGATCCGCTGGTGCTGTACCGCACGCTCAACCCCCGGGTGGATATCTACGTGGGAGCCGAACCTTCCGGCGTGGAGATCTTTGGCCTGAATGACGCTGACAGCACATACGCCAATCTGCTGATGGAGAACCGCATCTACATGCTGTGGGGCTTCAATGGCAATCCGAGCATCATGAATGAAACCGGGCAAAAGCTGTTCATCAATAGCCTGTACCGCTTGATCTACCGCTGATCCCTGTACGAGTGAGTGAGCCAGCCGCCGCGTTCGCGGCGGCTGGTATGTTATCATCGGGAGCATGCGCCTGCGTTGGATGCTTGTGGTGTGGCTGTTTGCCATCCTCTTCCCGGTGGCCATGTTCCGCCAATTTTGGCCTGCTTTTCGCCGCCAGTTCGACGCCATCTTCTACCCGGACTGGATACATGTGCTGGTGCACATCATCCTGTTCGCCGGTTTTACGCTGCTGCTTTCCTGGAACTATCGCATCGCGCTTTCCCCGGCAAGGGCTGCCGGCGTGCTGCTGGCGGCGCTCGGCGTAGGCATTTTGCAGGAAGCCCTGCAGACCTTAAGCCAGCAAATTTTCTGGCTGCCCGGGGTTTTATTCGACCTGGGGATAGACCTGGCTGGGGGAATATTGGGGCTGCTGATCTGGCGCCTGATCGGCGCAAAAATTACGGGCAGCCGGCAGGCACCTGATTGATCCGGTACAGCCAGATCACTGCCGGTTGGTCACGAACGCAATTGCCAGCTTGGCATCCTCGTAATTGGGATTCTCGAGCAGAGCCTGGCGGAAATCCTCTACCGCTCCCAATGTATCCCCCTCCCGGTACTTATACCAGCCGCGCCACAGCAGCGCTTCCTCGCTGTTCTTGGTAATGCGCAGCGAATAATCCACCAGCGCCTGCAGGTCCTCCATACGGCGAGAATGGAAATAGGCGAAGAAGGGGGTGAACTGGTAGCGCAGCATACGCTGCGGCAGCCCAATCTGGCGCGCCCGGTCGAATGCGGCGGCGGCTTCGCCATAGCGCTCGAAGTACACCAGGTTCGTGCCCTGGTTGAACCAGGTAAAGGCATTCTGCGGGTCGGTTTCTGCCTCTGCCTGCGCCGTTTGCAGCGCCTGCTGCCGGTTGTAGTCCACATCCCAATTGGGACCCAGAATCGACTTTACCAGCTCTTCTTTTTCCGGCGGGTAAACCAGGATGTACACCCGGTTGAATGCCTGCCAGTCGCGATCCAGCCTGGCGTATGGCAGGCGCTGGTCGGCGCCGATGTAGGTATCCTGCCCGGTGAACACGCCGGCAACGTCATCGTAGCCGGTCAGCAAGTTGTAATGCGCTGCCCAGCGGTCATCGTTAGGCCAGTAGGTGGTTTCGAGCAGAAAAGCCTCTTCAACGATTACGGGAATGCCCGCGGCGATCAAGCGCTTCAGCGTCTCCAGATCGCCGCCCACCCGGTACTCGGCATGCAGCCAGCCGGCGCGGGTGCGGGTGTAGTAGATCAGCTCTTCCACGTTGACGTTGCGATCTTCGCGCTTCGGCTTCAGCAGCTCGGAGATGGTGAACTGGTCGCCCTCCCAACCCCAATAGCGCAGTCCCAGGGCCAGGGTGGTAGGGCCGCAGGCATTGGCATCCTGCTTTTCCCACTTGGGGGGTGTGAGCGATATCGCCGCCGGGATTGGCGTGGGGGTAAGCGTGGGCGTAGGCGTTGCGCCAGGCGTCGGCGAGCTCGTCGCCTCTGGCGTGGGTGAGGCTGTGGGGGTAGGCGATGGACGTGCTGTAACTTTAACGGCAGGCGGCGGCAAAGGGGTAGGCAGCTCGCCAACCGGCGAGATGACGCCGCGCACGTATGCCATGGCGAAATCCACGCGCCAACCCAAACGCTGCTGCACCGCCGGAAGCTGGTAAACCAGGGCAGCCAGCAGGGCCAACCCGGCGAAAACCAGCACAATTCTTAACCAGGAAAATTTTCGCATGGCAATGATTGTAACAGAAGAAGATTGGAGGAAAATTAAGCGCCGCGGTGGGTAAAGTTTACGGAAAGACAGCCAAACCGCCGGAAGCTATTGCAGGCGGACAAGCTCCTCGCGCTTCGTGGGCCACGCAAAAGCTGCTCGCACGTAGTGGGCCACGCACAAGGATGTCATCCTGAACGAAGTGAAGGATCTAGATCCTTCGCTCCGCTCAGGATGACTGATCAAATAAGGATTACACGGCACATCACGGCATATCCACGGGTCAGTTATGCTCATGCAGGGTTTCCCACTCAGCCAGCAGGGCATTGATTTCATTCTGGATCTGCACGTAGTCTTCCCCCCACTGCTGCACTTTTAAGGAATCCGGCGGCGGGCTTTCCAATCTGGTCGACAGATCGGACAGGCGCACTTCCAGATCAGCAATCTGCCTCTCCACCTGCGCCAGGCGAGCCTTCCGGCGCTTTTGTTCTGCGGTGCCGTTTGGCCGGGTTTTCTGGCGAGCAGCCTGCACGGTTTGCTGCTGGCGAGCATTGACCTCAGCGGCGCGTTGGGCCTCTTTAAGGGCGCGATACTGGCTGTAATCGCCTTCGAAGACCTGCATGAAGGTTTCATCTGGCTCAATAGCCCACACCTGGGTCGCCAGCGCATCGATCAGGTAGCGGTCGTGGGATACCAGCAAAATCGTGCCCTGGTAGGCATCCATAGCTTCTTGCAAGATTTCCTGTGAGGGGATATCCAGGTGGTTGGTTGGCTCGTCCAGCAGCAGCAAATTGGCATTGCTCAGGGTGAGCTTGGCCAGCGCCAGTCGGCCGCGCTCGCCGCCCGACAAGGTGCTCACCGGTTTGAAGACTTGCTCTCCGCTGAACAGGAAGCGCGCCAGGTAATCGCGGATCTCCGCCAGCAGCATATTCGGTCTCGCCACCTCGATCTCCTGCACCAGGGTGCGCTCGGGGTGAAGGTCTTCGTGGGCCTGGGCAAAATAAGCCACATCCAGGCTGGCGCCTAATGCAATCTTACCCTCGAGCGGCTCCATCATGCCCAGCAGGGTTTTCAAAAAGGTGGTTTTGCCGGCGCCGTTGGGACCAATAATCGCAGCGCACTCGCCGCGCTTGAACACCAGGTCGGGCACATAAAAAAGCGGCTGGCCTTCATCCGGGTAGCCAATTTGAAGGTCGTAGGTGCGCAGCACCAGATCGCCCGAGCGGTTCGATGTTCTCAAGTGCAAGTTCAACTGGGGCAGCCGGTTCGACGGCTGGCGCAGGGAGCGAATGCGCCGTTCAACCTCAGCCACGCTCAAGGTGTGAGCAGAGATATCTGCCTCCTGGCTGATTTCCAGCCATCTGCGACCATGCACACCTTCGATTCCCAGGCTCTCGATCGCCTCAACTTCGCGGCTCAAGCGGCGCAGCTTGCCCTTGGCCTGCAGGGTGCGCTGCCCCGAGATGTTGCGCTTGACATACTCAATCTCTTTGAGCAGCCGCTCTTTTTCCGAGTCGAACAGCTTCTGCCGCAGACTCCAGCGTTCCTGCCGCTGCTGGACATAGGCGGTATAATTACCGCGGTATTCCTCCAATCCATCGGAGCGCATCTCCCACACCCGGTCCACGACCTGGTCAAGGAAGTAGCGGTCGTGCGAGACGATCAGCACGGCCCCTGCCCACTGTGAGAGATATCCTTCCAGCCACTCCACCGCCTGGATATCCAAATGGTTGGTCGGCTCGTCCAGCACCAAAAGGTCTGGATTGGAGAGCAGCAGGCGCGCCAGCACCAGGCGGGTGCGCTGCCCTCCGGATAGCTGTGAAATTGGCCGTTGATAGTCGCTGTCGTCGAAACCCAGACCGGTCAGCACCTGGCGGATACGCGTTTCATAGGTATAGCCGCCGCGCCGCTCAAACTCTGCCTGCAAGCCGCTGTACCGCACCAGCGCCTCACCGGCTTGCCCCGGATTGCCCATGACGGCTTCCAAAGCGTACAGCTCGGTCTCCATCTCCAGAAGATCCTGCACAGCATTAAGGCACTCCTGCCAGACGCTGTGGCTGCCGTGCAGAGCGGCCTCTTGAGGTAGATAGCCGATGCCCAGACCTCGTGCGCGCTGCACGCTGCCGGTCGTGGGTTCATCCAATGCGATCAGTATGCGGATCAGCGTGGTTTTACCGATGCCGTTCGGCCCAACGATGGCAATCCTGGCCCCGTGGGGAATGCTCAGCGAGATGCCTGAGAAGATATCGACTGCACCGAAGGAACGAGACAGGTTGGAAGCAGTAATTAAGGACATAATCCAGCTCAAAACACGAATGCGGGCGCCCATGGCTGGCGGCTTATTCGCTTGCCAGAGGCGCTCTCGGACATTATAATCCCCTTACCCCCTATCGAAGGGGAGATTCCGGCCGCGGAGGCAATCTGCTGCCATAATCTGGTCGCACTTCGTTGGCCACGCACAAGGATGTCATCCTGAGCGAAGCGAAGGATCTAGATTCTTCGGTCGCTGCGCTCCTCAGAATGACAAATCAAAAAGGCTTAGAAAATGGATCGTATGACACCTGAAATTAAGAATCCGACTACCCGCCGGCTCACGCTGGCAGTAGTCATCGCTTTCCTGATCGCCACCGTGATCGCCGGTGTGCTGACTTTTATCCTGGTACGCGATCTGGTGGTATCGTGGGAACTTACCTCACTTCCCGGTATTGCAATTGTCGAACCCACACCGACGCCCGAAGGAGCAGTGATTGTCGAAAACCCCCAGACACCGCTGCAGCCTCCCAGCGGGCCCACACCAGAAGCATGGGACGGCGCCAGCCGGGTGACTGTGCTGGTGATGGGATTGGATTACCGCGATTGGGAAGCAGGCACCGGCGCGCCGCGCACCGATACAATGATCCTCTTGACCTTGGATCCGCTGTCACGCACAGCAGGAATGCTGTCTATCCCGCGCGATCTGTGGGTAAACGTTCCGGGGTTCGAATATGGGCGCATCAACACCGCCTACAGCCTTGGCGTCGCCTATGAAGTTCCAGGCGGCGGGCCAGGCCTGGCGATGGTAACCGTCGAAGAGCTGTTGGGCGTGCCGATTGATTACTACGCCCAGATCGATTTCAGCGCTTTTGTGCGCTTTATCGATGAGATCGATGGGGTCAAGCTCGATATTCCCGAAAGCATCACCGTCGACCCGCTGGGCGACAACAACACCAAAACTCTCAAGCCCGGACGGCAGACGCTGCCCGGCGACCTCGCCCTGGCGTATGCCCGGGCGCGCAAGACCGAAGGCGGCGACTTCGATCGCGCCCAGCGCCAGCAGCAGGTGATCCTGGCAATCCGCGACCGCCTGGTCAGCCTGGATATGCTGCCCGTCTTGATTTCCAGGGCGCCGCAGCTCTACCAGGAGCTTTCTTCCGGAGTGAATACCAACCTATCGCTGGAACAAGCCATCCAACTCGCCTGGCTGGCACAGCAAATTCCGGAAGAGAATATCCAACGCGGCGTCATCGCCCCGCCGGATCAGGTTCTGCTGGTCACCACCGTGGAAGGCGACGAGGTGCTGAAGCCAATCGCCGACAAAATTCGTGAGACGCGGGATAAGGTTTTCTTTGGTTCCGAGCCGATCAGCCCGCTGGCAGGCAGCCAACCCCCGCTTGATCTGGCAAAAGCGGAAGCGCCGCGCCTGTCCATCCTGAATGGATCATCCACCGCCGGGCTTGCCGCCCGAACCAGCGAGTACCTGCAGAGCCAGGGCCTGACCGTTGGGGAGGCTGGCAACGCCGAGCAGCTGTATACCAATACCACGATCTTCGACTACACCGGCAAGCCCTACACGCTCAAGTTCCTGATGGAATTGATGAGCATCCAGCCAACACGCCTGTTCAGCCGTTATGATCCCACCAGCCAGGTCGACGTGGTGATCATCTTGGGGACCGATTGGGCTGCCTCTAACCCAATGCCCTAGAACTGCAAGGAAATGGATGAGCTGTCCGGCTCAGTAGAACGCGTCACCTTCTACAACCCCGAAAATGGGTACAGCGTGCTGCGCGTGCGCCCCGAAGGTCGCTCAGGCCCAGAGCGAAACCTGCGCATCCCGGGACAAAACCGGGATGGCCTCGTCACAGTAGTCGGCAACCTGCCGGAGCTTTCGCCGGGAGAAAACCTGCGCCTTCAGGGCCACTGGCTCAGCCATCCCAAGCACGGACAGCAGTTTCAGGTCGAATTCTGCGAGCAAACCCTGCCCGCCACGGTGGCAGGCATTCGTCGCTACCTGGGATCTGGGCTGGTCAAGGGGATTGGCCCCAAGCTGGCAGAGCGCATTGTGGACTTTTTTGGCGCACAGACGCTGCAGATGATCGAGCTGCAGCCGGAGCGGCTGGAGGAAGTGCCGGATATCGGCCCGCATCGCGCCGCTTTGATCGCGGCAGCCTGGGAAGAACAGCACCAGGTCAAAGAGATCATGCTCTTCCTGCATGGGCACGCTATCAGCACCAACCTGGCAGTGAAGATTTACAAGCAGTACGGCGATCAGGCGCTGGCGATTGTACAAAGCGACCCCTACCGCCTGGCGCGCGATATTTACGGGATCGGGTTCAAGACCGCAGATCGGATTGCACAGGCATTGGGTCTGCCGCACGACCACCCATCGCGCATCGAAGCCGGGCTGGTTTTCAGCCTCAATGAAACCAGCGAGCAGGGCAATGTGTACGCCCCGGCGGAAGCGCTGACCGAGCAAGCAGTGACCTTGTTGGGCGTGGAGGCCGGTCTGATCCCGCCCGCACTGGCGCGGCTGGAAAACCAGCAGCGCATACGGCGAGAAGCCGTGCCGGCAGATCAAGCTTCCCAAACCAGGTCCGATGCTGCAGGCGGGCTGGCAGATCAGCCTGCAGAACCCCGGCCCGGAGCGGTGGGTGAACCGGCCTCGCTGTATGGAATCCCAGCCGTATACCTTACCCCGCTGTACTACAGTGAGGTCGGCGCAGCCGAAAAACTGGGGGCTATGGCAGCCGCCTTCCCCTCCCGGTTGAGCGATGTGCCGCCCGCGCTGCTGCCGTTAGATTCAAGCCTATCTCCTGAGCAGCAGCAAGCCATCCGCACCGCCTTAGGCAGCCCGGTGAGCGTTCTCACCGGCGGACCTGGCACCGGCAAGACCACCTGCATCAAAGCGCTGATCCAGGTGCTGGAGGAAGCGCGCAAGCGCTATGCCCTGGCGTCTCCTACCGGGCGGGCTGCCAAGCGCCTCTCCGAAGCCACCGGGCATCCAGCCAGCACGCTGCACCGCCTGCTGGGCTTTTCTCCCGGTGAAGGCTTCAAGCACAATGCCGAAAACCCGCTGGCGATAGACTTCCTGGTGGTAGACGAGACTTCGATGCTGGACCTGAGCCTTTTCTACCATTTGCTAAAAGCCCTGCAGCCCGGGATGCACCTGCTGCTGGTCGGCGACGTAGACCAGCTCCCCTCCGTAGGGCCTGGCGACGTGCTCCGGGATATCATCCGCAGCCAGGTCGCGCCGGTAATCCGCCTGAGCACCATCTTCCGCCAGGCTGCCGGCTCGCATATCATCGATAACGCCCACCGCATCAACCACGGAGCAATGCCCGAGTTTCCCAAAGACAGCCTGGATTTTTTCTTGTTCCCCGCCGAAGCAGCCGAGCAGGCGGCTGAGTGGGTCGAAGAAGTGGTTTGCCGGCGCATCCCGGAACGCTTTGGGTTAAACCCAAGCCGGGACGTGCAGGTGCTGGCGCCCATGTACCGCGGCCCTGCCGGCGTCACCGCACTGAACGAACGCCTGCAGGCGGTTCTCAACCCGGCCTCTCCCCTCAAGGCAGAGAAAAAACTGTTCGGGCAGATCTTGCGCCTGGGCGATAAAGTCATGCAGGTACAAAACAATTACGATAAAGATGTCTTCAACGGGGATATCGGGTCGGTCACCGGCTTTGACCCCATCAACCACACCATGACAGTCGGTTTCGACGACCACCATGCTGTTTATGACTGGAACGAAGCCGACCAACTGGTGCTCGCCTACGCCGTTTCTGTGCACAAAGCGCAGGGCTCGGAATTTCCGGCGGTGGTCATCCCCCTGGTGACCGCACATTACATGATGCTGCAGCGCAATCTGCTGTACACCGCAGTTACCCGCGCCAAAAAGCTGTGCGTGCTGGTCGGCAGCCGCAAGGCCGTTCACATCGCGATTAGCAACGACCGCGTCGCCCAGCGACATACCGCACTGGACTGGCGTTTGCAGCAAGGCTAGTTGTTCACCACCTAACCCCCTCTACTCCCCCTTCCCGAATCGGGAAGGGGGATGGGGGGTTAGGTCAGCCGCAGCCTTTGATAGCTCAGTCATATGACCTTCACTCAGCCGGGCAGACGGGGATTTGATCCTGGTTGGTGCCGGCGTTCAGCGGCAGACCCAAATACGGGGAAGGATCGAGCGTGTTGGCGATCTCCAGCTCGTTGCGGAAACGCCCGGCGCCGTCGTCCAACACGATCGAAAAGTGCAGGTGCACGCCAACCGGGCTGCCGGGGTCGCCGGAATAATTACCTTGATAGCCCAGCAATGTACCGGCTTCCACGTATTGCTCGATCGTTCCCGGCGGAAAACGGGCATCGATTGTGGAACTGCCCTGGGCACCGGCCATATGGGTGTAATACGTCCAGATCTGGCGACCCGGCTGCAGCGGATCGTCGGGGATGCGGATGATGACGGTGGATTTCCAGTCTGCCAGGCGAGTCAGGTACCCGGCATACGCCGCCAGCACGGGCGTCACGCCCACATCGCTGCCGCCAAAGATATCGATCCCCTGGTGGCGGTGCCCTGGGCGGAAGGAATCATCCCACAGATAGCCGGCAAAGCCGCTGGTTGGCAGAACGAAAGGCGCCGGCGCGCCGTTCGGGGCAGACGCGCAGCGTCTGCCAGCCTGCCAACTCCAATCTGCATGCTCATTGGGGCTACGCAGGAAGGCAACCACCCTGCCTGAACGCGTCAGGCCGCCTGCCAACCCTCCACCAGCCATCCCCGGGCGAAAGCCGCGATAGAACCAATAGGCGCCCACCAGCAGCAGCACAAACAGGCCTGCCGCAGCCAGGCGTAAGCATCCGGAGCGCATACCGTTAGCCGCTGGCCTCGGCTGCATCTGTGCCGGCGGGCGTATCGGGCTGGGTCGAGGCGCCGTGTTTAAGGATATTTTCCAGGTTATCTTCTTTATGATCCGCCAGGAACAGGGTAACCTTGCCGCCGGTCATCGCTTGCAGCAGGCGTCCCGCCAACCGGCCCTGCGGTGAGGCCATCGCCTGCCTGGCCTCCTCAACAGAGGCAAAATGCAACTCATGCACCATGCTCACCGCATAACTGCCAAACAGAAAAGTGTCCACCCGGCTGGTGGACTCGCTCAGCAAGCCGGGCATACCCTCCGCGGCGTGTAAAAATTGAGGCCAGGATTCATCGAAGGCGGATTGATCCGGCAGTGATTCGATCAGGATGACCAGTTTGTGCATCGTTACCTCTCCAGCACCAATTATACCTTCGTCGTGAAAATGTTCATGCTTATCGAAGATTGCATAGCAGTACGTAAAAATACATTCGACTGGTGGCTTATTCGCGTGAAGGTCGTACGCACTGTCGTTGTTCGGGCTGGCGACCATGGCGCCGGCGCCGCTGCAGCCCGCTTTGGCTGTAGTGTCAACTTGGTGGTTACAACCGGAATCATGATGTATGTCATTCGGGAAGGGCCCGTGTGAGTAGCGAAAGGCGTGGTAGGAAGGTGGGGTGCGGGGCGAACCACCGGACCCTTGCCCAATCCAGTGCGAAACCCAGTTCCCGGCCAGACGGTGGGTCGTCGAGCGCACCTTGGGTTGGCTGGCTGGAAGACGAAGTATCCGTACCCGCTGGTGCGAGAAATCATCCAACTGGCTCTCCCTTGTTCTTTTCGCTTGTGTCAGCTTCTTGGCCGACATCGCTAGTTTCGGATGAGTTCTTAGTTCGATTCGCCTTTTATATGGTAGTCTGAGATGACACTGTGCGTCTTTCGCCAAATAATGAATGCTTCAGCATCATATGCCCCAATAATTAATGCCTCTGTTCGTTTTGCTAATTCTTGCAAAAGCTGATCGCTCACGGTATCTCCAGGCCTGAGCAGTAACTTTGTATCCAACAGTGACGTTAGGCATGTAATTAATGGGTAGTCTCGGCTACGGATTAATACCGACTTTATCTCATCTGTATTTCCAGATTTGTCCGCAAAGAGGTAGATGCGAGCGGCATGTAAGAAATAGTTTCTCAACGGCCTTTTAGGTGGAACTGGCTCTTTTGACATTAAAGTTTCTGTTATGAAAAAACTGTTAGGAATGTTTGCTAAATATGTATACACGCGTTTAGCTATAAAATTTTCAATGTCTTCTCGAAAATTCATTTGTGCGGTTTTAAAAACGCTGATTCTTAAGTTCAATATGTCGGATTCAGATAGGAAGCTTGGCAGAAAAGTGATCACATCTCCTTTACTAAAATCCAACTCCCAAAGGAGCTTTTGGGAAAAGCTCCACCCTAGCGAAAGCTCTTGTTGTATATACTCAATTGCCTCTTTTTGCACCAAATGAAAGGGCTTCATTCTAAGACTCATTTTGGTTCCATGCTCCCATCAGGGAATATACGGTATCTTCTGTGCCAAGGATCTCCATAATCGAAGTGGGACCCGTGAGATGGAGAATCAGGTTCATAATTTAGCCACTCTTCGGTTTCTTTGTTATACCAATTTCATTGCCTACTCCCAGGAGTTGAGTCTTCGCGTCCTTCCCAATTGAATCCATCAGCAGGAGATTTTGTTGGATCGTTTGGATAACCATAGGGAGACACATATTCGCCTGTAGAACCTGGAGGTGCAGATGGATATGAGGGTGGCCCTGGCATCGTAGGTGCAGGCGGCGAAGGTAAGCCTTCTTCAGGTGCTTGCTCATGGCCTTTGGCAGCATCTGCCAGATTTATTACTGCATCTCCCGCCGCAATTACCACGTCGTCACACCCAGGAGCAAATTCGATACAACCTACAACAACTGCAGTCACTACGGGAGTAGCACGCGCAGCCACCTCAGCGGCAATATATGCGCCTGCCAATACTTAATCACGTGAACTGGCTTTTGGATGATATAAGATCTCATATGCCATATCCAGGTTATTACAGGTCGTGTTATAACTTGGGATGTTGCGAACCCAACTGAACGCTCCCCAACAATGCCCAGAAGGATCAATGTATCTGATCGGGTTGCAATCAACAAAAAAACACCCAACGAGTCGCGGCCTATCGGATTCGTGCGGGTCATCCACGCCCACCATCCCCTGAATGGGCAAATTGTAAAGGTGCTGCGCCAGGCCGGGCATGCAGCTTATTCAGAGCGGCGCTGGATCGTGATGCCTCCGTATGGGCAACCAGGCGGCATTCCCTGGTCCTGGGCTGTTCCTATAGAAAATTATACAACTGAGCAGGGAATTGCGCTCGAAAGCGACAGCGAAACCCTGTTGGCAGGGGTGACAGAGCTGCTGAATCTGGCCAGGATGGTACAGGCGATGTCTGTCGACCAGCCAGGGGAGGTGGCGCATGGCCATGGATCAGGGACGATTTCAGGAGCTGCAGGTGGGATTGGTTCACCGGGAGGCGCCGTGGTAGGTGCTGCCGCATGCGAACGGCTCTATCCTTCAGGCGAAGTTTCTCCCACAGCGGCACTTCTTAACGAACCTATCATAAGCATCAGGTGTTACTCTGTATGATTCATGGTATGATTTGTCTAACTTGGAGGTTGCTATGGAAGATAAAATTACAATTATCGAGGGGCCTCCGCCCACCTTCGAAGCTGTACCAGACGGCTGGGCGCTGGGTCTGAGTGAAGGGCCAATCCTTAATGATATCGCCGTAACCCGTTTACGCACGTATAACGGCCCCTCTTTAGTCGAGCGCTGCCATCGCGCCTGGCGCAATCACCAGCCGATCCACCTGGAATACCGCACCGAAGATGGTTTGCAGCAGGAGGCGCCGATTGTAGCTGCTCGTACCCTGGACGTGGATGAAGGGCAGATTCTTATCCTTTGGCTGCGGCTGGATGACGAAGAGGTTGAGCTAGAGCTGGATTACGAAGACGACGAGGCAGACGACGTCGACTATGATGACGGGCATGCAAATCCTTTCTAGTGCCCGTGAATGGTAAACAACAACGTCCCGAGCCAACCGCTCGGGACGTCTTTTTTAACCCTGGCTGCGCAGGCGCAGGATTTTATGCTAGACTCGTTTCAGCAGACAAGCAGTGGAGGTCCGATGACAGATAGCGAATCGATCTTACTCTCCGATTTAAACGATGGGGTGTTAACCCTGACCCTCAACCGGCCTAAAGTGAATGCGTTCAACGCCGCCTTGACCCAGGCGCTGCAAAAGGCGCTCCGCCAGGCCGCCGGCAACCCTCAGGTGCGCTGCGTGCTGCTGGCGGCGCGTGGGCCGGCATTCAGCGCCGGGCAGGACCTGTTTGAAATTCAGCAGGCGCAGGGCACATCTT
Organism: Anaerolineales bacterium; assembly: GCA_041736465.1. Taxonomy (GTDB): domain Bacteria; phylum Chloroflexota; class Anaerolineae; order Anaerolineales; family UBA4823; genus JAJUJL01. The sequence goes on along the minus strand of JBGSTO010000706.1, from coordinate 39,137 downwards.
TCCGCGAGCATCTGCAGCGCACCTATAACCCGTTGATCCTGCAGCTGCGCCAGATCGAGAAACCAGTGGTTGCAGCAATCCATGGGTCGGTATCCGGCGCGGCGCTGGGGATCGCGCTGGCATGCGATCTGCGCATTGCAGCCGGCAGCGCCCGCTTCGTGGTCGGGTTCCTGGGGATCGGCCTGGCGCCAGACTCAGCCGTATCGCTGCTCTTGCCGGCTTTGATTGGATTGGGGCGGGCAACCGAGTTTGCTTTTTCCAATCTGCCGATCAGCGCAGAGCAGGCGCTTGCGTGGGGAATGGTGAACCGGGTGGTGCCTGCCGCCGAGTTAGAATCCCAGGCAAGGGTATACGCCCAGGCGCTGAGCCTGGGCCCTGCAGGCGCATTTGGGCTTGCCAAGCGGGCTTTCAACCGGGCCGTGCTGCCCAACCTGGAAGACGTATTGGACTACGAAGCCCACCTGCAGGATATCGCCGCGCGCCGTCCTGAGCACCAGGAGGGAGTGGCTGCTTTCATGGAGAAGCGCACACCAGAATTCCGCCCTCATTCAGCGTGAGGAGCTGGAAAACCGTTAAATACACGCCGGGCGGCTGCCCTTTGGGGCAGCCGCCCGGCGGTGTTATTCAATAAAAATCAGCTCTGGGGGAGGATGTATTCTTTATACTGTGCTCTCAAGACTTTTTTGTCGAACTTGCCCACGCTGGTCTTCGGTACAGCCTCGATGAATATGATATCGTCCGGCAAATACATGCCTGGAAGGAGCGGGCGCAGATATTCGTACAGCTCCTCCCTGCCCAGGCTGTCTTTGAAGTCCGATTTGGGCACCACGCAGGCAAGAGGCCGCTCCTGCCATTTCGGATGGTACACGGCGATAACCGCCGCCTCCAACACTTTGGGGTGAGACATAATGGCATTCTCCAGCTCCTGACTGGAAATCCATTCCCCGCCGCTCTTAATCAAATCCTTGGTGCGATCGACGATCTGGATAAAGCCATCCGGATCAATCGTGACCACATCGCCGGTGCGGAACCAGCCATCATGAAACGACTCGGGCGAGCGATCATCGTTGTAGTAGCTGCTGATGACCCAGGGGCCGCGCACTTCCAGCTCGCCATAGGCCTCGCCGTCCCAGGGGATTTCCTGTCCGGCTTCATCCATGCCGCGAATTTCAACTCCCGGCACAGGCATGCCCTGCTTGGCGCGCAGCTTGAACCGTTCTTCCTCCGGCTGATCCATTTGATAGCTCTTCAAACGGCTGACCGTGCCTAAAGGTGAAAGCTCTGTCATGCCCCAGGCATGCATGACGGTCAGTCCGTGCTTCTTCTCGTAGGCCTCGATCATCCACTGCGGGGCAGCCGCGCCCCCTACAATCATGCCGCGCAAACTGCTCAGATCATAGCGCTCATTTTCCAGCAGGTGCAGAAGCCCTAACCACAATGTGGGCACGCCTGCCGTCAAGGTAACCCGTTCCGACTGGATCAATTCCGCCAGATCGCGCGGCGTCATGTGCGCGCCAGGAAATACCAGGTTGGTTCCAAGCATCGCGGCGGCGAAGGGCGTGCCCCAGGCCAGCACGTGGAACATCGGCACAACCGGCATAAAAATGTCCCGCTCAGAAAGCCCAAACGAGTCGGTCATGCTCAAACCCAGGCTGTGCAAGAAAATCGAGCGGTGCGAATACACCACCCCTTTGGGATTGCCGGTAGTTCCCGAGGTATAGCACATGGCAGCCGCATCCCGCTCGTCTAAATTGGGCCAGGGATATTCCGGGCCGACCTCGCTCAATAGATCCTCGTACGCGCTGACCGGGCTGAGGCTGGTTGGGGGCACGCTGGCGCCCATCACCACGAAATGTTTCACCGTACGAAAATGGGGCGCCAGTTTCTCGATTGCGGGCAGAAGCTGGGGATCCAGAAACAGCACCTTATCCTCAGCATGGTTGACGATATAAATCAACTGTTCGGGAGGCAGGCGCAGGTTCAATGGGTGCAGCACGGCGCCCATGCACGGCGCGGCAAAGTACAGCTCCATATGGCGCGAGTTGTTAAAGGCAAACGTTGCCACGCGGTCGGTGCGGCGAACGCCCAGCCTCTCCAGGGCATTTGCCAGACGCCCAACCCGTTCTACCATGTCGGCATAGGTGTACCTCTCCATGCCCGGGCCAGCCTTGGTGACGATCGTTTTCGAGCCGAACAAGCGTTTTGCACGATGAAGCAGGGGTGTCAGGACGAGTGGGTAATCCATCATCAGCGACTGCATACAAAGACCTCCTGACGCAGGGTATAGAGGAAGAGCCTATCCGGAATTTTTGAGGGTGTTGGGGCTTTGGCTGCGGGCTGCACACGCACCCAACTCTAATTTCGGATAGATACTAAATTGATGGGATTGGTATGATTATAGAACAGGATTCCCAGGCGTCAAGCCGTTTCTCAAAATCGAAGCGGCAGGGCTACTCGTACCCCTGCGGATTTGTCGACTGCCAGCGCCAGACATCCGTGCACATGGCGTTGATGTCCAGATTGGCCTTCCACCCCAACTCTCGTTCTGCCAGGCTGGGGTCGGCATAGGATTCAGCGACATCACCGGGCCGGCGATTCACGATCCGGTAGGGGATTTTGATCCCGCTGGCTTCTTCGAAAGCCTGAATGACTTCCAGGACAGTATAGCCGCTGCCGGTGCCCAGGTTGTAAGCAATTACCCCCGGTTTCTGCGGCAGTTTCGCCAGCGCTTTCAGGTGCCCCTGCGCCAGGTCGACCACATGGATATAATCTCGCACCCCGGTACCGTCCCGGGTCGGATAATCACCGCCAAAGACCGACAGCTCGCGCAAGCGTCCCACTGCCACCTGCGAGATGTAGGGCAGCAAATTGTTGGGGATGCCCTGCGGGTCTTCGCCGATGCGCCCGCTGGGATGCGCGCCGACCGGATTGAAGTAGCGCAGCAAGATGGCATTCCAGGAGGGATCGGCTTTGTACAGGCTGAAGAACATATCCTCGATCACCAACTTGGTGTGCCCGTAGGGGTTGGTGAACGAACGAGGGAAGTCTTCAGTCACCGGCACGCGCTGCGGTTCGCCGTACACGGTGCAGGATGAGCTAAACACGATGTCTTTTACACCCGCCCGTTCCATCACCCGCCACAATACCAGCGTACCGGTCAGGTTGTTGTGGTAGTAGCGCAGCGGCTGCGCCACCGACTCTCCCACTGCCTTCAGACCGGCGAAGTGAATGACAGCATCGATCGCAGAGCTTTGAAACACTGCTTCCAGGGCGGCCTCATCCAGCAGATCGACTTTGTGAAATTCTACCGATCTGCCGGCAATGGCCTGTACGCGGCGGATGGATTCTTCCTTACTGTTAGCCAGGTTGTCTACAACCACGACATCAAATCCTGCATTGAGCAGCTCTATGCAGGTATGGCTGCCGATATAACCCGCCCCTCCGGTGACCAGGATGCGCATTCTATACTCCTATATTGATATGTCATTCTGAGCGTAGCGAAGAATCTTGCCCGCCAGCCGGGTAGACCCTTCGGTCGCACAGTACGCTCCCTCAGGGTGACATCCATGTGCGTGGCCCATGAAGCGCGACCAGTTTATAACTGCACCTGCCGGTGGTGGACCTTGTGGTGTTCTGCCTGGATAATCGCAGCGATCACGTCCACCGTTTCTTTCAGGTGGCTATCATGGTTGATCACCACGTAATCGAATTCTTCAATACGCTTCATTTCCTGGCGAGCCATGGCGATGCGCAGCTTCAATTGGTCCGGCGGATCGGTGCGTCTTTCGACCAGGCGCCGTACGAGTGCATCCTCGCTCACTGTGGTCAGAAATATCAGCACCGCCTGCGGCGCCTTCTCACGGATGGTTGCCGCCCCCTGCACATCCACGCGCATGATCACATCCTGCCCGCTCTGCAGCGCTTCCCGCACCTGTGCCCTCGGTATGCCTTTATAATCCTCATACACAATGGCATATTCCAGCAGCTCATCCCGGTCGATCATTTCGGCAAATTCGCTGCGCGAGTAGAACAAATAGTCCACGCCGTGGCGCTCGTTCTCGCGCTTCGGGCGAGTAGTAGCTGTGACTACAAAGTGAAAGGGCAGCCCGCACTCTTTCATCCGCGCGATGACACTGTCCTTGCCCGCCCCTGAAGGACCTGAAATCACGATCAGCAATGGCTCGAAACGATCCGGTTTGAATTCACCAGTTTCACTCATAGATATCTAAGCTCCCAAAAATTATGCCCACTGATTATAATTCGAAAGTACCTACGTCTGGAGGTAAATGATGCCAACCTATCCTTACACCTGCTTGAAATGCCGCAAACGTTTTGATGTTTTCATGACTTTCTGTGAGTACGGCACACGCCGCGTGCACTGCCCACACTGCCAGAGCGATCAGGTGCAGCGCAGAATCACGCGTGTGCGCGTCGCCCGGTCCGAAGACAGCCGCATGGAATCGCTGTCAGATCCATCGATGTTAGATGGGCTGGAAGACGATCCCAAGGCAATGGGGCGAATGATGCGCGAGATGAGCCGCGAGATGGGGGAAGAGCTGGGGCCAGAATTCGACGAGGTGGTTGGCCGTTTGGAATCCGGACAGTCACCGGACGAAATCGAACAAGCCATCCCGGACCTGGGGGGGGATGCTGGCGGCGGGGATGATCTATAGCCGGCTCTCTACGCCTGGCGGGTATCCTGCCACAGCCAGGCGATCCAGCACGACGGCGCGCACTGCCGCCTGCACGCTATCGGGCGGCTGCGCAGCATCGATCCTGACCCAGCGATGGGGTTCCTGCCGGGCCAGGGCTAAAAAGCCTTGCCGCACCCGCCGGTGAAATTCCAATTCGTAAGCATCCAGGCGGTTCCAGCCGCCTCCCTGAGCGCGCCGTCCCAGGCCCTCTTCCACATCCAGATCGAGAAGTAAGGTCAGGTCGGGTTTCAAGCCTCCCGTGGCAAAACTGACAATTTCAGCCAGGGTGTCCAGATCGAACTGGTGCCCATATCCCTGGTAAGCCAGGGTTGAGTCGGCGTAGCGATCGCACAGCACCACCCCCCCCGATTGCAAATACGGGCGAATGACTTGCTCCACGAGCTGTGCCCGGGAGGCCTGAAAGAGCAGGATCTCGGCGCGCGGGTGCATGGCTTTGTTCTGCATGTCGAACAAGACCGAGCGTATCTGGTCGCCGATACCTGTTCCGCCCGGCTCGCGCGTGTGCAGGACGTTAAATCCCTTCTGGCGCAAATATTCTGCCAGATTGCAGATCTGGGTCGTTTTACCGCTGCCTTCAGGGCCTTCGAAAGTAATAAACATGATCAGGCGCGCCTGCTCCCCGGGTCATTCACGAAAAATACGCACCCTGCGGCGCGGTTCCTTGCCGTAGGAGTGCGAATGAAGGTTTGCCTGCCGGGCCATCTGGTGCTGCAGGCGGCGGATGGAAGCCGAAGCCGGCTGCAGTTCGACCCAACGTTCTCCATTCATTACAGCTTCGATGGCAGCCTGAGTTTCGTTGCGCACACCATCTTCGCCGCGGTCGTCCATCGCCACTGTAGTCAGGTTGAAAAGGTCGCTCAAGAACTGCTGCATCTGGTTGACCGTGTTGGCGCGCAGCACGTAGATCGGCATGCCCCGGTTCTCAGCATCCATGATTGTGCGCTGCCGGTTGCGGTAGTAAGAACGCAGCGTGACCAGCACTTCGGCTTCAGCCGGTTCATTGACGATCAATGCCGGCACCCCCAGACGCTTGGCTGCCTGAATCAGGCGATTGCGGGCAACGCCGTAAGGATAAATGCGGATGGTTTGCAGCGATGAGCGCCCAGCAGGGGCGGCTTCCTGCGAAAAGCGTGAGCTGCGCTCATTCCCGTGCCCACTTACTTCCTCGCGAGTGTAACCGCCTCGATCGGACTCGCTGCGCTCCTGCCCGCCGCGTTCATAGCTGCCGCCGCGGTCGTAGTTTCCGCCACGGTCGTAGTTCCCGCCGTTGCCCTGGCGGCGGCTGCTGCCTGGACGTCCCTGGGTGGCAAAAATGCCCGGCGCGATGGGCGCTTTTTCCACATGGAAACCGCCGCTGTCATCGCGAATGCGAATTTCAGGGGGCTGCGGGTAGCCGCGCAGTACGGAATCAACCGCCTCGGCTACATCGGTGTGCACAGCAAATGTATCCCGATTTTGAATTTCGATGAGCACATCAAAGGTAGGGGGAGAGCGCCGCTCCAAAACTGTTTTTTGGGTGCCGCGCCGGCGCGCCTCTTCGTCCGAGAGCGTCACCGATTCGATTCCTCCTACCAGGTCAGATAATGTCGGATTGATCAGCAAATTCTCCAGCGAATTTCCATGCGCTGTTCCGATTAATTGTACGCCGCGCTCACCAATCGTGCGGGCTGCTGCGGCTTCGAGCTCGCGGCCGATCTCGTCGATCACGATGGCCTCTGGGTTGTGGTTTTCTACCGCTTCAATCATGACTTCGTGTTGGAGCGAAGGCTTGGCGACTTGCATACGCCGGGCACGACCGACTGCCGGGTGCGGAACATCGCCGTCGCCGCCAATCTCGTTGGACGTATCCACAATCACCACACGTTTAGATTCCGCCAGCATGCGCGCCGCTTCCCGCAGCATCGTGGTTTTGCCGACGCCCGGACGGCCCAAAAGAAGCAGGCTCTTTCCGCTCTCGATCAAATCTTTGATGACATCCGTAGTGCCATAAACCGCGCGGCCTACCCGGCAGGTAAGCCCCACGATATGCCCGCGCCGGTTGCGGATGGCTGAGATGCGGTGCAGCGTGCGCTCCATGCCGGCACGATTGTCGGCATCGAACTCGCCAATGCGCTCGACAACGTAATCGATTTCTGCTCGAGTTACCTCTGTAGATAACAGCACAATCTCACGATCGACAAATCGCGCCGTCGGCACACGCCCAAGGTCGAGGATTACTTCCAGCAAATTGGCTTCATCGTTTGCCTTGCGCACCGATTTTTGAACATCTGGCGGTAGAACATCAAACAGCGCCTGCAAATCATCTGTTATCCGCTTTTGTGACATAAGATCCTGTCTTCTCCGCAATAACATTTTGCACACGAGCGATGGGTGCGGTCATTTCTGGTGAACCACCTTCCAAAGCTGGCAGTGCATAGGGTCGTAATGCTTTTTGAGGTACAGCCAGGTGGCGTACCATCACCGCCTGGCGCGGACCCGGCTGGGCGCCGAGAGCCTCTACAGCCGGCTCTAACCAGGATTCATAGGAGCGAATGCACAGGTAGATCGGACGAGAGCGGCGATAAGACAACTCTTGCAGCAGATCTACCAACCGGTCAATGGCTTCCTCGGCATCCGGATGGACGAAAGGCTGCGCCCAAATGCCGCGATGTCCATATTTCAACTCTACGTAAGCCAGCACGTCATCCCCGTGGCGGTAAACCAGCCCGTGCAGCCGCTCAGCCGGGAAAGGCTCGACCTGCTGCACCAACCCCGGGACCAGGTTGTTGTACAGCGAGCGCACCGAGATCAGATCTCGATCAACGGCGGTATCCCATCCAGGAGCCTGCACCTGCCCGGCCCCATGCTGGTTCAACTGCCAGACGCGTTGGCGCGCGTAGATGGCAAAACCCGCCTGGCGCAGCGATTCAAACACAAAGCTATGCTCGTCCACATCTGCGAGCAGGCGGAAAGCGCCGCGCACCACCACTTGGGAAGCAAAAAACTCAAGCAAGCCTGACAGATTGGTCCCGGCAGGGTCTGGCTCCGGAGCAAGAAAGGTAAGCTGTGCGACCTGAGAGCCGCTCATATGGATGATCTGCCCGATCACAAGATCGCCTGTTCCATCATTGCCATCGCAAATTGCCGTGTAGAGGCCGCCGCCGGGCATCAATGAAGAAAACACTGCTCCCGAGAGCAGCATGGGGCCGCGCGTCAACACAAGCGCGTTGTGAAGATAGACGCTCTCTTTGCGGAGGCGGTACAAAGCCGGAAGATCACGCCAGTCGAAGGATCGAACGCTCATCCAGATCTTTATACAGAAGCTACTCTGCTCTCCTGAACCCCTGAAGCTATGAGCAAGAACAGACGGTGAAAGCGGTCATCACGGGTCAATTCGGGATGGAAAGAAGTCGCCAACAGGCGCCCCTGGCGTGCGGCTACAATGCGACCATTCTCCAGGCGCGCCAACACACGCGCATCGCCCTGCACCGCTTCGATCAGCGGAGCGCGGATGAACACGGCGTGGTAAGGTTGGGCGCTGGAATCCACGAGCTGCAGCTCAGGCACATCCAGATCTACCTCAAAGCTGGCTATCTGCCGTCCAAAAGCGTTGCGCTCTACGGTGATATCCATCAGACCGAGCAGCGGTTGTGGGCGGCGAGCATCGCCGGAGAGAAAGATAGCCCCGGCGCAGGTTCCCCAGATAGCCTTACTGGCGCCAAATTGGCGCAGCGGCTCCATCAAGCCAAAATCCACAGCCAGTTTTCCGATGGTGGTAGACTCTCCGCCAGGGATAATCAAGCCGTCCAGATCTGCCAGATGTTCTGGCAAACGCACCTGCACAGTTTCCACATTCAACCGCTGCAGCATGGCGATGTGTTCGGCGAAATCGCCTTGTAAAGCAAGCACACCTATTCGCATGAAAGCACCCGCATAACCCACAGCCAAACTACCTGTCCTTGATCCTCGCGGCAGGCAGTCCGAGCGTCCTGTTTGTACGGAAAAGATGGACGCAAATTTACCAGCCGCGACCGGCGATCAGTTCTGCTTCCGGAATGCTCGTAATCTGGCGTCCCACCATCGGTTCACCCAGGTTGCGGCTGACTTCTGCCAAGATATAGGGGTCGTTGTAGTGGGTAACAGCTTTCACGATGGCTGCACCGCGCCGGGATGGGTCGCCCGATTTAAAGATGCCGGAGCCAACGAACACACCATCCACGCCCAACTGCATCATCAGCGCCGCATCTGCCGGGGTAGCAATGCCGCCGGCAGCAAAATTGACCACCGGCAAGCGTCCCAGGCTGCGGGTCTCGAGCACAAGCTCATACGGTGCGCCAATTTCCTTAGCATAAGCCATTAACTCTTCTTCGGGCATGCTCTGGATCCGGCGGATGGCGCCCAATACGGCACGCGCATGGCGAACCGCCTCGACCACATCACCGGTGCCCGCTTCGCCCTTGGTACGGATCATGGCTGCGCCCTCACCGGTGCGGCGCAGGGCCTCACCCAGATTGCGGCACCCACAAACGAAGGGCACCTTGAAGGGGTGCTTGTTAATGTGGTGGGCTTCATCAGCCGGTGTTAACACCTCGGATTCGTCAATGTAATCGACGCCGATCGCTTCCAGGATTTGGGCCTCCACAAAATGCCCAATGCGGCACTTTGCCATCACCGGAATCGAAACCGCATCCATGATCTTCAAGATCAGCTCAGGATCGCTCATGCGCGCCACGCCGCCGTCGGCGCGAATATCCGCAGGAACACGCTCCAGGGCCATCACGGCTACCGCACCGGCATCTTCGGCGATGCGGGCATGCTCTGGCGTGACAACATCCATGATCACCCCGCCCTTGAGCATTTGAGCCAGGCCCTTTTTTACTGCAAAAGTCGCTATCTGCTGTTCCATAAAATCTACCTCCTGGGTCTAAATTAGACCCCAGTTTTTAATCATTCTACCACGCAGGGGATTGCGTGACAATCCAGAGCCTGCTCGTGCAATAAATAATCGATCAGCTCTAACCCGCGCTTAATCCTCCCCTGGTCGATCCGCTCTGATGCTCCGGTAAACCTGATCCAACGGGTTCCCTCACCGGCGACAAGCAACCCGCCGAAATAGTTCAACGATCATTGAACTATTTATTCCAAAGGAAATCACTCTTGAGCCAAGTCTAAAAATGAACACACGCTGCCGAGTAAAATTCTTAATCTCTGGCAGATCCGTAGCGTAAGTAGTGTTGAGCTTGATCCTGGGCAGCGCACAGTGCAGCCGCTGCGTTAAAAAGGGCACTAACCCCCGGCAGGTTTCACGTGAAACAGTCCGGCGCGATGAGGCGATCAGGTTTCACGTGAAACGTCCAGCTTCAAACCCCGTTTGCCCGCCCCCAGTCATCCAGCGCTTCGTCAATCATATCCAGGTAGCTGTCGAGGGCCTGCACTCGTTCGGCGAGCGCCTCGCCCACCAGGCCCAGCCCAGCAACCGATTTCTGCCATACTTGCCGCTGGGTGTGTCCCTCCGGCAGCAAGCCAGCCGCTTGAGTCCAGGTGCGCAGCAAGGGCCAAAGTATCGCCTGGGGCGTATCCCCTTTCAGAATTGCATCGAAAGCCCTGGCGTAATAGCCCATCCTTGCGGGCTGCAAGCGCGCCGGCAGCACCACCGAGTTTTCTTCGATTGCGGCATTCCACGTATCTCGCCATGCTGCCAGGAGATGCTGCAGATCACCGAGTCCTCCAGCATTCGCCCCGCCCAGCAGACCGATCAACCCAGGAAGCAGCCCCGGGCGTCCCAATGCGTTCGCCCGCTCACCGAATGCCAGCACGAGCCGCCGTTCAGTCAGCGGAAGCCCGCTCAAGCTGGCAGCGGCGTTGACGGCATGCTCCACGGAGCGCAGGTAGCGCAGCAGGTCGCCGGTGGAGGTATGTTCTTCCCGAGAAGTATGAAAAGACATCCACATCTGGCGAGAGTGCTCGTACTGCTGTCGCGAGCGCTGCAATATATAATCGGGGCGGTCGAATTGACCGCGCACGCTCGCCTGGGTGAAATCCAGGAAATGCTGGGGATCATACAATGGTTTGCAAGCAAACAAGGTAGGGCCCATCCAGGGATGCAAGCGCAGCGTGCGGGTATCACGAAAATCTTTTTGCACGTAGTGCGCAATGTCCAGGTGCACATCTTCCGTAACCGGCACAATTTCTCGATCGGCTTGCGGCGTTTGCAGGTGAATGAAGGTGATGTCTACGTCGGCAGAGCCGCCTAGCATGAAATCGTCCCCTAACAGCGATCCGCTCAGATATGCAGATATCACATCGCTGCCGGCGCGAGTTCGCTGCCGGACAGTGTCCGCGGTTATTTTGAGTAGCGTGTCTCGGTTGATGCGCATTCTATCCCTCTCGCTCCCATTTCTCAACTACGATCGGAGCATCACATCTCGTGAGCGGCATCCAACGGCAGCTCTGCCTGGAAAGGCGACAGGTGTAAGGCCTGGCGGATGCGATTTTCTACCTGAGCCAGATTGTCCAGGCTGCGGACAAAATCCAGCGCATTGGTGTCAATCGCAAGGATGGGAACGCCCTGGGACCTGGCGCGTTCCGGATTTAAGTATACCTGCTCATAAGTCTGATTCAACTGGTCGATATAGGCGCGCTCCATGTTCCGCTCGTATGTGCGGTCTCGCTGTGCAATGCGCTGCATGAGTACGTCCGTATCAGCCCGCAGATAGATGATCAAGTCTGGCAAGGTTATCTTTTCTGCCAGGGCTTCGTGCACGCGGAAATACATTTCCAGTTCATCGCCGTACAGGTTGATGCGCGCAAACAGCGTATCTTTTTCAAAAGTGTAATCAGAGATCAGGTTCCCGCTGCGCTGCAGTGCATCGGGCACAGAGCGCCGCTGCTGGTGATAACGGCTCAATAAGAAGAATATCTGAGTTTGGAAGGCGTATCGATCGCGGTCCGCATAAAAATCAGACAGGAATGGGTTTTCCTCAAAGACTTCCAGCAGCAATTCCGCCTGAAACGCAGGCTGCAGGAGCCGCGCCAGTGTGGTTTTACCAACGCCGATTACGCCCTCGATCGCAATGTACATAAAGCTCCATCCTGTGTGCCGTCAAGGTTGCTCTTATCTGCAAACCTCACGGCAGAGTCTGTCCAGTCGCCTGCAAGTATCGTCAGCGACTGCCTCCAGCAAGGGATTGCAGCAGCGTACGGAGCACCAGCCTGCCTGACTCGGCCCGGTGAGCAGCGCGGCCCAGAGGGGAGGCATTCACCGCTGTCTCTGCAAGGATGTCCAGGCGATCGCCGCCTTTTGCTTTGGCCTGCAGATATGCCATACCTGCTCCAAACAAATATCCCAGGTCCGTGCCCGATTGCGTCTGCTGCTCCGCAGGAGTTTTCAACCGGTTGGTTTCGTGCCGCTCCCAATCGGACAGCGCGTCCAACAGCGCTTTGACAACATCCAATTCCCGCTCGGAAGCAGGTGGTTTGGTCTCCGTTTGGTCCTCTTTGGCGCTCAAAAGAGAGCTGGCGTAAGCTGCTAAATCGTCGAGCTCAAGCGTGCGTTCCTGGAGCCGCTGTGCCAGCAGCGCCAGTCCTCGCCCATACAGCCGGGCCGAGTCATTATTTTCCAAATTCTCCAATTGCCGGCTGGCTTGCAGCATGGCAGCCGAGATGCCAACACCTTGAACGCCGGATCTCTGCCCGGTCAAGGCTGCCTGCTCAGCACGGGCAGCCTGAACTGCCACCTCAAAGATAGCAACCATATGATCTCCATGATTGCCGTTGGTGGCATCGGCTTGATTTAACCGCTCCCTCTGGTCTTTCAACGCCTGCAGAGCGCCGGAGAAGAGTTCAATCATGTCGAGAGATGGTTGCTCTATCATATCATTCCATACCGGCGTGATCCCGGAGGCAGTTGAGTGGCTGGGTCCGGTTGGATTAGAGGGCCTGCGCAATCAGGCATTGGCAACAGGCAGCTTCTCAAGCTGGTCCAGGGTTGCTGCCAGCACATCGAAGCCCCCCTGCCAGAACTCGGACCTGGAGATATCGATGCCGGCTTCTCTCAACACCCGCCCGGGGGCATCGGAGCCGCCCGCCGCCAGGATCTTCAGATACCTTGGTTTGAAGGATTCACCCTCGGCCTTGTACTGTTGGTAGAGCGACAGCACCAGCAGCTGCCCAAATGTGTACGCATAGACGTAGAAAGGCACCTGGTAGATATGCGGGATAGAGACCCATTCCCAACGAAATTCCTCGCTGACCTCAACCGCATCCCCAAACTGCCGAGCAAGGTTATCCATGTACGCTTTCGACAGATCATCCACGGCAGCGCCCTGCTGCACCATCTCGTGCGCCTGGCGTTCGAACATGGCGAAGAAGGACTGGCGCATGATCGTCGCGTAGGCATCATCCATCTGCCGGAAAAGCAGGTCGCGGCGCACGGATTCGTCCTGTTCATTAGAAAGCAGCTTGTCGACGAGAAGCATCTCAGCAAATGTGGAGGCCGTTTCTGCCATGGGCAAAGAGGGATGGAAGGTGAACAGGCTGTGGTGCGCTGCCAGCATCGAGTGAACGGCATGACCCAGCTCGTGCGCCATGGCAGCAACATCGTCTGCACGACCCTGGTAGTTGAGCATCACCCAGGGAGTCAGATCCGGTACAACCGTGCTGCAAAAAGCCCCGCCGCGCTTGCCCTTGCGCACTTCGCTGTCAAGCCGCTGTTCATCGAATAAGCGGCGCGCCAGGCTGGCGACCCGCGGATCGAAATCCTGGAAAGACTCGAGAACCATCTCGGCGGCATCACCATACGCATAGGTCTTTTCAGAAGCTGCCACAGGCGCATAAATGTCATAGCGGCGCAGGCGAGGCAGCCCCAACCAGCGAGCTTTCAAGCGGAAATAGCGCTGGAAGAGGGGGGCATTGCGCTCGCATACCTCCAGCAGGGTCTCCACTACCTGATCCGGGATGTCATTCGCCAGGTTGCGGGCAGAGATTGGGCTGGCAAAGTTCCTCAATTCTATTTGCTCGTTTTTCCAATCTCGCACTAAAGTTTGATATACCTGTCCCAGGATCGAACCTTCTTCCCCATATACCCGGTATAACTCCTGGTAAGCGCGGGCGCGCAGATCCGGGTCACTGCCGCGCACATACATGCTCAATTCACCGCGGGTTAACTCTTTAATCTCGCCATCCACCTCCAGCTTGAAAACGTAGCGGTTGGTAATGGTATCGTACAGGTTGCTCAGCGCGCTCGACCCGGTAACATTTTTAAGATTGATAACTTTCTCTTCCGCCTCTGACAGCGTATGCGGCTTGAAGTGACGCATCTCTTCCAGCCAGTAGCGATAATCACCTGCTTCAGCCATCAGCCGGTTGGCATTATCGTCATCCAAATCTTTCCACCACAGGCTGAAAAACAGGATACGGTTTTGCAGCTCCGCCATGAGCTGCTCTACCTGCCCCAAGAAAGCCATGGCTGCCTGGTCCTGGGTGTTGGCGGTAAAACTGAGCCCGGCAAAGCCGTACAGCCGGTAGGCCAGGTGGCTGATCTTTTCCTGGGTATGCACGATCTCGAAGAAGTCTGAAGCTGAGATCTCCTGGCTTAGTCTGCTGCGGTTGGCTTCGAATGCATTGACCTGTGCTTTCAGTTCGTCAACCGCCTGGCGCACCTCAGGCGATTCGACCGCAGGAAACAGCGGAGCCAGGTTCCATTGGGTCTGCGTATAAGGGAGAGTCATAGTGGGTATCTCGTCTTTCTCCGGCAGGGGAATTATGTGTTTGGAAATTATACCTGATGCCGCTACAGGTTAAATCGGACGTGCATGATCTCGCCGTCGCGGAGGATATATTCTTTTCCTTCCAGGCGTAGTTTGCCTTTGGAGCGCGCTTCGTTCAAGCCTCCCAGGCTGAGCAAGTCTTCGTAGGTAACCACTTCTGCGCGAATGAAGCCTTTCTGCAGGTCGGTATGGATGACGCCTGCGGCTTCCAGGGCGGGAGTACCGCGCTGAATTGTCCAGGCGCGCACCTCATCTGCCCCAACGGTGAAAAAAGATTGCAGTCCAAGCAAATCATACGATAAACCGATCACCTTGGATAACCCCAGTTCCTCGATGCCGTATTCTGCCATGAACATCTCGGCATCTGCAGTGGACAACTGGGCCAATTCCATTTCCAGGCGTCCCTGCAGACCAATCACCGCACTGTGCCGGTGAGGATAGTCAATCGCAGGAGCGGGCTGCCCATCAGAAAGGTTGAGCAGCAGCAGCATGGGTTTTTGCGAGAGGAATCCAAAACCGGAGATCACTTTCCATTCATCTGCAGAAATCTCCATCTCACGCAGCAGGTGATCGGCTGCCAGGTGCGTGTGAAACCGGTTGAAGAGATCCAGCTCCCGCTCGATCAGGGCGCGATCGCGCCCGGCGCCCTTCTTGCGCTCTTCTCCCAGCTTTTCCAGTTTCCGTTCCACGGCGATCAGATCGTTGAGCAGCAGCTCCGCATCCATGGCGGCAATATCGCGCCGCGGGTCGACGCTGCCTGCAGGATGGGATACATTTGGATTTTCGAAACAGCGCACCACGTGCACAAAGCCATCCATCTGGGAGAGCTGGTTCAACAACTGTCCGGAGATTCCGCTCTTGCTGGCGCTCCCTTCCAGACCAGCGATATCGGCATAGGTGACCTTGGCATAGATGGTCTTCTTGGGCTTGAACAGGTTCGAGAGCTGGTCGACGCGCCCGTCCGGCACATCCACAACGGCTGTGTGGACTTCGATGCGCCCGCCGCTCATGTTGACAGGCTGATCTCCCCGAGTAAGGGCGTTAAAGACGGTCGTTTTCCCTGATTGTGGTAACCCTATAATGCCTAATCGCATGCTATTCTCCCCAGGCCCTGAGCTTGAATATTTTGGTATCGACCATGATCTTGACCCTGCTACTAACTTTCGTTATACTTGAGTGGAGGCAATCGCCCAGTGAGCCGGAGTGGCGGAATAGGCAGACGCGCACGACTCAAAATCGTGTTCCTTCGGGAGTGTGGGTTCGATTCCCACCTTCGGCACAGACAGTCCCAATCATCGGCAAAAAGGGATTATAGCACACGCTCTCCGGGGCTATTCCCGGAGAGTGTCTTATTTTGCCGTGATTGCTGAATCCATCATTATCTGAAACGCTGCTCTTTCACGATATGTTCATCCGGAGGTAAGCTATGCCATCGCTGAATGAAGTTCTGGCTGTCATCCTGGGAGGTGGGGTTGGAAAACGCCTGTACCCGCTTACCCGCCAACGAGCAAAACCGGCAGTGCCCATCGCCGGGAAATACCGCCTGATCGATGTACCTATCAGCAACTGCATCAATTCCAGCATCAACCGCATTGCGGTATTGACGCAGTTCAACTCGGTGTCGCTGCACCGCCACATCACTCAGACCTATACCTTCGACGATTTCCACCGCGGCTGGGTGCAGATCCTGGCAGCTGAGCAAACCCCTCGCAGCGCAGACTGGTACCAGGGCACGGCAGATGCGGTGCGCAAGCAGCTGTTCGAGATCAAAGCAACCGGGGCGCCATATGTGCTCATCCTGGCCGGCGACCATCTATACCGTATGGATTACGGATTGATGGCAGAATTCCACTGGGAGCATCATGCGGATATCACCGTGGCAGTTCAACCGGTAGCTGCACAGGAGGCTTTCCGCTTCGGGCTGCTCAAGCGCAATCCCGACTACCGCATTGCTGCCTTTGTCGAAAAACCCCGCGATCCCGATGTGCTGGCGCAGTTTGTAAGCCGGGAAGATCCAGAGTTCCCCTACCTGGGATCTATGGGCATCTACATCTTCAATACCGATGTGCTGATCGACTTACTGGAAGAAACTACCCAGGAGGACTTCGGCGGGCAGATCATCCCCAACGCAATTCACACCCATAACGTTGCCGGTTTCGATTTCGATGGCTATTGGGAAGACATTGGGACCATGCGCTCTTTTTACGAGACCAATTTACGCCTGGCTCAACCAGACTCACCCTTCAATTTCTACGATCCGGTGCGCCCGATCTACACTCGCCCCCGCTACCTGCCCGGATCCGTTATCGATGGCGCCACGCTCCACAATGTGCTCCTGGCAGATGGCTGCAAAATCCACCGCGCCGAGATCAGCGACTGCGTGATTGGCCTGCGCAGCCAGATCGCCGACGACGTGCGCATGAGCAAAACCTACCTGATGGGCGCAGATTACTACGACACCCCGCAGACCTTGCACGCCTCCGGAATCCCCATAGGGGTCGGGAAAAACTGCGTGATCGAAGGCGCAATTATTGATAAGAACGTTCGCATCGGCGAAGGCGTGGTCATCAAGCCATTCCCCCAGGGAACAGAGCTGGATACCGGCAGCTGGGCTGTCCAGGATGGGATCGTGGTGGTGCCGAAGAGCACGCTGCTTCACCCCGGCACCTACATCGGTCCGGATTAAACCTGAAAGAGGCTGGCATTTGCACCAGCCTCTTTTGTTTTAACGAACCGCGATTTTTAGCGTACAGCGATCTTGTCCATCACCTGAGTGGTGATTTCAAACTGCGGCGGCTGCTCGAAGTGCTTCTTCACTGCGCACAATTCAGCCGCACGAATCAGCGCCGGCAGGTACTTTTCAGGAAAGGTTGCGGGCGCCTGGATTTCCAACTCTATCTTGCCGATCATTCCGGTGAGCATATTGCTGTGCATGCGCTGGACGATGCGAATGCCCTCCGCTGGCAGGCCGCGCTGCTGGCAGAAACCGAGCACGTAGATGCCGGCGCAGGTGCCGATGGAAGCCAAAAACGTGGCAAATGGCGTTGGGGCGGTCGCCGCTGGCGGCTGGTCTGTTTGGACGGTGAACGGGCCGAAATGCGCATCTACGCGTGCTCCGCCGGGGAAATCGATGATCATATCCATGGGTAAATTACCTCCGAACGATGGTATTGATTGCTAATACAAGCTATTAGATGCACAAACGCATCAATGGTTGCACAAATGCGTGCGCCTATCCCTGTGTTTCCATCGGGATAGGCGCACCAATCAAGGAGGGGAAATTGAGATTTGCTTTTTAGACCCCAACACCGGGCATTACAGCCGCCAGGGGTTGTTTGCGCTTGCGCCAGAAGAAGCCCCAGTACAGTCCGACGGAGATAATATACAGGATAATCGTGCCCAAGAATGGCAGCCCGAAACCATACT
This sequence comes from Anaerolineales bacterium, assembly GCA_041736465.1. Classification (GTDB taxonomy): domain Bacteria; phylum Chloroflexota; class Anaerolineae; order Anaerolineales; family UBA4823; genus JAJUJL01. The sequence continues at coordinate 21,250 of JBGSTO010000706.1, read as the reverse complement.
GCACCTGCATCCAGCCGCTGATGGTTGGGGTGAAGGCCCAGCCGAAGTTCCACGCCATGCTCACCAGGCTGGCAACCATCGCGCGCGACTCCGGCTCGACATGCTCCATCACAAAAGTCTGGTAAACCGGCCCGCTCATATTCATCAATGCCACCCGGATATAATATGCCGCAGCGCTAACCCAAAACCAGGGGGCAAAACCCAACAGGATGAGAAACGGAATGGATAACCCCTGGGTGATCACCACCAGCTGGATCTTGCCCATTCTCTCCGCCAGTGGAGGGGCAGCCAACAGCCCCAACCCCATCGCCAGCGATCCCCAGGCGAACAAACCGCCGATGACAGGGTCCGGTTGGTGATATACCACACGAAAAAAAACGTTCATAAAGGGCATGATCAACCCGGCGCCGATCGATGTCACCAGCATCGGCAAAATGAGCTTGCCAAGCAGGACGGGTTGATTCCTGGCATAGCTCAATGGAGCAAAGATCGAGCTGTCGGCGCCTCGCCGGTCGGAGGAGCGCAAAAACACGAGCGGCAGCATGCTGGCGATGTACACCACGGCGATGACCCATAAAGCGCCAGCATACGCACCGCTGCTGGTGGGGGAGACATTCTTCGCCGCGGCAGCCCATCCGGGCAGGTACCCGCCCACCCAGTTGCCCAGGGATGCCATTGCCATTTGCAGTCCCGAGCTGAAGCTGAACAGGTAGGTGCGCTCGCGCTCGTCGCTGTTTTCCATCAAGAATGGCGCCATGGATACGGCAGCCAGGCTCTGCGCCAGGCCGGATACAACATTCATCGCCAGGAACATCCAGGCGAAGGGCCAGATAACCATTGCCAGGATAGACGCGCTGACCAGCCCGGCCGAAATCAGCAGGGATCGCTTGCGCCCGATGACATCTGCCAGGTAGCCCATGGGTAAGGCCGCTAGCAGCGCCGTCAGGCTGCTTGCGGTAATCAGATTACCCAGCAGTGCCTGATCAAAACCCAGGCTGAGGACATAAAAATTAAACAATAAGCGGAAGACACCCATGGCTGCCCCTGCAATGATTACATTGACCAGGTAGAGCCGGGCGTTGGGCTTAAATGCACGCACCTGGGCAGCATAATTGCAGGCCACCCGCTGCGTAGATTCCAGCACAGAAAAAGCCATAGTAGTTAAGTCCCTTTCCCGGGTTCTCCTGGCTGCAGGAACTGCTCCAGGCTTTCGAATGCCACGGGGATCCCTTCGCGGCGCAGGCTGTAGCGCCGCTCACTGCTCTCTTGCAAAGCAATGTGCACCAAACCAGCCAGGCGCAGAATGTTGAAATGGTGAACAACGGTCGGTGGGCGCAGGCGCAGTTTTCGCGACAGCTCCGCTACCGTGAAAGACTGCTCCCCCAGGTAGCGCAGCATCCTTAGCCGCGTCGGATCCGCCAGAGCTTTAAGCACCCGCAGTGTAGCATCCGGGATTGCATCACCCGGTACCAGGGAGACATGGTCGGGGCGTGCTCCAAACAGGAACCCCAGGCGGCTGTCCGGGAATTCGTGAATGATGACGTAGGGCGTGATCCAGACCGAGGGGATGAAGATCACGGTGGATACCTTTGCGGGCAGCGCCGGGTGAACGCCCTGGGATAGGTCAACCATCAAATCTTGAACGTTCATCTGCTCGGCTTTTGACTGCGCCTGCGCCAGCCCTTGTTCCAGAAGCGGCAGAAGATGTCTTTCCTCTTCCGTAAAGAAATTTTGATAGTAAGACTGCAAAGCGCCAAGCAGGCGTTCGCCGGTGATTTCTGGGTGCACGCAGGCTTGCAAATAGGTTTTTAGATACCGTTCTTTAGGCGCCTTATGCGTGCCAAAGGCGTCTTTCAGGGCATCCAGGTCTTCTGCCTGCCACTTTCCTGCCGCTGCTATGGCGTTTAACCGCTGGGTTAGCCGGCTATCCAGGCGAAGAAGATTGCTGAGTTTGAACATGCGTTCCGAAGGTGAGATTTGCTGCAACGCCGAAAGAGCAGCAGAAGCGTCGCGCGAATTTGGGAGCGACAGAATCCACGCTATCGGTACTCCGATCGTTGGAATCAAATCGTCCAGTAACTGGCGCTCATCCAGCTGCAAACGCGACCGGACGCCAGCAGCCCACGAGGCGCGCAGGCCGAATAAGCCAGGGTCATGCAGCACGAGCAAGCTGGCAAAGAAATCATATGCGCTGCCTGTATCCCAGGTTTTCTTTATCTCTACGTCTCGCATGCGACCTCGATCGGTTAGATATATATCTAATTAGACAATTATCTAATCATAAACCGGAAAAATAATCTCGTCAAGAATTGAACACATACACTATCGATAGGCGATCTATATGTGACAAGGATACCCCCATATATAGGGTTAAGAAAAACACCCGAAAGTCCCCCCGCACACCGCCAGATGTGGATAACTCGCGAAAAACTGTGGATAAATCCTCTAATCTGGGGAAAACTGGCTATTTTGTGCTAAAAATGACCTGCCCGCCCACCCCCATATATGGGGGGTCTTTTTTCCCTTCCCCGATATAGCCGCGCTCCTGTGTGGGATGGCGATTCTCACCAATCTTTCTCGCGTTTCATCCCGTTCCGCCTGGGGATAAAAACACACCTCCTTAACCGTAAATGTGGGGTGTACTGCTGCTGCTTCCCATATCACTGAGGGTGAATTTGACTGAAAACAAGGTTCTCCACATATCCACACCCCCTACGAATACTACGATATATTAACTCTTTAAATATCAATGAGTTAAATAAACCATCATTAAGTGCAGCCCTTAAGGCGCTGAAAAGAAGCGCGCTTTGATCTCGCTCAGGTCTACCGTTGTGTACTGCTTCAACAGGTCAAAAAAATCTTCACCGGTAGCAATCTTATTTCGATTCTGATCTACGTAGTCGCGTAAAAAAGAACGGAATGCCTGCTCGCCAATGGTCTTCCGCAGCTCTTCCATGAAGACAGCCCCATTGAGATAGACTGCATCCCGGTAAGACCGGTACCCCCCCGGATTATAGATGCTACCATCCACGCTGCCGCGCGGTTGGTAGTAGTTTATGCGGTAAGTCCACCACCAGTCCAGGGCTTCCGGGTAGTAGCGCTCAAAAAACAGGCGTTCGCTGTAGGTGCATAAGGCCTCATCCAACCAGGGTTCATTTCCCTGATCGTTGCCCACCAGCCCGTAAAACCACTGGTGAGCGGTCTCGTGCGCAGCGATGGCGATCAGGTATTCTGCCGGCGTGCCCTGGTAGAGATTGTAGAAGCCATTACTCAGAAAGTACAGCCCGTCGTATTCCATCCCATCCAGGAAGTTTGCTTCGACCACCGCCAGAGTGTCATGCGGGTAAGGGCCAAAAAGCTCGCTGTACAAAGCCACCGCTTTGGCTGTGGTATCCAAAACGGCTTCCCCGGCAGTTGGATTAAAGGGAAAGGTATAGCTGGTGACCTGAACGGCTCCTACTTGCAGGCTTTCTACCTGGTACTGCGTGCTCACCGAAAAAGCAAAGCCACGCGCATCGTTGATCTGATATCTTCGCCACTCGCCGTCTACTTGCGCCTGGGAACTGGCAGCGACGACGTGGAAAGAATTCTCATCCGATATGCGTAGATTGACGGTGAAATTCGCGGCTTCATATGCCAGGTGCTCGCCAAAAAAATAGGCTTTGTTGGCCAACCAGCCGCTTCCATCCCGGTACGGAGGGATGAATGGGTACCAGTCGACCAGGTTGGTCTGGCGTTCGGTGTATCCGAATGGGACCGGGCGCGTTTCTTCGGATGGCGACGGCTTCGGCAGGTTGATTTCATACGACAATGCCAGCGTTATACTTTCACCTGGCGACAATGGAGATAGCAGCGACAGCGAGATTTGACCAGTATCCCAGACCGGTTCTCCAATTTGCGGTCCGGACCGAACGGTGATGCCATTGAGGCGAAATGATCCCGGGTAATAAGCCGGCTCGACCATCAAGCGCAGGTCTGTCAGCACATCGCTGGATCGATTGGTATAGGCGATTTGCTGGTCGACGGTAATGTAATGAGCGGAGTAATTCAGAACTGCGGTCAGCGTGTACTGCGCACTCGGCCCCTGAATGCCGGGGAACGCATCTGCCGGCGGCGTTGCAGTCTCTAACCCGGAGGGGGAAGCATCAATAGATGCCGTTGGGCTCATTGTGGGCGACGAGCCAGGTTCCGTAGTCGGAGTTTTTTCGGGTAAGGAGGCAGCAGTCGTAGAAGGAGGGGGCGTTTGCACACCAGAGGCAGGTTCGAGCGTGCCCTGGCAGGCAGCCAGCCCGAAGCTCAGCATCAGGATAAAAATCCATCTGCGCAGCTGTATTCCGGCATTGACGGACAGCAAAAGCGATCTGTCTTGGGGAGCAGGATGAGACACGTGTTTCGCCTACGCAGCCATCTCTGCGCGCACCTTTTGATACAGGGCTTCAGCCTTTAGTTCGTTGAGCGTATAGCAGGGCGCCTGGAGCTGCTCAGCCAGAGATTGAGCCAATCCCTGGTCAAAAGCGGCGTGTTCCATATTGATCACCACGCTGCGGATTTCATCCTCGGCAACTTGAGCGGCGATACGGTGAGCTTCTTCCTGCGGCGGCAGGCTGGTAAGCGATACATTCCCGGCGCCATCGGTCAGCAGTATGATCAATGGATTGATGTCCGGATGCACGATGCGTTCTTTACGGATGACTTCGTGCGCCATGATCAGGCCTGCGGAGAGCGGCGTCTTACCGCCAACCGGGATGTCTGCCAGGGAGCGCTGCGCCAGGTGCACCGAGTTGGTAGGCGGCAGCACCAGTGTGGCGCGATCTTTCTGGAAAACAACCAGTCCTACCCGGTCGCGGCGTTGGTATGCATCGGTGAGCAGCGACAGGATCGCGCCCTTGGTAGCTGCCATGCGCTCAGCCACTGCCATCGACCAGGAGGCATCCACCACGAACAAAACCAGGTTAGAAGCTTTCTTGATGCGAATCTTGCGCTGGTAATCGGACGAGCGCACCGCAAAAGCCACACGTTTGCGCAGTTCGCTGCGCTGTCGTTGAAATGGGGCAGCGGCGCGCAGGGTGGCATCGAAAGCCAGGTCGTATGGTTTGCCAGGAGAAGGGCGCGCTTGAATGTAGCGGCCGCGTTTTCGATCCGTACGGGTGCGCGACCGGCGACCGCTCTGGCGGCGGCTCGTCCGGTCGAGAGGGTTTTCGATTTTTCGGGGGATGAAAGACTGCCCGATCTTAACCTTTTCGCCGCCTTCCCACCAGTTTGCCCTGCCTGTGTCGAAGACTTGCTGCGGCGCAGGCTCGGCGGGATGTCGGTTAGAGTCCTCTTCCGGTAAAATCTCCGGACTCACCCCTTTTTTTTTTCGGGGTTTTGCTGAGGGTTCTCATCCGGGACCGGTTCAGGTTCGCCGGAAGAAAAGGTCTGCCCCTGGAGCTGCTCGATGCGCTCCTGCAGGTCTTCCATGCTGATCTCAGCCTGGTGGAAGGGGCCGCGCTTGATGCGGTGGGGCAGCGCCAGTTCGGCAGCCAGGGCGATATCACGATCGGTGATGGCTTTGCGCCCTTCGAAAGCTGCGTGAGCGCGAGCCGTCTTGAGGATAACGAGGTCGGCGCGATGTCCATCAACATTCAGCGAAGCGCTCAGCGCTGCAATGGAGAGCAGGTCGCGGCGGCTGTAGGTAACCTGATCCACCAGCAGGCGCGCTTGGTCAATCTGTTGGGACAGATCATCTTCAGAGTGCAGCCACTGTTTGCGGAAATCTTCAGGGCTGCTTTCGAAGGCCAGGTTTCGCTCCATGATGAGTACGCGTTCACGGGCATCGCGAATGCCGTGAATTTCCACCGAGAGCGCAAACCGGTCCAGCAGCTGCGGGCGCAGATCGCCTTCTTCGGGATTCATCGTCCCGACCAGGATGAAGCGCGCCGGGTGTGAGAAAGAGATGCCTTCCCGCTCGACGATGTTCATGCCCATGGCTGCAGAGTCAAGCAGAAGATCAACGACATGGTCATCCAAAAGGTTGACCTCATCGATATACAGCAGCCCACGATTGGCGGCTGCCAGTACGCCGGGTTCGAAGTGGCGCTCGCCTTTTTGGATAGCCTTTTCGATGTCGAGGGTGCCTACCACGCGGTCTTCGGTTGCCGAAACGGGTAAATTGACGAAAGGCGTTGTGCGCAGTTCTACCGGCAGCATCTGGCCGCGCTCAGCTCTCTCACGGCATTCAGTGCACCAGGTGGTCGGGCGATCTGGGTCACAACCGAAACGGCAGTCTGCTACCAGGGCAACTTTCGGCAGCAATGCCGCTAAGGCTCTGGCTGCCGTAGATTTGGCGGTACCCCGCTCGCCGCGGATCAGAACTCCGCCGATGCGTGGATCAACGGCATTCAGTACCAGGGCGCGTTTCATGCGCTCCTGCGCAACAATTGCAGTAAACGGATAGATATACGGCATTATCGCCTCTCAAGCAGGCATTATAACCCACTCTAATGATATTTTTCGCGAAGGTTGCCAAGTTCAATGCTCCGAATTATAATGGTATGTACATCCTATCCACCCCTGGAGCAAGCTTTTTATTATGGAAGAGAAAGACGTCATCATCGGGCAAGGGGGACAGCCCGCAAGCGAGCAAGCAGAAGTCCTACAGCCACAACCAGATTCAGCTTCGATGGAGTCCCTGTTGGAAGCGGAAGGACTGGGCCTGGATTTCCCCAAACAAGGTGAAATCCGTACGGGTATCGTCGCCACCCTGGGAGAGAATGAAATCCTGGTGAGTGTTGGAACCAAATCGGAAGGTGTGATTTCCGGTCGTGAACTGGAATCTATCCCCGCTGAGGAGCGCGCCAGCCTCCGCGTGGGAGATGAGATTCCCGTTTACGTGCTGGTTCCAGAAGATGCAAACGGCAATGTAGTATTGTCCTATGCTCGCGCTCGCGAAGAGCGAGATTGGGAAGAAGCCGAAGCGCTGCTGGAATCGAACGACGTGTACGACAGCAAGATCATCGGCTTCAACAAGGGCGGGTTGTTGGTGCCAATCGGGCGTCTGCGTGGTTTTGTGCCTGCGTCTCAAATCAGCATGGTGCGCCGTGCCACTATGTCGGGAGATACGCCAGACCAGCGCTGGGGCAAGATGGTCGGTGATAAGATCAGCGTGAAAATCATCGAGGTGGATCGCGAGCGCCGCCGTTTGATTCTTTCCGAACGCTCTGCCCTGCAAGAAACGCGCGAGTCGTTGAAAGACCGCTTGCTGGATGAGCTGAACCCGGGAGACATTCGCAAAGGGCGAGTGACCAGCGTGGCTGATTTCGGCGCATTTGTGAATATCGACGGCGCTGATGGCCTGGTACATCTTTCTGAGATCTCCTGGGATCGTATTCAGCACCCGAACGAGGTGCTCAAAGTGGGCCAGGAAGTCGATGTAAAAGTCATCAGCGTGGATCGTGACCGCAAACGCATCGGTTTATCCATCCGCCAGCTTCTGGACGATCCCTGGGTGCGGCGCGTCGGTCACATCAAGGAAGGCCAGCTCATCGAAGGCAAGATCACCCACCTGACCAAGTTCGGCGCATTTGCCAGCCTGGGCGAAGATCTGGAAGGCCTGATTCACGTCTCAGAGCTGAGCGAGCAGCGCATCGGTCACCCTAAAGAGGTGGTCAAAGAAGGCGATACGCTGACGCTGCGAGTCATTAAAATTGATGCCGAACGGCGCCGCATCGGCCTGAGCCTGCGCAAAGTGGATTCACCCCATTATGCCGATCTCGACTACAAAACGTTTATGGCTGAAGAAGTGGACGAGACGAAGAGCGGCGAAGACGAGACAATCGTCGAGTAGCAGCCCTTCAATCTGAACATTAAGAGCCTGATTTGCCTGGCAGATCAGGCTCTTTTTTATTTGTTCAGGGATCGAGAAGGCTGGCGATGCAGGCGTCATCCGGCGGTCTGCCTGGATTGCCTAAAAATTCCACCATCATCTGGCGCGGGCAGCCGGATAGGGCGCTGGCGCCATGCCCAACGCCGGGGAACTCGTAATGGTAGGCGTTCTCCAGCGTGCTGGCGGTATGCGCCCCCCAGGAAGGCGGCGTGATGGGATCGAACTCACCGCTGAACAGCAATGTGGGAATATCGCTGTACACCGGCTGGTTGGCGCTTTCATCTGCTGCGCCTGCGCCCCAACTCTCGCAAACGCGGTAGGTAAGCATTCCCAATATGGATTGCTGGTAGAAGCTCGCCAACTCCGGATATTTCGCCGCTTCCTTTTGGAAATCATCCAGGCTGCTGAAGGCGATCTCTTCGTGGCACTGCACCGAAAACATCATCCCCCGGCTGGAATATTTCTGCCGGATCAGGATTGCCTCGCGGATGCGGTCGAAAGCGGTGAAATCTCCCTGGTTTGCGGCGGCGATGTACTTGGGCAGCAGGTAGCGGATTTTACTGTCGTAGAGCAGTTGAAAAGTTAACCCAATCAGGGTATTTCCATCCAGCTTCACCTGGATTTCCTCGCCGCTGTTTGGTTCCCAGATCTCTCTTACAACCGGCTGCGTATTCAACCTGGCGACGGTATCATAAAAAACCTGGCGTAGGTTCGGGTGAGACTGGTCGCATACCGGGTTCTCCGCGCAGCTGGCGAACATGCGCTCGAGCGAGCGGTGGAAATTTGCCGGCGCCGATACATAAAGGTCAACGTCCGGAGGGTAAATGGCATCCAGGATCACACTGCGCAAGGTTTGCGGATATCGGCGCATGACTTCCAGAGCAAGGCGGCTGCCGTAGGATCCGCCCCACAGGTTGATTTGCTCATACCCGAGCGCCAGGCGCAGATCGTTTACATCTGCGGCGCTGGCAGCCGTGTGATAAGCGGAGAGATCGGCGATGCCTGCAAGGGCGTCGCGGCAGAGGGATAGCTGCTCGAGGGTAATTTCCAGCATTTGCTGATCATCGAGCGCCTGCCCTTCGGCCTGGAGGCGCAGGCTCTCCAGAGCGAAATGATCGTAGCCCGGGCAATCGAGCGCAGGTTGGGATAAGCCAATGCCGCGCTGGTCGAAGACCAGCAGATCGCGCCCCGCGGCGTGAGGCGCTTCAGAGAGCGCCTCGAACTGGTAGTACATGGCTTCCATGGCGCTAAATCCTGGCCCGCCGGTAAGGAAGATGACCGGATCGGGGTAGACTGCGCCTCCCGGTGGGTGGAAGATCGCCACCGCCAGGCGAATGAGCCTTCCGGTATGCACGCTGGTGGTACTGCGCTGCTCGGGAACTGTAAGATAGCCGCATTCCACATCCACGCCCTCGACCAGGTCCTGCGGCAGGGTGAAGCGGCAGGCGGCAGGCAGGTACTCGCCCGGAGTCTGCGGAGGGGGCAGGATGGCAGGCGCCATGGGTGCGGTTTCCGCCGCAGGGCTGGTTCCTGCCGTTTCGCCGGTCTGGGCCGGCGACGTCGATCCACACGACGCCAGGCTCGGGACGAACAGAACAAGCAGGATAAGCCTGAACAGGTTCATTACCGGTACATACTGCGCCGGGCAACCAGATACACGGCGAGAAAGAGCCCACCAGCCATTGCCAGCAAAGCGGCTGCATTGCTCCACAAGATGCTCAGCGGCACATCGCGTGTCATGGGCAATGAGAAGAGGTTGATCATCAGCGAGCCAGGCTGCCACTCCAGGATGGTTTTTACCAACCGGGGCCAGCCTTCAGGTCTGAAAGCCCGGGTCATGGTCGGCACCAACAGCAAGAAGATCAGCGGTCCGGCGATGGAAGCAGCCGCTGTCGGGCTGTTAGCAAGCATCCCGATCAGCAAGCCGGTGGCGACGACGAATATGGCGCAGACCAAAGCCACCAGGAAAACAACCCCCCAGTGGATGAAGACTGCCCGGTTTAAGATCATGCCTGCCAGCGCGGCCGTCATACAATACAGCATCCCGGCCAATGCCTTTCCAGCGATCACCAGGGAGATATTTGCAGGGGAAACCAGCATGGCAGCCAGGGTGTGACTTTCTTTTTCCTCGACCAGCAGGATGGGCACCAGCGCCAGCCCAACTGTGATCAGAACGATGACCACCGAGAGCGTGAGCAAAGCGTTCTGTCCCGAAGACTGGGAGGGAGGATAGACCGGCTCAGCCGCTAACTGAATCCGCACTGTGCTCCAGGATGCCTGGCTCAGTTCCCCCTCAAAGAAGGTCACCCATCCGGCTATTTTTTCTTTATCTGCCCAGTGAGCGGCATAGCCCTGCAGCTCGACTGGTTGGCTGCTGCCGGCGCGGGCATCAAAATCTGAGGGCAGTACCATCCCCAGGTAGGTAACCGGAGAGCTGGTCAGGATAGACTCCATCTCCTCCCGGCTGTCGGTTGTGCGCACCCGGAAGCCTTCGCCGATGGCCCACGCCCGCAGTATGGTTGACTGCCCTTCATCGTACACGATTACGGTTGGATCACTGCTGCGCTCGATCAGCAGAGGCAGCGCCGAATTGGACAGCAGGATGAACATGCTTGCCAGGAAGATGGACAGGATCAGCTTGTTATGGAAGGCATCGCGCATATCTTTAGCAGCGATTGCCCAGATGATGCGCAGGTTTGCCGGCAGACCGCTCTGCAGCACCGGTCTGGCTGCCTGCGGTTCGGGGATTAAGGCTGCCCGCGGTAATTTGGGTTTTACGGAAGCTGTTTCCGGGAGGTGTGCCGGCGGATGGGTCTCTTGCCGCAGGGTGTGGAAAAATCTTCGCAGCCACCCAGGAACGAGATCTACCTGCTCTCCGGCATCCTGGCGCTTCACCTGCCAGATAACCACCAGCATCACAACAGCCGCGCAGGCCAGATTCCAGCCAATCCTCAGCAGTGTTGGCTGCCAGGCGATTTCGCCGGCGAAGGATGCCAGGATCAAATTGAACAACCCTGTCGTCGGAATCAGTGTCGAGACTTTTACCAGCCACGCGGGCAGAAGCTCTTCAATCATCACGAATATGAGCGGCAGAAACAGAGGCAGAATCATCACCCAGGCGAGAAGAGTCATCTGCCCGCGATTCTCAATCGACATGCCCAGCAGCAGCCCCAGGGAGACGGTAAACAGCGACCCGGCAAGCACTCCCAGGAACAGCAGCCACCAGTGAACGATCAGCTCCCTGTTGAGAAAGGCGGCAACCGCAGCCATCAGCAGACAGTAAAAAATGCCGGTGAGCGCTTTGGAGAGCACCAGGTGAGCGGCGCTTGCCGGAGAGACGCGCAAAGCATCCAGCGTATGCGCCTGTTTCTCGTCCAGCATCAGGTTGCCCAGCAGGCTGATGCTGATCATCACGATGCTGAAGACCATCGCCATGCCGGCCTGAACGCCAAGCCCGTGAGAGTCGGGATTGAGCTGGACGGTATTACCTGCGATGTTAACCGGCACGGGTTTGCCGAGCAGGTTGGAAACCTCAGCCTCTACGCTGCGCTGCAGAGTGATGGCATCCGCCGGTTTCACCCAGCGCAGCACATATCCTTGAAGCTCCAGCGGAGCGCCGGTTTGCAGCGATTGATCGAATCCTGGAGGGATGACGAGGCCCAGTTCTGGCAGGTCGCCGTGTGTCAGCGTTTCCTTCATCACGGCTTCGGATTTGTAGGTGTAGGCAGACACTGCGTCGCTGTTTTGCAGGAAAGCTACCAGGGCAGATGGTGCGCCGGCGCTCTCCCCGGCATCGTAGATGAGAATATTGGGTGGTTCTGCTTCCCGCAAGAACACGCCCATATACCGGTAGAAGATCACCATGAACAGAGCGGAAATGAGCACGGCGAGCAAATTCTTGTTCTTGAATCCCTCCAGGATGTCCTTGGCGGTGATCGCCCAGACAATCCTGAGGCTGTCGAGCAAGCTCATCGATTGGGGTTGGTTCGTGTGGGCCGCATTCATAACACACCTGCCTGCTGCGTTTCTGCTTCCAGGGCGTGTCCGGTCAGGTGAACGAATACATCCTCCAGGCTGGTGCCGCTGCCCTGGCTGAAAGCAGATTTCAACTGCTGCGGCGCGTCCAGCGCCACGATGCGCCCGTGATCCAGGATTGCCACGCGGTGGCACAGCTGGTCGGCTTCTTCCATGTAATGCGTGGTCAAGAATACCGTCACCCCCTGGCGGGATAAATTGGCAACAAAGGAGCGGATTTCACGCGCCACGTTAGGGTCCAGCCCGCGGGTAGGCTCATCCAGGAAGAGGACAGACGGCTGGTGCACCAGAGCGCGGGCGATCAACAAACGCTGCTTCATGCCGTTGGAGTATTTTTTCAGCGGCTCACGCTCCCGACCCTGCAGGCCGACCAGCTCCAGCACCTCATCCACACGCCGTGCCGGAGCGCCATACAGCCGGGCAGTGAAAGCCAGGTTTTCCCGAGCAGATAGGCGCTCGTACAGGTTCTGGGTCTCGAAGACCACCCCAATCCTGGGCTTCAGCGCCTGGCGCTGGCTGACGACGTCAAACCCACACACACGCGCAACCCCAGATGTAGGGCGCAGCTGCCCGGTCAGGATCTTGATAGTGGTTGTCTTGCCGGCGCCGTTCGGCCCCAAAAAGCCAAAGATCTCGCCATGGGCTACGGAGAAGGTAATGCCATCCAGAGCACGCAGCCCTTGGTACGTCCGAACCAGATCTTGAACATCAATTTCCATATTCATTGTACACCTCGCTATGAGTATTCCAAATAACGGAAACCGGTGCAACAAAAAAGCGCCGAAAGGCGCTCTGTTGAGGTGAATGGCGATTTTGGAGGGTTGAATGGGTCAAAAAATCAATAGCCCAGCAGCGATCTCAGCTCGCCGGCTGCGGATTTGCTGAGCGGGATCTCGGTTGCTCCGGCGTCGTCCAGGCGCAGCGAGAAGCTGTTGCGGGTGTAGGGGATGACTTCTTTCACGTGCTGCAGGTTGACCAGGTAAGAGCGGTGGGCGCGGAAGAAGCCGCTGCGCCCCAGGCGCTCTTCCAGCTCGCCGATGGTAAACTGGCTCAACAGCGGGCCTTGACTGGTATGCAGCGTGGATCGCCCGCCGATGGCATCGGCAAAGAGGATGTCTGCCGGGTTGACCAGCACCACCTTCTCGTCAACCTTTACAGGGATCTTGAACGGCAGGGCAGATGCGCCTTCTTCCCTGGGAATGCGAATGCTGGTAATTCGCCCTTGCTGCAAGGTGTGAACTTTATCGCAGACCGGCGCCAGGTGCGCTTCGTCGTTCGCCAGGATCAGCGTGCAGGTACCCTCTGCCGCGGCTTTCTGGATCTGATCTGACAGGAGCGTAATGGAGGCTTCGTCGCAGCGGGCAAAAGGATCGTACAGCAGCAGCGCGGGCGGCTGGTGCACAATTGCCCGTCCAAATGCCAGGCGGCGCAGCAGCCCACCGGGCATTTTCTCCAGGTTGGCGCGTTCCTGGTCTGCCAGTCCGATTTGTTCGAGCACCTGCGCCGCTCTCAGGCGGGGCAGCCCGTAAAGCCGGCAGGCGAACAGCAGGTTGTCGATGGGAGATAACCGCTGGAAAAGAGCATCCTCCTGGAACATCACCCCAACCGATCTGCTTAAGCGGGATCGTTCGCTCCCCGGATCGATGCCTGCAATTCGCACCGATCCGGCGGATGGCATCGTTTTTCCCATGAGCAAATTAAACAGCACTTCCACGCCGCTGCCTGGCGGTCCAACCAGGGCGGCGATCTCGCCGGCGGCGACGTTGAGCGAGTCGATGTCAACCGCAGTGCGCTGATCGATAATTTTCTGCAGGTGAGTGAGTTCAATCATCAGTCATATTATAGATGACAATTGGTGGGAAGCCCGGCAATTGGGCGAGAAAGAGCACCGCCAGCAATTCACAATAATTGCTTTATCGGATAGAATTCGTGGGGATTTTACATACTCCAGCCAGGAGGCTGCCCAGTGCCCCAAACCTTCCAGTGCCCAAATTGCGGCGCTCCCGTGGATCTCGACGCCAGCGCCGACCCGGTGATCCCGTGCCCGTACTGCCAATCTGCGATCATCGTGCCAGAAACCCTGCGTGCAAGACCGCCTGAAGCAAACCGGGAGCCCCGCTCTGCGTCCACCCACGGATCATCCGGGGCGGTCAGCGTGCAGACGCCGCGCACGATGACTAATCAATCCAGCCCGGTGGTCATTGACGGTCGAAAGGCAGTCAAAGCGGCGGCAGGCGTGACTGCTGCCACAGCCGGCGGCATTTCCTGTGTCAGCCTCATTGTGCTGGTTGTCTTCCTGGGCGCCGCCATTATTCCTATCTTGTTTGCACTGTTCTCCCCGGGCGGGCCGTTGGAGATGCTTGGGGCGCGCGTCAATCCGCTTGCCTTTGCCAGGGTGGAGTTTTCGTTTGGTGAAGAAGGCAGCGGAGCGGGGCTTTTCGACGACCCTCGCGGCATATCCATCGACCCGGCGGGCAATCTTTTCATTGCCAATTACTCAGACGGGCGCGTGCAGAAATTCGATCTTTCCGGCAACTACTATCTCCTGTGGAACATCGGGGCAGAGCAGTATGTTAAAAGTATGGCTGCCGACCAGGCTGGCAACGTCTTTATGGTTTACCGGGGGGGTCTCTGGAAGTACCGCGGCGCGGATGGGCAATTGATGGCGCAGATTCAACACCCGGATGATGAGTGGTTCGAGGCGGTTGCCGCCACTGCCGATGGCGGACTGGTGGCGGCGGTCACTACTGAAGATGTGCTGCGTTATGATGCCGGCGGGCAGTTGGTCTGGTCACTTGCGAATTCATCCGGAGACGCGGAGGTGGTCGAGGACCTGGCGGTCGATGGGGTTGGCAACATCTACCTGCTCACCAGGTCGGAGTCGATCATTATCCTATCTCCTGAAGGCAGCCTGCTGTCGCGCTTTGGCGGCAGCGGGGATGAGCCCGGGCAGCTGCGCGCCGTAGGAGCGATCGCTGTGGATGGGCAGAGCCGCATCTACGTGAGCGACATCAAAGGCATCCAGGTCTACCAGCCGGATGGGCGTTATCTGGATTTGATCGACGTGCCGGGCTATGCCTTCGGCTTGGAATTCGACAGCCAGGGCGGGCTGTGGGTGGTTTCCAATGAGCCTGCCGTCATCAAGTACCGCATCGTGAAGGATTGAGCCTGGAGCCTAGATGGCGTGACCTTTGAACTGGCTCATATAAAGCTGGTAGTAGAAGCCTCGCTTCTCTAACAGCTCCTGGTGACTGCCGCGCTCGATAATTTCCCCTTCTTTGATCACCAGCAGCTCGCCGGCGTTGCGAATGGTGCTCAGGCGGTGGGCGATCACGAAGCTGGTGCGTCCCGCCATCAGTCTGTGCAGCGATTGGTGGATGCGCGCCTCGGTGCGCGTGTCCACGCTGCTGGTGGCTTCATCCAGGATCAGGATGCGGGGATTGGACAGCACAGCGCGGGCGATGGTCAAGAGCTGCCGTTGGCCCTGGCTCAGATTGCTGCCGCGCTCTGTGAGCGGCGTCTGGTAGCCCAGGGGAAGCTGCCTGATGAAGTAATCTGCGTCTGCCATGCGGGCTGCCTCGATCACTTCCTCGTCGCTGGCCTCCAGCCGCCCGTAGCGAATGTTTTCCATCACGGTATTCGAGAACAAAAAGGAATCTTGCAAAACCATGCCCATCTGGCGGCGCAGGTTGGCCCGTTTCGACCGGCGGATATCCATGCCATCGATGCAGATTGCGCCCTCATCCACGTCATAGAAGCGCATCAAGAGATTGACCAGGGTCGTTTTTCCCGCGCCGGTAGGGCCTACCAGCGCAATGGTTTGCCCGGTTTGGGCCGCCAGGCTCATGTCCCTGATGACCGGCAGATCGGGCAGGTATCCAAAGGTCACCCGGTCGAAGCGCACATCGCCGCGAATGATCTCCATGGGGGGAGCGTCGAGCGCATCTTCTATCTCCGGTCGAGAGTCGAGCACTTCGAAGACCCGCTCGGCGCCCGCCAGAGCGGCCTGGATATCGTTGTACACATTCGCCAATTGGCGCAGCGGCTGGATGAAGCGCCGTCCATAGCTGATGGAAGCGGCGATTTGCCCCACCGTCGCCAGCCCCTGCAGCGCCAACCACCCGCCCGCTCCTGCCAGGACGATCACAAACAGATTGCCCAGGATATTGGTCAGCGGCATCAACAGCAGTGCATACGAGTTGGCGTATACCCCGGCTCGGTATACAGCCTGGTTGTGGCTGCGGAACTCGTCGAGCACCGTCGCCTCTCGCCGGAAAGCGTTGATCACCCGCTGCCCGCTGATGGATTCTTCCATGGTTGCATTCAGCTCGCCCAGCTCTTTTTGCAAGGTGCGGTAGCCGCGGCGGGTGTAGCGGGCGACGAAGCTGGTGAACCAGAAGGTCAGCGGAACGATCAGCAGCGCGGTCAGCGCCAACCAGTGATTGAGTACAAACATGGCAATCAGGATGCCAACCAGCATCAGCAAACCGGCTGCCAGCGTGGTGACGTTTTGCGATACCGCCTGGTTGATGGCGTCGATATCGTTGGTCAGGCGGCTCATCAATTCGCCGGCGGGACGCTGGTCATAAAACCTCAGCGATAAACTTTGTAGATGATTGAAAAGCTCCTGCCTCAAGTGCTTCAAGGCGCTTTGCGAGACGCGCGCCATGATCCAATCGGCGCAGGCCTGCATGACGCCCGCCACCAGGAAAACAACCAGCATCAGCAGGGCGGTGCGCACCAGCCCGGGGATGTCCTTGCCGGAGATAAACCGGTCGATCGCTACGCCCATCAGATACGGCCCGATCAGGTCCATCAAGATGGCGATAAACATCAGCCCAAAGACTCCCCCAATGGTGAGCGAGTGCGGCTTCAGATAGGGCAGAAAGCGCCGCAGCACCAGGCGGGGATCCCTGGCTTTCTCGATTCTGCCAGGGCTTCCCGGGCCGCGCCTCAGGCGTGGCTGCAGGATGGGTCCTTTACCGCCGGCAGGCTGGCTAGACATGGTCTGCCTTGCCTTTGTACTGCTCCAGCACAGCGCCGTTGCCGAGCTGTGACTCGAAGATTTCCTGGTAGATCTGGCTGGACTGCATCAATTCGGTATGCGTGCCTGCGGCTGCGATTCTGCCCTTTTCCAGCACGATGATTTTGTCGGCGTTGAGCACCGTGCTGATGCGCTGGGCGACAATGAAGCAGGTGCGGGTTTTAAGCAGCTCATCCAGCGCGGCCTGGATTTTTGACTCGGTTTCTACGTCCACCGCGCTGGTGCTGTCATCCAAGATAAGAATTTTGGGCTGCACGAGCAGCGCCCGGGCGATGGCGATGCGCTGTTTCTGGCCCCCAGACAGGTTTACGCCGCGCTGTTTTACCTGTGTATCGTAACCCTGGGGCAGCTCCAGGATGAAATCGTGCGCCTGGGCTGCCGCAGCTGCGGCCATCACCTCTTCGTCGCTGGCGTCCGGCTTGCCGTAGCGGATATTGTCGCGCACGCTGCCGGAAAACAGCACCGTCTCTTGCAGCGCAACCCCCACCTGAGCCAGCAGCGAGTCGTGCTTCAGGGTGCGCACGTCAAACCCGTCGATGCTCACTTTCCCGCGAGTGACGTCGTAAAAGCGGGCGATCAGGTTGACCAGGCTGGACTTGCCGGAGCCGGTCGCCCCGAGAATGGCGATGGTTTCCCCGGGGTTGGCGACCAGATTGATCTCCTCCAGCACCGGCTCGGAGCCGTCAGCGTTGTAGCTGAAGCAGACGTCTTCAAACGTCACCCGCCCGGAGATGTTGTCCGGCAGATCGTGTGCGCCGGGCTGGTCTTGAATGGCAATCGGGTCTTCCAGCGCATGGTTGATGCGCTCTGCCGAAGCGTTTGCCGCTGCCAGCACCTGCGCCAGGTTGGACAGGATCACCAGCGGGGTCAAAGTGGTCAGCAGGTAATTGGTGAAAGCTACAATCTGCCCCAAGGATAAATTCCCGTCGATGCTCTGGATGCCGCCACCCCAGATGATGATGATGATGCCCAGGTTGATCAAGAAGGTCAGGCCCGGGTTCAAAAAAGCCATCAACTGCATCACCCGGATAGTGTTTTCGGTAAAGTCCAGGTTTGCTCCGGCGAAGCGGCTGATCTCGTGGTCGGCGCGCGTGAAAGCTTTCACCACGCGCACACCGGCGATGTTTTCCTGCAGCACGGTGTTGAGGCCATCCAGCTTGCTTTGGACGATTAAGTACAGCGGCTGCGTTTTCGAGATAAACCAGACGATGATGGCGCCCATCACCAGCAGCAGCGGCAGGATCCACAGCGCCAGCTGTGGGCTGGTAGAGACCATCAAGATAATGCTGCCGATCATCAGCAGCGGGGCGCGCGTGCCAATGCGGATGGAGACGCGTGCCACCCGCTGGATCATGGTGACATCGCTGGTCAGCCGCACCAAGAGCTGCCCGGTGCGCATGCGATCCAGATTGCTGAAGGAGAAATCCATGATCTTCGAGAACAGCGCATCGCGCAGATCTCGACCGATGCCTTCGCCGACCTGCACTGAAAGAATATTGTTGCCGATAGCAAACAGGGTGCTGAAGACGGTGATGCCCAGCATGATCAGGGTGGTGTTCAGTACCAGCTGAAAATCACCGCCGGCGATGCCCTGGTCGATGATGCGCTCGATCAAGCGCGGGATCGCCAGGTCCATCAGTACGACCGATACCAGCAGGATTAAAGCCAGGATGCTTTTTCGCCAGTAGGGGGCGGCAAAACGAAACATTTTCCGTAGAGGTTGCATGTAAATATTATTATAGCCCCGGACTTAATAGAAGGGATTTCGAGGGATTGTGTGCGGCATTGCCGCACACAATCCCTCGAAATTCTTTATGAGAACTGCGATATACTGATTTTCACGAACAGCCAATACAGACCACTACAACTAAGGAGGATCACGGTGAGCGGCGATATCGTGTACGTTTCCGGTATTCGCATTGAACGTATCAAAGGCCCCTACCGGCGGGCATACCTGCCGGTGGAGACTCAGCCCATCGCTTTCGGCGTGCACTCGCAGATCGCCGAACACTATGGCACGGATCTTGGCATCCACGAGCCGCACGCCACCACTCTGGATTATCTGGTGGCATCTGCCGGAGGCTGACTGACAGGCACCTTTGGAGGCGCGCTGGAAGCGCGCGGTATCCCTGCAGGAGAAGGTTATCTTACGTCCGACGTGCGCGGCGAAATTGGCAAAGACGGCAAAGTGCTCGTCGTCAGGCGGATTCATGTGACGTATCGTTTGAAAATTTCCACCGAGCACCGTGAGACGGCCGAGCGGGTGCTCGGTTTCCATGCCGATTTTTGCCCTGTGGCGCGTACAATCCGCGGCTGCGTGGAGATCAGCACAGCGTTGGAGATGATGGATTTATAGCATCAAATGATGTGACAATCGTCGCTTGACAGGCGCCTGGTTCTTTGATAGTATCAGTCCAATTAAATAAGTGCAGTCTTATCAAGAGAGGTGGAGGGACCGGCCCTGTGAAACCTCGGCAACCCGGCGCAAGCCATGGTGCCAATTCCGGCAGATCCAGCAGGGATCTGGAAGATGAGAGTGGTCTTACGACTACATCCTCCTCAACCGGTACCCGTTGAGGAGGTTTTTTGAACCTCTCCTCTCTGGTAAGCATTGCCGTTTACGAAACGACCAGAGAGGAGTGCCATGATGTTCCAGACCCACAACCACCTCGCCGCCGATACTCAGAGCGTGCATGCCGGGGAAGATCGCCATAAACCCCACGGTGCGCTGACCACGCCGATCGTCCAGACATCCACCTATACCTTCCGCGACACCGCTGAAATCCTGGACTTCATGCAGCACAAAGCGGTGCATGAAAAGGCGCCTCGCGAGGAGTACGGGCGCTACGGCAATCCCACACTGCGCGCTGCCGAGCGTAAGCTGGCGGTACTGGAAGGCGCCGAGTCGGCGCTGCTGTTTGCCTCCGGCATGAGCGCCATCACCACCGCCCTGCTGGCGCTGCTCTCGGCCGGTGACCACATCGTGCTGGTGTCTGACTCGTACCACCGCACGCGCGAATTCGCCCTGTCGTTCATGGGGCGCTGGGGCATCGAGACCAGCCTGGCGCCGATCGATGACCTGGCAGCCCTGGAAGCGGCAGTGCAGCCCAACACGCGCCTGATTTTTGCGGAGACGCCCACCAATCCTTACCTGCGCGTCATCGACCTGGAGAAGCTGGCGGCGATTGCCAAAAAATACAGCCTGCTGACGATGGTCGACAGCACCTTCGCTACCCCGATTAATCTGCGCCCGCTGGAATACGGCATCGACCTGGTGACGCACTCGGCATCTAAATACCTGGGCGGGCATAACGATCTGCTGGCAGGGGCGGTTTTGGGAGCGGAGTGGATGCTTTCGCCCATCGAGCACGCCCGCGGAGTGATGGGCGGCATCTCCGGACCGAACGACGCCTACCTGCTGCTGCGCGGCTTGAAAACCCTGGACCTGCGCGTGCAGCGCCAGAACGAAAGCGGGCTGCGCATCGCCCAGTTCCTTGCCGACCACCCCGGTATCCGCCGCGTGTACTACCCCGGACTGGACTGCCACCCGGACCATGCTATCGCCAGCCGGCAGATGCAGGGTTTTGGCGGCGTGATCAGCTTTGAAATCGACGGCGACTTCGAGAAGACCGGGCGCTTCATCGACCGCCTGCAGATTCCCTATATCGGGCCTACCCTGGGCGGCGTTGAAAGCATCGTGCAGCAGCCGTCAGCGCTCTTCTCGCTGCAGCAGTCCGAGCGCCAGGCTGCCGGGTTGAAGGATAACCTGGTGCGCTACGCCGCCGGCATCGAGTCGGCTGAAGACCTGATCCTGGACCTGGCACAGGCGCTGGCAGGCTTATGAGCACCCCGCCTGTGGTCGCGAATAAGCTCAGCGTGCACAAGTTCGGCGGCACTTCGCTCGGTTCGGCCCAGCGCTTTGCCGCAGTTGCCGATCTGTTGGCGGGGCGTCGAAGCGAGCCGGCTGCCGCGATGGTGGTGGTGGTTTCTGCGATGAGCGGAACGACCAACCTGTTGATCGCCGGCGCGCGCTCTGCGGCGGAAAGGGCAGACCGAGCGCAGAGCGCCCGCTACTGGCAGGTGAAAGCCAGCTTGCTGGAACGCCACCTGCTGGTCGTATCGGAGCTGCTGCAGCGCCCGGCAGAACGTCTGCAGGTCAGCGGTTGGATGGAAGACCGCCTGCATGATCTGGAACGGCTGTACCGCAGCATTGCCGTGCTGGGTGAAGTGACCGCCCGCGGGCTGGACGCAGTGTCTTCCTTCGGCGAGCTGCTCTCCAGCCACATCCTGGCGGCGGCGCTGCGCGA
>JBGSTO010000699.1:0-6404 GCA_041736465.1 Anaerolineales bacterium | reverse complement strand
AAGATACCTTAAAATCAACATTCGGCTTAATATTCATCAAGGAAGGGTCCCTGTAAATGAAAGAATATACGACCGAGAACATTCGCAATATTGCGATGGCATCTCACAGCAGTTCGGGCAAAACCATGCTGGTGGAAGCCTTCTTGCACTTCACCGGCGCCACCACGCGCCTGGGCAAGGTGGAAGATGGCACCACGGCCTCCGACTTCGAGGAAGAGGAAATCCGCCGCAAAATCTCACTCTCGACCTCGCTCATCCCGGTAGAGTACAAAGACGTCAAAATAAATTTCTTGGACACGCCTGGGTATACCGACTTCGTGGGTGAGATGATTTCTGCCCTGCGAGTGGCAGATGGGGCGCTCATCCTGATCGACTCGGTGGCAGGCGCCGAAGTGGGTACGGAAATCGCATTCAACTACTGCGATCAATTCGACCTGCCGCGTTTCGTCATCATCAACAAAATGAACCGCGAAAACGCCAACTTCCGCAAAGCACTTGAATCCGTGCAGGAGATCTCCGAGGTGCGCCTGATTCCGGTGCAGCTTCCCCTGGGTGAGAAGCTGGATTTCAAAGGCGCGATCGACCTGTTGACAATGAAGGCTTATCCCGGCAATGGCAGCAGCGCCAAAGACATCCCCGCAGAATATATGGATGATGTCGAAACCGCCCGTATGGAGCTGATCGAGGCAGCGGCGGAAGGCGAAGACACTTTGCTGGAAAAGTATCTCGAAGGCGAAGAGCTAAGCGCGGATGAGATCGTGCGCGGCTTGAAAGCCGCCGTGCTGGCGCGCTCCTGTGTGCCCGTCTTCGTGGCAGCCGGCTCCGCAGAGACCGGTCTCGCGCCGCTGCTGGATGCGATCATAAGCCTGATGCCCTCCCCGGCGGAGGCAGGAACCGCACAGGCGAAGGGCAAGGAAGGTATTGAAGAGCTGTCTCCGCGTGACAGCGGCCCGCTGGCAGCCTACGTCTGGAAGACCACCGCCGACCCCTTCGTGGGCAAGATTACCTATTTCCGGGTGTACTCCGGCATGGTTACCTCCGACTCGCGTGTTTGGAATCAGGGCAAGAACTCAGAAGAGCGCCTGGGGACCGTACACCTGCTGCGCGGCAAAGAACAGATTGGCATCAAGACGGTGCACTCCGGCGATATCGCCTCAGTTCCGAAGCTGAACTTCACCAGCACCGGCGACACTTTGTGCGACCGCGCCCACCCGCTCACCCTTCCTGTTCCTGAATATCCGCACGCCCTGTACCAGGTGGCGGTAATGCCCAAGTCCCAGGCCGACTCGGCCAAGATTTCCCCGACCCTTACCCGCCTGGCCGAAGAGGATATGACCCTTACCTGGCACCAGGAGCATGCGACCAACCAGACCATCCTGCAGGGCATGGGCGACCAGCACATCGATGTCGCCATCCGCAAAGCGGAGGCAAAATTCCAGACCTCGCTGGTGGCGGAACTGCCGCGTGTGCCCTATCAGGAGACGATCACCAAGAACGGACAGGCGATGTACCGCCACAAGAAGCAGACTGGCGGCGCCGGGCAGTTCGGTGAGGTGCACATGCGCATCGAGCCGCATAAAGAGGACGATTACGCTTTCTCGAACGACGTCTTCGGCGGCTCCATTTCCAGCAGCTACATGACCGCGATCGAGAAGGGCATCAAAGCGGTCATGAAGGAAGGCGCTGTGGCTGGTTTCCCCATCAAGAACGTGAAGGTCTCGGTTTTCGATGGCAAGGAGCACCCGGTCGATTCAAAGCCGGTGGCTTTCGAAATCGCTGGGCGTGAGGCGTTCAAACTGGCGGTCAAAGATGCCGGTCCGGTGCTGCTGGAACCGATCATGACAGTGCGTATCGTGGTGCCGGAAGGCAATATGGGCGATGTGTTGGGCGATCTGAACACCCGCCGGGCGCGCGTCCAGGGTATGGACACTGAAAAAGGCCGCTCGATCGTCACTGCGACCGTGCCTTTGGCTGAAATGCAGCGCTACACCACCGACCTGCGCTCGATCACCGGTGGGCGCGGCGTGTTCACCATGCAGTTTTCCAACTACGAAGTCGTTCCGGCGCACCTGTCGCAGGAGGTCATTGCTGCCCGGCAGAGAGAGCTGGCAGCAGCCCGAGAAGAATAGCGCAGGTACGCTTACACATTAAAGCGGTGGTGGATGGCTGAGAAAATCAGGCAAACACCACCGCTTTTCGTTATTCTGCCGGTGGCTCGCTGGCTTTCGCCAGGCCAAAACGCATAAAGACGATCGGCGCCAGGCCGCTCACCCATAAGCCGATCAGCGCGTAGCGCAGGTAGCGCAGCGCGTAGCTGACCAGATCGTCCTGGCGGGGGAAGATTTGCCCCAGACCGTACCACAGCACAAACACGCCAACCACACCCAACAGATAGCGCAGCAGGCGCTGCAGCAGCGGTCCCGAGGGAGAGAAGCCGCCTCTGGTCTTGATCCAGATTGCCCCGGCAGCCAGCCCAAAAAAGACGCCGGCATTGGCGATCAGCCCGTCCAGGGCGTAGGGATTGGGCGCCTCTTCGGCGTCTGCCAGGGAGGCGTTTTGCAGCCACTCGATGGGTATTTCCCAGCCCGCCAGGCTCAAGCGCGCCAGCGATCCCAGGATGATCAAAGACATGGAGACGACCAGGGCTGCCAGCACACGGTCGCCCGGGCTGCGCTGCGCCAGCCAGGTAGAAACCGGCGCCTCCAGTCGCAGCAGTACAAGTAAGATCATCAATCCCAAAGCCCAGCCGGTGACCACATCTGCCGGGTAATGAACTGCCAGGTACATGCGCGAGAGGCCGATCAGCAGGATAACCAGCACAGCCGCTGCCCAGGCCCACGGGCGCTTCACAGCCTGAGCCAGCAGCCCCCATACCACCACGGCATTTTGGGCGTGCCCGGAGGGTACGCCGAATGAGGTCTCGATGGTGAGCGGTGTTACCTCGCTGCTAACCCAAAAGGGGCGCGGGCCGTGCAGCAGCAGCTTGAAAGTACTGTTCAGCCCACCGGAGAGCATCAGGTACAGGCCCATGCGCAGTCCGAGCGAGGTGCTGATACACCAGTAGATGACCGGCGCAACCAGCAGGTAGAATTCTTCGTTGCCCAGAAAGGTGATGGCGCGCATTGGCGCCGACAGCCAATCTCCCAGGGTCTGTAAGGCAATAATCCATTGAATTCCCGGTTCAATCCAGCTGGATGGCATTGGTGACCTCCTGAGGTTGGTTGCTCCCGCGCTGAGAGCGATTGGAGAAGTAGAAGAATGCAGACGTGGCGCTGAGAGCCAGCGCAATCATTACCAGGCTGGCAGTAAAGACCGAAGCCGGTTGAGCTGCGTATAGATAGCCAGCCAGCACCGGCGCGGCTGCCATGGTCAGGCTGCTGGCAGTCTCTGCCAGCCCGAAGGAGAGACCCATGTTTGCGGACGGGACCAGCCTGCGGATCTGGGCGGTTGAAAGCACCCGCACAGCGCGAAATCCGCCCAGCAGCAGAAAGGCGACCCCTAATCCAAACAACCCGGGGCTGCGCCACAGCAGCAGCACGCACAGGCCCACCGATACCTGGCCTACGATGTAGCCGAGCCTGCCATCCAACTGTCCCAGCACCAGGTTCAGCACGACGACGCCAATGCTGCTCAGGGCGTACAGGCTGCCGATTTGCGAGGTGCTTAATCCCGCCTGGTTTTGCAGATAATTTGGAGCCAGCGGTTGGGGCAGGTATAGGGCGAATACCACCAGCATATTGATTCCCAGGAATGCCAGGTACGGCAGGTAGCTGTGCTGGGCATTCCCGCTTGACTGTGGGACAGCTCGTTCGACCGGCTGTGGGTGGATGAACAGGATGATGGCAGTAGAGATAATGAAGATCGCGCCTGCCACTATAAAGATGGTTCTGAAACCGGCTGCTTCCCCGATGGCGCCGCCGATGACCGGCCCCAGGATCATGCCCAGGCTGAAGGCGGCTGAAACAATTGTCAGCGCACGTTCGGGGCGCATGTGTCCGCTGGCTGCGCTGACGTAGCTGTTCAGTGGGGCGACGACGAACAGCGTCAGGGCATACAGCCACATGCCGGTAACGAAGAAAGGCAGGCTGTCTGCCAGCGCCATGATCCAGGTTGCCAGCAGACCCAGGAACCAGGCAGCCCACATCACCTGGCGGCGTCCGATTCGGTCCGCCAAAAAGCCGGCGGGGATATGCGCCAGCATGTTGGCGAAGCCGTACGCCCCAAGAATGATGCCGATGTTGACCGGGTCGGCGCCAAGCTGCTGCAGGTAGAGCGGCTGGAAGTAAAAGAAAGTGCTCTCCCCCAACCCCCAGGTGAACAATGAAAGCCCGATCAGGATCAAGTCGCGGTTCATGCCACTGGACCTGACACGCGGCGGATAAAGCTGTCGATGGACTGGAACAGGAATTCCCGCTCCGGCTCGCGGGTGATGACGTGCCCGCTGTTCTCCAGCCACAGCATCGATTTATCCTGGTTGCCCAGACTTTGGAACAGGTGCGGCATATTCTCCGGAGCCACCGAGCCATCCACGCGGGAGTGTACCAGCAGCACCGGCGCCTGCACCCGCGGCAGCTCGAGGCGCATGGCTGCCAGCAGGTCGCGCAGCTGCAGGATGCCCGCAACCGGATAGTCTGGATATTCGATATGATCTTTGGCGGCCTGTGGATTCTTCCAATCCGGCGGTGCTTTTGGGACGGCGGGCACGAACCAGCGTATAAACGAGATGTACGGCAGGCGCGGGTCGGGCGGCAAATCGTACATGGTAGACATCGCTACCACTCCGCTAACCGGGAACCGCGCCGCAAACAGCAGCGCCAGCGCTCCGCCCAGGGACAATCCCAGCACGAATACCTGCCGGCAGGTATTGTGCAGCAGGTGCCAGCCGTCTTCCAGGTTGGCGAACCAATCCTGCCAGTGCACCCGCCGCAGGTCGCCCGGTTGAGTGGCATGACCTGCCAGACGGGGAGCCATGACGGTGAAGCCCTGTGCTGACAGGTGCTCGCCCAACCAGCGCATCTCCTTGGGCGTGCCGGTAAAACCGTGCACCAGCAGGCAGCCCGTTTCGCCGCCCGGAAAGAAAAACGGTTCTGCGGTGGGGATGAGCATTCCCTTATCCGAGCACGCGTAAATGGCGCGGCATATCGCTCAAAGTCTCTGCTCCGCTCTCGGTGATCACCATATTATCCTCAATGCGCACGCCGTTGCGATCCGGCAGATAGATGCCGGGTTCAACGGTAAACGTCATGCCCGGAGCCAGGGGCAGGGCATTGTCGCCGCGAATATAAGGCTCTTCATGGCTTTCCATGCCCAGACCGTGCCCGGTGCGGTGGGTGAAGTACTTGCCGTAGCCGCTGGCTTCGATCACCTGGCGCGCGGCGGCGTCGATGCTGCTGGCGAGCACCTCAGGACCTGCCGCGCGCCGTCCGGCAGTGTTGGCTTCCAGCACGATGGCCGCGATGCGCTCCATTTCTTCATCCACCTGGCCAACGGCAAAGGTGCGCGTCAGATCAGAGAAGTAGCCATCATAGGCCGCGCCCCAGTCGATTACCAGCAGGTCTCCGGCTTGCAGCTGGCGATCGGTGGGCGTGGCATGCGGGTTGGCGCTGTTTGGCCCGGAGGCGACAATGGGAGCAAACGGCAGGGTGGGGTCCGATCCGAGGCGCAGCACCTGCAGGGTCAGTTCGGAAGCGATCTCCCGCTCGGTGATGCCGGTCTTGATTACCGGCAGCGTGGCTTCCAGGGCAGCCTGGGCGATGTGAACGGCTGTGCGCATGTTCTCGACCTCCCCGGCGTCTTTGCGCACGCGCAGGTCTGCCACGACGGCAGGCGCCGGTTGGAAAGCGCAGCCCGGCGCAACCTGCGCCAGCAGATCGTATTCCAGCATGCGCATGCCGCGCGGCTCGTAGCCGGCCTTGCGACCCGGCTGTAATCCGGCTGCCAGGCACGCCTGTTGAAAAACGGCCTGCCAGGTGGTTGGATCTTCTCCGTAGGCGAACACCTGAGCTGCAAAGGATAGCTGCCTGGCTTTGGCGGCTTCCAGCTCGGGGATAACCAGCACCGGTGGCGCATGTGGAACGAACAGACCCACGACTGGCCTTTCGCTCAAATGAAAGTGCAGCCCGGTGAGATAAGTCAGGCTTGACCCAGGATTGAGGGCCAGTGCGTGCAGCCCGGAGAGCTGGATGCCGGTTGCGAGCCGGGACATACGCAGGGCATAACTGCTTTCGCTCATGATGCATGGCTCCTTGAAGTGAGTGTTCGAACCCCGCCCGTTCACCTCTTGATTATAGCGAAATATCCGGCTGCGCGCCAAAAATAACCCCCACCTGGTAGGCAGGAAGAGTTTCGAAATATTCTTTTTTGATCTGTCATCCTGAGCGAAGTGAAGGATCCAGATCCTTCGC
>JBGSTO010000669.1:0-21704 GCA_041736465.1 Anaerolineales bacterium | reverse complement strand
TGATCGGCGACGGCGGCATCACTGTGGCAAGTGAGGTGGATATCGCCATCACCAGCGGCAACAGCCTGACTGCCGCGGTCACGCTGGAAACCGCCAGGCAGGCATTGGTACAAATGGGTGCCCAGGAACTGTCGCGGGCGCGGGCGATGGTAATCGGCGCCAGCGGGGCGATTGGCTCGGCTTGCGCCCGCCTGCTGGCCCGGGCGGCTGGCAGCCTTGTGCTGGTCTCGAAAGAGCAAACAAAGCTGGATGAATTGAGGCGGCGCATCCTGGAAGAGACATCCCAGGCGCGGGTGACCACCGATACACAAGCCGGCGATCTGCTGAATGAGTGCGACCTGGTGATCACGGCGACCTCAGCCATTGGGCAGCGTGTCCTGGATATCACCCGCTGCAAGCCGGGGGCGGTGATCTGCGATGTGGCCCGCCCGCCGGATATCAATGAGGCTGAAGCTGCCTTGCGTGAAGATGTTTTGGTGATCGAGTCCGGCGAAGTGTTGATTACTGGCGAAATAGACTTTGGCTACGATATCGGCCTGCCGCCCAAAACGGCCTATGCTTGCCTGGCGGAAACCATGCTTCTGGCGATGGAAGGCCGCTTCGAAGATTACACCCTGGGAAGGGATATCTCGATCGAGCGAGTCGACGAGATCTACGGCCTGTTCAAGAAACATCGCTTTCAGCTGGCGGGGCTGCGCTCGTTCGGTGCGCACATCAGCCAGGAGGAACTTGCCCGCAAGCGCTCGCTGGCAGATGCACTGCGCGCCAATCCCGAGCATTTCAACCACCTGCAGCTTGAGGCCGCTCAGGCGCTGGCCGAAATCCGTGTGATGGCGAAGGGTGTACGCGCCGGCAGAGAGCGGCTGCCCGCCTGGCTGGCGCTGGCTGCCGGCGCGGGTATACTGGGGCTGTTGCTAAAGCGCCGGCAAGCGCGCAAGTAGCTCAGCAGAACCCGGGTCAAAAAGATCAACACAAAGAACATCAAGGAGACGCAAAGCACTCAAAGGTAATTGGTTTCATTCTTTGTGAACTTAGTGCATGTGCTTTGTGGTCTTTGTGTTTCAATCTTTGTTTTGCGGTGAGTAACTATTAATTCAGGAGGAGGGGTATGGACGAAATGAAAGCGATCCTGGTGACCGGCGCGGCCGGATTTTGGGGCGGGCGAGTGGCTGAGAAGCTGCTGGAAGTGCCGGATGTGCACGTCATCGGGCTGGACTTAAGCGATCCCGGCGATAACATCAAGGGCCTGGACGCCATCCAGGCGGATGTCCGCAACCCGCGGCTGGTAGACCTGCTGAAAGAAGAACAGGTGCACACCGTCTGCCATCTCTCCTTTGTGGACAACGCACGCCCCAGCGAAACGGCGTTCGACGCCAATGTGATGGGTACGATGAAGCTGTTCGCAGCCTGCGTCGAAGCCGGCGTGCGTAAGATCGTGCTCAAGAGCAGCACGGCAGTCTACGGGGCGAATGGGGAAAATTCCGCCTTCTTGAAGGAAGAGACGCCGCTCAACGGCAGCCGCGCCTACGGCTATACCCGCGATATGGTGGAGATCGAGGCTTTCTGCAACGGCTTCCGCCGCCAGTCGCCGGAAACCACGCTCACCATCCTGCGCTTTCCCAGCATCGTGGGACCTGAGGTGGATACACCCATGACCCGCTTCCTGCGCGAGACATGGACGCCGGTTTTGCTCGGTTTCGACCCGATGATGCAGGTGATCCACGAGGAGGATGTGGTCGCCGCGCTGGTGCACGCCGTGCTGGAGGATGCGCCGGGGGTTTTCAACGTGGCTGCCGAGGGTGTGGTGCCGCTGACCAAGCTGATGGCGCTGGCAGGCAAGCTGGCGGTGCCGGTATTTCACCCCTTCGCCTACTGGGGCGCCTCGATCTTGGGAAGCAGCGGGCTGCGGATGACCGGTCACGTGCCCATCGAACTGGACTACATCCGCTACCCCTGGGTGGGCGACCTCAGGCGCATGCGCGAGGAGCTGTTGTTCGCGCCGGTTTACACTGCCGAAGAGGCGCTGCGCGAGTTTGCCGGGAAACAGCGCGTGCAGCGCTATCGCCCGGAGAAGGGCGTGTCGTTTGGGGCGCACGCCTTGGCGGGGGGACTGCCCTACGATGAGGAGCGCCTGCGGGATACCATCGAGCGCCGGCGCCGGTTGAGGGAGCGCCAGGAAGGTGAAAGCGATATCTCGCAAGAGGAGGCAGGCGATGAGTGAGGCAGAAAGGCCGCGCTGCGCGGCAACCACCCGAGCGGGCCAGCCTTGCAAGAATTACGCCCTGGAAGATCAGCAGTACTGCCAGGTTCACCGCAGTTTTACTACGGCTGCACAGCCGGAAGCGGAAGCCGCGCCTGGCGATACCGCCTCAGCGGATGACGGTGCTGAATTCAGCGGCGCAGAGTTCAGCGGCGCGACCAATGAGAGCCTGCGCCGCCAGATGATGGCAGAGCTGGATAAGCTGATCTTACGTGTGCAGGCGATGACGCCGGAATACGTGCCGCCGCCGTTTTCACCGGTACGGCTGCTCAGGTTGATCGAGCAGAACCTGGATTCGTTCTCACCGGAGCTGCGCCTGGGCGTGCTGGAGAAGCTGCGTTCTGCCGTCGGCAACGATTTGTTCGACATCGATACCTGGAAGGGCATCTGGTACATGGTGAACTATTCCATCGAGTACCAGGGCGACATTCTGCGCCGCCGCCTGAGCGGGGAATACGAGACCGACGAGTGGGGACTGGATATGGAGGTGCTGGAGACGGTCAAGCCGTTCCTGGATTTTATGTACAGCAAATACTGGCGCGTCTCCACTACCGGGATAGAGAACATCCCCGAAACGGGGCGCGCCTTGCTGGTGGTCAACCACTCCGGACAGCTCCCCTGGGATGGCGCCATGGTCGGCACAGCGGTGTACAACGAACACCCTGCCCAGCGGCTGGTGCGCACGCTGTACGCCACCTGGATCTCCACCCTGCCGCTCTTTTCTGCCTTGTTCACCAAGCTGGGACAGGTTCAGGCAACCGAAGAAAACGGACTGCGTTTGCTGGAGCAGGATGAGCTGGTGGCGGTGTTCCCAGAAGGGTTTAAGGGGGTAGGCAAGCTGTTCAAGGATCGCTACCGGCTGGCGCGCTTCGGACGCGGCGGGTTCATCCGCATGGCGCTGCGCACCCAGGCGCCAATCATCCCGGTCTCGGTGGTGGGCGCGGAGGAGACCTACGTATCGCTGTACAAATCGCCGACCATTGCCAGGATGATCGGATTCCCATTCTTCCCCATCTCGATCACCTGGCCCTGGTTAGGCCCGCTCGGCTTTGTACCGATGCCGACCAAGTGGTACATCGACTTCGGGGAGCCGATCCCGATGGAGCAATACGACCCTTCGGCGGAGAACAACCTGATCCTGGTTTCGCAGCTCACCGACCAGGTGCGCAATGTCATCCAGGAGATGATTTACTACCGCCTGGCGGAGAGAAAGTCGGTGTTTTTGGGGTAGAATCTGATGTCATGCTGAACGAAGTGAAGCATCTCGCAGCAAACCATCTCTATTGGTAGGAATATGCCGGTATACCCAGACAGTCAAGATCTTTACACCAATCTCGAGCGACTGTTCTCGGGGCTGCAGTCCCAGGATCCGCAAACGGTCGGTGCGCTGGCGCGCTCCAGGCTGGCAATTCGCATCCGCTGCAGCGACCCGGTGGCGCTGGTGGTGATCAATGGGCGCACCAACCCGGTGGATATCCAATACGGCAAGGACGGGCTGCGCCCAGACCTGGATGTGGAGCTGTCTGCCGATACTTTGCACGAAATCCTGATGGGCAGATTATCCTTGAAACGTGCCCTGGCAAACGGGGTGATGCGCGTGCGCGGCCCGGTGTGGAAGACGTCCGCGCTGGAAGGCATCTTCCAGCGCGGCAAGCTGCTTTACCCCCAGATTTACCAGAATAAAGCCATCCACGAATAGGGCGATCCGCAGGAAGGGGGTCAGCCGGCGCTCATCGAATCCAGCGCCATCTCCAGCTCTGCCAGGGTGCGGGTGAGCTGGCAAACCGGTGAGCCGCGGCGGCGGTGGCTGCAGGCGCTGCTGCGCGCTTCCAGCACCCGGCGGATGACCTCGGGGTCGTTGTTGGAGGCGCGTATCTCGGCGATCTGTTCGATCACCAGCCTGCGGGTGATAGGGATGGAGTGGCGCGCCAGCACCTGCTTGTAGAGATTGTAATCTTCCGCCAGGTCCAGCGTGGCGGATTCAAAACCATGCCTGGCGACGGTCAGCCGGGCAGAGTAGCGCATGATGTTGTAGAAGAACATCTTGTAATCTTCGGGGCTGGGTTCGATCAGGATGATGTCCACTTCCGGGTGGGAGCGGCGCAGCTGCTTGATATGGTACTGCAGCCCGGCATGCGTGGTGATGCGCAGCGTCTGGTTGGTAACCGATTGGACGCCTTTTTCGCTCAGGTGACGGATGGACTTGCCCTTTCCGGAGCCTGGCTCGCGCTCTCCAGAGGAATACGGCACCAGCGGGTTGATGCACACCACCAGCGTGGCGCCGTGCTCGATTGCCACGTCCAGGCTGGCATTGCCGCGCAGGCCCCCGTCCACGTATTCGTGCTCGCCGATGCGCACCGGCTTGTAGAGCACAGGCAAAGCCGAGGAGGCGGCGACTGCCATCGTGATGGGAACTTCTTTGTTGCTCTCGCGGCTGAAGACTGCCCGTTCACCATTGTCCAGCTGCGTGGCGATGATAAATAGATCGCGGGCGAGCGCATCGAACTGGTTGCTGCACTCCAATTTTTTAAAAGCCTGGCGCAGATAGCGCTCCAGCGCCAAACCATCGTAAAAGCCTGCCGGAAGAGCGCTGCTCAGTGACCACAAGAAATCGAATATGGTCAGATCCTGCTGGTTGCGCAGGTAGTAGCTCCCCGATTCGAGCAAAATGCGCGGCAGTTTCCATCCGGCGCTGATCAGGTCTCGATAGTTCAGCCCAAACAGATCTCCGCGCTCCAACGGCTGGACGCCCAGGTGGGTGCCTTCGATCGCTTTGAGCATCTCTTCAGGGCTGATGCCGTTTGCCAGCAAGGAGGAGACCAGCGAGCCGGCGCTGGTGCCGACGTAAATGTCGAAATCGTTGACCGAGCGGTCCACCAAAAGGTCGTCGATTGCCCTGAGAGCGCCGATTTCATAAACGGCGCCGGTAAGGCCCCCGCCCGCCAGGACGAGCGCAGTCTTTCCGGTTCTAGAGCTTCTCATTGCCGTTCACTCCTGCCTGTATCAAGATGGATCCAGACTTATGCTCTGAAGACCTGGGGTCATTCACCCACATCACAGAGAGGATAATCTGGACATGTGATAAACCAGGTCAGCATCCGAGATGACTCCGACGGGGCGCAGATTTTGTTCTTCTTTCTGCACAATGACCAGGCGGTGGATTTGATGCGCTACCAGGAGCTGGATGACACGGCTGATGGGGTCGTTCGGGGTGACAGTGATGACTTCGGTATTCATGAAGTCGGAGACTTTGCAGGATTTCCAATCGGGAGTTTGTTGGTAGGCGCGCAGCAGGTCGGTGCGGGTGATGATGCCTTCCAGGTACCCATCCTGATCCACCACCACCAAACCGCTGATATCTTCTGCCACCATGCGCTGGATTGCCTTCTCCAGGGTTGAATCGGCAAGGCAGCTAATGATGCCGTATCTTTTCGCTTCGAGCACGGTCAGCTCATCCACCGTATGCCCTCCATCCATCGCCAGCCTACAGGTATGAATCAAATATAGCACCGCGCTGCCAGGGTGTCAATGCGCCCAGAATCACATCCCACGCCCCCGTATCTTGAGGGAATACCGGTAAGATATAATAAAATTATTCCTCTTAGTGTTTGCCAGTCAGCGGCAGGGAGCGTGCGCATGTGGTTCTTCAACAGCCCAAAATTCGTCTTTGGTGAAGATGATTTGAGCTGGTTGGCGCAGCTCTCCGGACGGCGCGCCTTCATCGTCACCGACACTGCCATGCAGCAGTTGGGTCACCTCGAGCTGGTGCGGCAGCAGTTGGTACTGGCGGGCATGCAGTGCGCCGATTTCCACGAAGTTGAGCCAGACCCCAGCCTGGATACGGCGCGCCGGTGCGCCGAGGCGATGGCGGACTTCCAGCCCGATTGGGTGGTCGGCCTGGGAGGCGGCTCAGTACTGGATGCTGCCAAGGCTGCCTGGTTCATTTACGAACGCCCGGACGTGGCCTTGGATGCGATCAACCCGGTGGAAACCTTCGGCCTGCGGGCCAAGGCGCGCCTGGTCGCCATACCCACCACATCTGGCTCAGGATCGGAAGCGACCCCGTGGAGCGTGCTCACGGATACCGGCGAGAAGCGCAAAATCGGCCTGGGGTCATATGAAATCATCCCAGACCTGGCAATCGTGGATCCGGTATTATCGCAATCCATGCCTGCCTGGCTGGCGGCAGATACCGGTATCGACGCCCTCTCCCACGCCGTGGAGGCTTATTCCGCCAGCATGGCTAACGAGTTCAGCGACGCGCTGTGTGTTCACTCAGCCCGCATGATCATCGAAAATTTGCCGTCTGCAGTGCTGGACGGGCCGGATAACGCTGCGGCGCGCGGGAAAATGGCAGTTGCAGCGGCGATCGCGGGGCTGGCGATGGGGAACAGCAATGTTGCGCTGGCACATTCCCTGGGGCATGCTGCCGGAGCTGTTCTCAAGCTGCCGCACGGTCGCCTGACCGGCATGCTGCTGCCATACAGCATCGAATTCAACGTGCAGGTCAACCTGGGCCGCTACCGCGGGCTGGCACAGGCTCTGGATTTGAAAGCCGGCGGTGACCGGGAAGCGGGTGTACAATTAGCCCAGGCGGCGCGCGGTTTGCTCCAGAAAGTTGGGTTGCCGCAGTCTTTGTCGCAAGCCGGTATCTCGCAAGAACAATTCGACCATGCGCTGCCGGAGCTGTGCGACCGGGCAGAGCTGGACAGCGGGCTGGTATTCTCGCCGCGCTATGCCTACCGTGATGACCTCCAGCGCCTGTTCGAGTACGCGTATGCAGGTCGCCCGGTCGACTTCTAATCATAAGCCAGCCTGAAGGAGCGCTTTGTGCGGCTGCAAGGCTCAGTCAGAATGCAAGGTGCGATTTGAGTGATAGCGTGAAGGTTGGCCTGGCGTTGGGCGGAGGGGTGGTGCGCGGTATGGCGCATATCGGCGTGCTCTCCGTGCTGGAAGAAGCCGGCATCCCCATCGATTATGTCGCTGGAACCAGCGCCGGTTCTCTGGTGGGCGCGATCTACTGCGCCGGATACTCCACCACGCAGATCAAGGAAAACGCCATGCGGCTGCGCTGGTGGCACCTGCTCAGGACGGTGTGGCCGCGCCAGGGTTTCTTCAGCTTCGATCTTATGGAGCGCTGGTTGGTGCGCACCCTGGGTGATCTCAGTTTCTCCGACCTCAAGATTCCGTTTGCAGCCGTGGCAACCGATCTGGAGCGCGCCGCGCCGGTGTGGCTGCGGCAGGGCCGCCTGGCGCCGGCAGTGCGCGCCAGCTGCTCGGTGCCAGGCATCTTTACCCCTGTTCACCTGGACGGGTTGGTGCTGGGGGATGGCAGCCAGGCGGATACCGTGCCGGTGGATGTGCTGCGCCTGATGGGCGCGCAGTATGTGATTGGCGTGGACATCTTCATTGCTTCTATCCGTCGCGGCTGGGGGGCGTTTGGGATGGGGGTGAATGCACTGGAAATCCTGGTCGAACGGGCCGGGGGCGGCATCGACCGGGCCGACTGCCTGATTGCCCCGGCGCTGCGCGGGGAAAGCTACGTGCGTTTTTCGCAGCGGGAACGCATTTACCGCCTGGGTGAGCAGGCAGCCCGCGAAAAGCTGCCCGCGATCTTGAGAGATCTTGAGCGCCTGGAGCAAGGGGAATATCTGAAAATGGACCGCCTCCGGTCATGATCGTCCTGTCGCTCAGCGATATCGCCGTTCGATTCGTTTACAGCCCGGCTGTTCGCCAGCGTTTTCCGCACGTTGATTTCGTGCTGGGCTGCGGCGATCTGCCATATTCGTATCAAGAATACGTGATCAGTGTGCTGGATAAACCGTTCTTTTTCGTGCGCGGCAACCACGATAAGCTGGTGGAATATACCGTCGCCGGTCCGCGCAGCTACCCAAACGGAGCGGTCGACCTGCACAGCAAGGTGGTCGTTCACGAGAAGCTCATCCTGGCAGGCATAGAGGGCTGCCTGCGCTATCGTGAAGGGCCTTTTCAATATACCTCCCACGAGATGTGGCTGCACGTCTTTCGCCTGGTGCCGCGCTTCCTGGCGAACCGCATACTGTTTGGTCGCTACCTGGATCTGCTGGTAACACATGCGCCGCCGCGCGGCATCCACGATCAGGAGGATAAACCCCACTGGGGGGTGCCTGCCTTTCGCTGGCTGATCGATGTCTTCCAGCCGGCGTATCACTTTCACGGGCACGTGCACGTGTACCGCCCGGATACGGTTACCCTCACCCAGGTGGGGCGCACCCAGGTGATCAATACCTTTGGCTTCCGTGAGACCGAGCTGGACCGGCTGCAGGTGAAAGCACGATCCAGGCGAAGCCAGGTGAATTTTCAGGAGTAAGATTGCGATGAGCGACGACCTACGCGCCTCCCAGGATTTCGAATGGGCTCTGGCAAAGGCTTTCTGGCGCCGGGTGCTGAACTGGGTGACGGGTAGCTCCAACAAACTGCTGCCCTTCGATGAAGTTCGCCAGCGCCTGGACCTGCGCGGTCAGCATTACGCCGGGATGCGGCAGGTGCCGATCGATCAGATCGTGGGCAGCACGGGACGCTACCTGGATTTTGACCGCGCCTTTCTGCCGCTGCAGGGCAGAACCCGCGATCGCTGGATCAGCATCGATAAAGCGCACTACCAGGATGTCATCCTGCCTCCGGTAGAGCTTCTCAAGGTTGGCGAGGTGTACTTCGTCAAAGACGGCAACCACCGGGTATCGGTCGCGCGCGAGCGCGGTCAGGCCTACATCGATGCCTACGTGATCGAGATCGACGTGCCCGTACCGGTTACGCCGGATGCCAGCCTGGATGAGCTGGCGTTGAAGCAAGAGAGCTTTAATTTCTTCAAGGAAACCCAGCTGGACGAGACGCGCCCCGGCGCCAGATTCGAAACCGCGGTCAACGGGCAGTACCAGCGCCTGCTGGAGCACATCTCCGTGCACCGCTGGTATCTGGGCGAGCAGCGCCAGCAGGCGGTGGATCTGCAGGCAGCAGCCGAATCGTGGTACGACAACGTATATCTACCCGTGGTGGAGCTGATTCGCTCTCAGAACCTGCTGCGCAGCTTTCTGAAATATACCGAAACAGACCTGTATCTATGGATCGTCACCTACCAGGGCTACCTGCGGGATGCTTATCAGGACGAGGCCGGACTGGAGCCAATCGATCAGGCGAAAGGGGAGAGCGCCTTACGCGCCGCCGCCGGCAGGCAAATCAAGGATGAGTTTCCGCTGGGGGCGGTGGGCAAACTGGTCAACCTGCTCAAACGCTCGAACTGGGTGGATATTGCCTTGCTGCGGCAGGAGCAAGCCGGTTTCTTCCGGCGTACTTTGGTCAACGAGCTTTATCCAGAGGAGAGGTTCGAGGCGACCATTCCCGGGCAGTATGAGCGCCTGCTGGAGCATATCCGCGCCCACCGCTGGTACCTGGGCGAACATCGCCAGCAAGAAGTGTCCTTTCAAGATGCGGTGCAATCCTGGTATGAAAACGTATACCGACCTCTGGTGGTAATGGTGCGGGAGCAGGGAATTCTGAAGGATTTTCCGGGACGGACGGAAACCGACCTGTACCTGTGGATTATGAGCCACCGGTGGTTCTTGCAAAACAACTACGGCAGTGATGTCAGCGTGGAGAAGGCTGCCGAGCAGTTCCGGGAAGATTATGCATCCCGGCGCAGAAAAGGCAAGGGTAAATCAGATTAGCGGCAGATCAGGACAGGCAGCCTGGCTTTGCGCAGGATGTGATCGACGGTGCTGCCGAGTACAACCTCGAGCACAGGGCTGTGCCCGTAGCCGCCCATGATGACCAGATCTGCCCGGCATTCTTCGATCAATTTCAGCAGCGTGGCAGAGACGGGGCCATTTTCTGCCCGGTAATCAACCTGGATTTGCTTCTCTTCCAGGTAGGTTTGAGCTGCCAGCAGCGTCTCCTGCGGCAGGCGGCTGTTTTCGAAAACGGTGAACACTGAAAGTCGGATCTGCCAGTGGGCTGCCAGGTAGGCTGCCACGAACAGGGCTTCTCTGGATTTTGGGCTGCCATCGAATGCCAGGGCGGCGTGCTCCAATTCGGTGACCACCTGGGGCACCGCCAGGACGGGGCGGGGGCAGCGCTGGATCAGATCGCGAAAGCCTGAGTCCAGGCGCTCGAACATCTGCGCCCCGGGCGGGTAGAGCAGGGTGGTGGTCACCAGGTCGGTCAACCGTGCCCGGCTGCAGATTTCTTCGGCAACCTTGCCGCTGGCAATCACCAGGCTGCCCGGTACGCCCGCCAGCTTGCAGCGCCGCTCGAATTCGGCCTGCACTGCCAGCGCTTCCGGCTTGTTCTGCCTTTTTGGTGAGGACACCACGTGCAAGCCATGCAGGCTCGATCCCTCGCGCCGGGCAAAGCGCAGCGCTTGCTCCAGGGCAAACCAGCCGCTCTCTTGCCCATCGACCGGCACCAAAATTTCCTGGAACAGCCGCTCTTCTCCACGGGCCGCCAGGGCGGTTTTGCGCCATTGACCTGGCGGGGGGCCGCCTTCGATAGAGACGGGTAAGATGGCCTCCAGCAGGCGCCCGCCCAGGCGCACAATCCCGGTGGGCTGTCCGGACTGCAAGCGCTCGGACAGGGTTTGGACGGCATACTCCGGGCGGATTTTCCAGCCAAGCTGCTCTTCTAATTCGGCGCGGTGCTTTGCCAGCCACAGATACAGATCTGTTTCGGTGCGCTCCGGAAAATAATGCAAGATGCCGCTCTCACGCACCATCTGAACGGTCGGCAGGTAGACCGTGTCGTACCAGTGGGTGACTGCTTCAGTATATGGGATCTCTTTTTGTGATTCGATTCCCATAAAATACTGGTGCACCGAGATATGCTCAAGGAGGATGGGGTACTGCCCGGGGACGGTGACGCTTAAATCGCTGTCCGGGCGCAGCTCGTCCAGGCGGGTTTGTTCCAGAAACTGCACGTACTCCGCCTTGAGAATCAGCTGGTCGGGCTGGATGTCGGGTGTGAGCGGCACGCGGGTGCGCACTTCGGTAACGTAAGCCTGGATATGGGTCGCGCCCAGCTGGCGTGCGACCGAGACACGGTGGTTGCCATCTATGACGAAATAGACTTCCCCGATCTTGTAAACCTCGATGGGCGGAAGCCCGACCGAGTCATGCACCAGCATTTTAACCCGCGCCCAGCGCTCTTCATTCACGCGATCACGAGGCAGGAAGCTGCGGGTGAAGTCGGTGTAGCGCCCCACGCTGCCGATGATCGCATCCAGGGGGATATCGCGCAGACCCGCCTCTGCGCTGCCGGTAGCACGCAGCATCTGGCGGACTTCTTCGTAGGAGAGCAGCTCGACCGGTTCGCCGCGCACCCGCGCCAGGATCTCCTGCAAAACCGCCTGGCTGCGCGCTTCGCGGAAATCTCCCAATGCGACTGCAAGTCCACTGTCTTCGTTTCTCATCATGGCTTCTCGAAATCCTATTTTACCCCCTTCCTGATAAAAACAAGGGGCCGCAGGTGAAATAATCCACCCGCAGCCCCAGCATGACTGTCGAATTTGAGCCAGCCGTGGTTAAGGGCTGGCTGCCTGCTGCAGAGTGGTGACTGCCTGGCGAATGAGCATGACCTCGACGCCCAGGTCTTTGACAGCGGTGTGCAGGTCTGTATCCGCGGGCAGTCCCAGCGCCTCCAGCAGATCGGGCAGCGGCACCTGGCATTGATCCCCGATTTCTTGCAGGGTATGCCGGCCGCGGATGGCATCGCCGGGCAGCACCTCGCCGGGCTGGAGCGGCGCTGGACCGCTGCCCTCGCCTGAGGGCATATGCTCGACTGGACTGCCGCCTTCAGGCGCGGCGCTGGTCGGGGTGGGTGCGATAATGGGCGCTTCGAGCTGTGCACCGCCTGCCAGGTACCCGTCCACGGCTGTACGCACCACACTGACCTCGAAACCCTCCAGCGACTGCTCCAGATCTTTCAGCGCGGTGGAAGCGGGAATACTGGCAGGAAGTTCGAGCAGTGCATAAAGCTGCTGCAAGGGAATGCCGTATCCCTCCGAGATTTGTTCCAACGTCATCCAGCCGCGGATATCGCTACCGGAGGACATACCGCCGGTGTCCAGCATCTGGCGCCCGCTGACCTGCCAAAAACCGGTGGCTTTGCCAACGAGATAACTGCCAAACAGCGCAACCAGCATGAGTACAGGCAGGAAGAAACGGTTGACGTTCATGGCTGCACATCCCCGGCGCCTCGCAAGCGGCGGAAGATGCTGCGCAGTCCGTCCAACCAGGAGGGAGACAGGCGCACCTGCAGCGAGGCATGCCGCGGGCAGGCTTCCACGCACTCCAGGCAGCCGATGCAGTTGGTATTCACACGTGGGGCTGCCGCCGCCACGCGGATGCCAACCGGGCATGGCGTTTCGCACACGGCGCAGCCTTTGCAGTCGGCGGCGTCGCGCTGGATGCGCAGAACGCTCACGTGCCCTAACAGGCTCAGCACGCCGCCCAGGGGGCAGGCATACTTGCACCAGGCACGCGGCGCCCAAAATGAAGCCAGCAGCACGACCAGCGCCACCAGGTAGGCGGGCCAGTGTTCAGCCAGGTTGAACGCAAACAACCACTCCAGGCTGAAGATGGTGCGGTAAGGGTCGTAGCCTGAGAACCACAGCTTCACGGTCTCGACCGTTTTGAATAGAACCAGGGCCAGCGCCAGGAAGCGACCGTAGCGCAGCCAGCGATCGACTTTTTCCGGGATGCGCAGCTCCGGCAGCTTGAGCCGTTCCCGCACCCAGGTCAGCCCGTCCATCAGGCTGCCAAATGGGCATACCCAGCCGCAGAAAGCCGCTCCGCTGAGAAGCGCGCCAAAGAGCAGCCCCAGACCGAGAACGATATTCGAAGGGTGCGTCTTAGGTATGTATCTGCCTTCGACCAGCATACGCCAGAGCGTTTCCAGCCCGCCAAAGGGGCACAGGGCGTCAATCGAGGCGGTTGTGCTTTCTTCTGCCAGGTTGTGCCGGATGGCTGCGGTTACGATCAGGGCTACGAATCCCCACTGGATGATGCGCCTGGCGATACCGCTCCAATTGCGGCGGTCGCGCGGCTTGATGTTCAAACTTCGCATCGGATGCCGTCCTCCTCATACTGAATGATTTCTGCCATAGCATAGCGGTGAGTTATGAAGATCTAGTGAAGGAGTTGTGATTATCTTATGGAAATATGACTGCAGGCATGGGGGAAAATCTGGTACATTAACTGCAACGTTGTCTAGCACTGCACGTATATCAAATGAAATTGAACAGCCTGGGGCGGCCGGCAGCTTACCCCCCAACATCCCTGATAGAAAGCCATCACCGCGAGGAGCAATCGTATGAACAGGAATTCCGTATTTTGGGGCATCGTGCTGGTATTGTTTGGCGTTCTTCTACTTCTGGATAACCTGGGAATTTTTGGGAATATCAATTTGTGGTCGCTCGTCGGGCCGTTATTT
Source organism: Anaerolineales bacterium (assembly GCA_041736465.1). Lineage (GTDB taxonomy): Bacteria > Chloroflexota > Anaerolineae > Anaerolineales > UBA4823 > JAJUJL01. Next base: position 7,984 of record JBGSTO010000669.1, on the reverse strand, counting down.
TTGATCGCACTCGGCGCTCGCCTGCTCTTCAGACAATCATTTTCCAGCCAGGGCGAGACCACGCAGATCAGCATCCCGCTGGAGGGCGCTGAAAGGGCACGCCTGAAGCTGAACCACGGCGCAGGCCGGCTGCACGTGGCCTCCGGAGCAGCTGCAGGCATGCTGCTGGAAGGCGATTTCAGCCGCGGCACCACGCAGCGGGTGGATCGCCGGGGGAAGGAAGTTGACGTGCGCCTGAGCAGCGACATCACCTTAATCCCGTTCATCTGGGGGTCTAGTGATGCCATCAACTGGTCTTTGCGCCTGAACCGGGAAATCCCTGTGGCGCTCGACCTGGAAATCGGCGCTAACGAAGCCAGGTTAGATCTCAGCGACATGCTGGTTTCTGAGGTGCATCTGAAGTCGGGCGCCAATTCAACCGACTTGCGCTTGCCGTCGAACAGCGGCTTTACCCGCGTGCGCATCTCGTCCGGCGCGGCTTCCGTCGACGTGCACATCCCCCAGGGCGTTGCCGCGCAGATTCGCAGCCGGTCGGGCCTTTCCAGTATAAATGTAGATACCCGGCGCTTCCCGCAGGCAGGGTCGGACTACCGCTCCCCGGATTACGATACGGCAGCCAATAAAGTGGATGTCGATATCGAGATGGGTGTCGGCTCCGTGACCATCGACTGAGCTGCCTGTGGCAGCCGTGTATTGAGGTTCGTGCATGAACAAACCTAAGCGAGACCTGGCGGAGGGCATCTTGTTTACCGATATGTACCAGTTGACCATGGCGCAGCTGTACTACCGCTTCGGTCTGCACGAAAAACTGGTGCAGTTCGATCACTACTTCCGCAGCTACCCGGACTACGGCACGCATAAGGCCGGTTTTTGCATCAGCGCCGGTCTGGAGTGGCTGTTGGACTGGATGCAAGAGGCGCATTTTGGGGATGAAGAGATCGCGTTTCTGCGTGCCCAAAAGTCAGCCAGCGGCGCAACGTTGTTTGCAGATGATTTTCTGGACTGGCTGAGGCGCAACGGCAGCTTCGACGGCATCAGCCTGCGCGCCATCCCTGAAGGGCGGGTGGTCCATCCAAACATCCCCCTGACCGTGGTGCAGGGGCCGGTCTTGATGGCGCAGATCCTGGAAACATCGCTGCTCAACCATCTCAATTTCCAGACCCTGATCGCCACCAAGGCGGCGCGCCTGCGCGAGATTGGCAGAGGCCAGCTCATGCTGGAGTTTGGGCTGCGCCGCGCCCAGGATCGAGGCGCGACTGCCGGAGCGCGCGCCGCATTGATCGGCGGGGCTGATTTTACTTCCAACGTTGGCGCTTCAGCCATCCTGGGCCTGCCGCCAAAAGGCACCCACGCCCACAGCATGGTGCAGCTTTTCATGACGATGGGTATGGGTGAGCTGGATGCTTTTCGCGCCTACGCCGCAGTTTACCCGGATGACTGCCTGCTTTTGGTGGATACGATCAACTCGCTGGAGAGCGGTGTGCCGAATGCCATTCGCGTGTTCGAAGAGCTGCACCAAAAGGGCCACCGCCCGGTCGGCATCCGCCTGGACTCCGGCGACCTGGCATACCTGAGCATTCGCGCAGCGCAGATGCTGGATCAGGCCGGTTTTACAGACGCCTCTATCGTGCTGTCGAACAACCTGGACGAGCTGGTCATCTGGCAGATTCTGACTCAAATTGTGGAAGAAGCGCCGCGCTACGGGGTTGATCCCGACCGGCTGGTTTCTCGCCTCGTGTACGGCGTGGGGACGCGCCTGATTACTTCCTGGGGCGAACCGGCCCTGGGTGGCGTGTACAAACTGGTGGCGGTTTGCCACCAGGATCAGTGGCTGCCTGCGATCAAGATTTCCGAGTCGCTATCGAAGACCCCTAACCCGGGTTATAAGCACGTCTGGCGGCTGTACGACCAGCGCGGTAAGGCGACCGCCGATCTGGTCTGCCTGGATGGCGAAGACCCAGCCGGAATGGACACGTTCCGCCTGCGCCACCCGACAGATCACACCAAGCAGCGCAATCTGCGACGCGCGGAGTTGAGCCTGGTCGAACCGCTGCTGGTTGATGTGCTGGTAGAGGGAAAGCGAGTCTACCAGCTGCCGGATCTGCAGGAAATCCGCAAGGTGCGCATGCGGGATGTGGAACGATTGGATACTGGCGTGCGCCGGATCATGAACCCGCACATTTATCACGTATCGCTGAGCCAAAAATTATGGGATCTGAAGCAAAGCTTGATCTCATCAGCCGGGAAACCGGAAAACCCTGCCTGACAGGAGTATCACTCATTGGAGGAACCTATGTTCAAATGGATTAGTTCGCGAGTATTTTGGGGATTGTTGTTGATCGCCGGGGGTGTGCTGTTCCTGGCGCAAACCCTGTTGGATTTTCAGTTTGGCGGTCTGTTCTGGGCGCTGGTGTTTGGCCTGGGAGGCACGTTCTTCTTAAGCTGGTTTATGCAGGATAGACAGCAGTGGTGGGCGCTGATCCCCGGTTTTACGCTGTTCAGCATCGGTCTTATCATCCTCCTGGATGTCATCCTGCCGGCAGCTTCGGGTTTGCTGGGAGGCTTCATCATCCTGGGAGGCATCGGCGCCAGCTTCCTGGTGGTTTATTTACTGCGGCGCGATTTCTGGTGGGCGTTGATCCCTGCCGGCGTGCTGCTGACCCTGGGTGTGGTGGCGCTGCTCAGCGACCTGGCCCCCGGTCTGGAAGTGGGAGGCGTCTTTTTCCTGGGGCTGGCAGCCACCTTTGCCCTGCTGACTATGGTGCCCACCGGTGAGGGGCGCATGAAATGGCCCTGGATTCCGGCGGGCATCCTGGGCGGAATGGGTTTGATCGTGATCATGGCGGCGGGCAACATGGCGGGCATCCTGGTGCCGGTGGTGCTGATCGTGGCAGGGCTTTTCCTGGTCGCCCGCAACTTCCTGAACAGGTAAGGTGTACTATGGAAAGACGACTGTATCGCAGCCAGGACAACCGTATGATCGGCGGCGTTTGCGGCGGGTTGGGGGCCTACCTGGGCATCGATGCCACCATTGTGCGCCTGTTCTTTGTTCTGCTGGCTTTTGGCAACGGCATCGGCATTCCCATCTATTTGCTGCTGTGGATTGTCATGCCGCCTGATGATCTGGAAAAAGATACCAGCTTCTCCAGCACGGTGCGCAGCGGGAGTGAAGAGATCGCTGCCCATGCGCGCGAGATGGGTGAAGAACTGCGCACCATGGTGCGCAGCCCAAATCCGCAGGCCAGCCTGGTTGTGGGTGCGGCGCTCATAATCATGGGGGTGATCTTTCTGGCGCAAAGCCTCAAACTGCCGTGGCTGATCTGGTTGGATTTCGATATTGTCCTGGCAATCATGCTGATTTTAGGGGGCGTGCTCTTGCTGTGGCGCAATCGCAAATCGAGAGGAAAAAAGTAAATGGAAAGCAACGAATCTACTACTACGAAACGCAGGCCTGGGTTATTTGGTCCGCTGTTCTTGATTGCACTGGGCGTCATCTTCCTGCTCAACAACCTGGGCGTAGTGCAGGGAACGTTCTGGAATGCGCTCATCCAGCTGTGGCCCTTGCTGCTGATTTTGATCGGTCTGGACAGCATCTACCGCGGTGAAGGCATGGTTGGAGCAGCCTTTATGATGGGGCTGGGGGTTGTCTTCCTGCTGGCGAACCTGGGCTTGCTGGTGGTGGACGTGTGGCGGGTGGTGCTGCGGCTGTGGCCGATCCTGCTGATTGCCATCGGCTTCGACGTCATCGTTGGGCGCAAGTCGCGGCTAGGATCGCTGGTGGGGGTGGTCGTGGTGCTGGCGGTGCTGGCGGCGGCGCTGTGGTGGATTGGGGTAGTGCCGGGCAGCGGCGGTCAGGCGGTTGCCAGCGAGCAAATTTCCCAATCCCTGGAGGGCGCCAGCCGGGCGCGGGTCACCCTCTCGCCGGCTGCGGGGCAATTGCGTCTGAGCGGCATGGACAACCAGGAGCTGTTGATCAGCGGCGAAGTAGACGAACAGCCCTTTGGCGGCTTGAGCGCCAGCCAGAGCGTGGATGATGGCATGCTGATCTATACGCTGCGCGACCGCGGCGGGCAGTTCGTTTTTACCAAGGAGATGAAATCATCCTGGGAATGGGATTTGCAGCTAACCTCCGCAGTGCCCATCGATTTACAGACCAATATGGGCGCAGGGCAAATGCTGCTCGATCTTTCGCAGCTGCAGCTCACTGCCCTGGAAACCAACCTGGGCGCTGGTGACGTGCAGGTTACTCTGCCGGAAGGCAGCGATTTTTCCGGCAAGCTGCAGGCTGCTGTCGGGCAGATCGTGATTATTGTGCCTGAGGGCGTGGGAGTGAGCATCGACACCAATACCTTGCTGGTCACCGTGAATACCCCGGATAACTACAGCAGAAACGACAGCATATACACCTCTCCAGGCTATGACAGTGCGGATATTCAGGTCGACTTAGAAGTGGGGCTGGTGATTGGATCGGTATCGATCCAGGAAGAGTAAGCCCGCCGGTTGGGAACAAGGGCATGCCAGCAGCAGCGGCGTGCCCTTATGGATCTATGGATCCGGCTCGACCAGACGGATTATTTCCAGGGTGCCTTCCCCTGGCTGGATCTGGAACAGGTACAGGCGTGCCGCGCCGGGTGTCGCGACGCCTTCGGTAATCGAATCGTCCACGACCAGACCCGGCTGCACCAATTGGATTGCCATCTGGAAAGTGGTTGTGACGGCGGTGGAAATTTCAATCGTCCACCAGTGATCTCCGGCGGCGGGTGAATCCACGCTGATCACCTGGGTAGGGCCGTATTGGGCCGCGCGCACCTGTGAGCCGAGCACATCTGTCACCCGGTTTGTGCTGCTAGTGATCCAATCTTGAGCGCCGGAACGCAGGCGCAGCTGCGCCTCGCTGGAATCGAGGGCAACCAGGAGCAGCGGCTGTCCGGCGCTCTGGGCGGGACCGCCGAGTATTTCGCCAATCGGCGAGCGCCCGGACTGCACCGCCGACCAACGGGCGTGCCCAACGTTGGAACTCTCGTGGTAAGACTGCCATTCGAATTCGATCGTATCACCGGAGGGGTTCTCCTGGGTCACGCCGGTTGTGTCCACCAGCAGGGTAGGGCGGCTGCGCTCGTTGGTGTCGGAAACCAGCGCAACGTGATCCACGCGCCCATCGGCTTCCCAATCGAAGAAAACGATGTCTCCGGGCAGGTAGCCCTGGCTGTGCTCCAGGACCAGGCCGCGGTAGGCGAAGAAGCGCCACATATCCTGGGCGCTGCGCAGGCTGCGCCACCGGTAGTACCAGCGGGGATTATTGAGCAGGTCGTTTTCCAGTACGGACTGCAGCCCGGTATCCAGACCCAGGCGGTAGGCGTCCAGCACCAGGTCGGTGAAGTCGCCGCTGTAGAAACCGCTGTATGGACCTCCGCAGGGGATGAAGGGCGAGGGGCAGCCGCGGTTCAGCGAATAGGGCATGCCGATATTGGCGCGGGCTGCATCCACCACCGCTTGAGGCCAGGCGGTAAAAGCCAGGCTGAGGTTGCCGGTCTCGCTGGCGCCTGCCAGCCCAGGGCCGACGGTCAGATCATACTTGGTGGGTGAAAATTCATAGCCGGGCAGCTCTGGTTTCACCCGGTTTTCTCCCTGCGCCAGACCGGTGAAACGGAAACCGCCGTTGGCATCCGTTACCGCGCGCAGCCCGTCGCGCGTGCTGACGGTAATGCCCGGCAGGGGATTGCCGGCGCCATCGCTGACCCATCCGGCGACCATGGTGCGCAGGTCCGACTGCCTGCCGGTTTCGACAGCCCAGGCGGGTCCAGGCGGTGTGGGGCGGGTCTGTCCTGGACGCCCCAGGATATAGGCTGCCGATCCGGCGTCTGCGCCAAGGGCGACCTGACTGAAAGCCGTGCTGCCTGCGCCGGCAGGGATGCTTGCCAGCGTGCTCTGGCGTCCGTCCACCAGGTTCACGAAGGCCAGACGCCCTGTCGAGCCGGAGTCCCACGACGGGTAAGCCAGCCAGCGCCCATCGGAGGAGATGCCAACCTGCAGTGCAGCTAATCCCGAGTTGGTCTGGAAGGTAACCGGACCGACACGCCTGGTTTCTCCCTGGGCGTGATCGTAGGCATACAGGACGATTCCGGTCAAGCCGCGGGTGGCAAATACGACCGTGCTGCCTTCGGCTGAGATGGCAGGGCGCATACCGGTATATACCCCATCTGCTCCGGAAGGCAGCGGCAGGCGGCGTGTCTGGCGGGTGAGCAGGTCGTGCAGGTACGCCCCCGGTGCATCGCTCTCCCCATCCAGGCCGGCGGCAGTAGAAAGAAAGGCCACAAACCTGCCCGAAGCTGAGATCGCCGGCAGAAAAGAAGCCCCGTCGCCGGGCGCGCCGATCGAAGACTGCGACGCGCGCCACACCTGCCCGGATTGGACGGCGCGCACGTAAATGTCCGGCTCGCCGTTCGTGTCCCCGGGGAGCAGGTTGGAAGCTGTGGTGGTGAAGGCTATCAGGTCCCCGGCGGCTGAGACCGAGGGTTGGGCGCTCCAGCCATCCAGCTGTGCGGCGCTCGGGCTGAGCGAGATGCGCTGGGTGGTGGCAAAATCGCGATCGTGTAGAAAGACATCGGCCATGCCGTTTGTGTCGGCAGGCCCGAAAGCTGCAGATAAATTGCTTGCCAGGGAGGCGAAGACAACGTAGCGCCCGCTGGCAGACAGCACCGGGTCAAAAGACCAGCCGTTGGACGGCGCGCCTTTCGATGTCTTGGATGCCAGGCTGAACCGGCCCTGACTGCGGTCGATGACGTAAATATCCGCCAGGCCGTGCGCCCCTTCGGGAGGCGCGGCATCGCCCTCTACCAGATTGCTGGCGGTAGAGGCGAAGGCAGCATAGCGCCCATCTGCCGACAGGGCCAGCCCATTCAGCCAGCCATCCGGCAGCTCGGGCAGCAGCAGCTCGGCGCCGCCGCTTTGTGCGGAGGCCGGCTGGCTGGTCCAGGGAGATGGGCCAGAGATGAAGAGGATCAGACACAAGACCGCCAGCATGCGCCACAACGCGGCGTAAGCCGGGCGTGCCGGCAGCAGGGGTTTGTTACCAGAGTTTTCCCGAGCACTTCCGTTGGATTGACCGGGTTTCATCTTGCCTCGCGTGGATTACAGGTTCAGCCATTGGGCTGCCAGTCTGGGAAGTCCGGAGAGCGGGCCGGTGCGCGCCGTGCAGGTTGGCAGGGATTCCATAAAGGCACGCCCGTAGCTTTTGGTAAGCACCCGCCGGTCCAGGATAACGACAACGCCGCGGTCGTACTGGGTGCGGATCAAGCGCCCAAAGCCCTGGCGGAAGCGCAGGATGGCTTCGGGCAGCGAGTACTGGTTGAAGGGGTCTTCAAAAGTCTCTGAACGCGCCGCCACGATTGGATCGGAGGGCACATCGAAGGGCAGCTTGGCGATTACCAGAACCGAGAGGGCTTCGCCAGGCACGTCCACACCCTCCCAGAAGGCACGCGTGCCCAGCAGCACGGCGCGCCCGTTGGCGCGAAATGTCTCCAGCAGGCTGTGAGCCGAGGCGCCCTCGCCTTGTTCGTACACGGTGATGTCATCTTTAGCCAGCACGGGCGCAATGGCGTGTGAAGTGCGGCGCAGTTGATCGTAGGAGGTGAACAGCACCAACGCTTTGCCGCCGGTGGCTCGGCACAGATTGATCACACCGTTCTCGATGGCACGCTGGTGACCGTGGCGATCGTTCGGTTCTGGGATGTCGTTGGCAATGTAGAGCAGGGTTGAGCTTTCGTAATCGAATGGTGAACCAAGCGCAAGCTCGTAAGCTTCTTCTGCCTGCAGGCGGTGGCGCAAATAATCGAATTCCCCAGCGGCTGTCAGGGTGGCAGAGGTCAGGATTACCGCCGTTTTTTCATACCAGAAATACTTCTGCATCAATTGTCCAATTTCGAGCGGTGCAGCGTTGATGGCGATGCGCCCGGTGTTGGGTTGCATCTCGACCCAGTAGATG
>JBGSTO010000661.1:0-5704 GCA_041736465.1 Anaerolineales bacterium | reverse complement strand
GAAAATACAAAGAACTTGAAACACAAAGAACTTGAAACACAAAGAACTTGAAATACAAAGAACTTGAAACACAAAGAACACAAAGGAGGCACAAAGGTCACAAAGTATTATTAGAAACACTTTGTGACCTTTGTGTTCGGTCTTCGTGTTCTTCGTGTTTCAGTTTTTTTCTTTAAATCTTCGGACCGGATTCCCTCACCTCTGGCGAAGCCCCTTCCTCGAAGCGCTTGAAGTTATCAATAAACCTCGACGCCAGCGCCCGGTAGCGCTTCATATACGCCTCCCGGTTCACCCACGATGTAGCCGGATCCAGCACGCTGTCGGGCACGCCGGGGCAGTGCCTGGGTACCTGGAAGCCGAACACCGGATCGGTGAAGGTCTCCACATCCAGCAGGTCGCCGTTCAGGGCAGAGTTGAGCAGGGCACGCGTGTAGGCGATGCTGATGCGCTTGCCTACGCCGTACGCGCCGCCCACCCAACCGGTGTTGAGCAGCCAGCAGTTCGCGCCGTAGCGCAGGATCTTGCGCTTCAATATATCTGCGTAATACGCCGGATGGTGCACCATGAACGGCCCGCCGAAGCAGGCGCTGAAGGTGATTTCCGGCTCCTCGCCCAGCCCGATCTCCGTGCCGCCTACCTTGGCGGTATAGCCTGAGATGAAGTGGTACAGCGCCTGGTCGGGCGTCAGGCGGGCGATGGGCGGCATCACCCCGCTGGCATCGCAGGTCAGCAGGATGATGTTTTTAGGGTGCCCGCCCATCTTGGTGGGCAGGGCGTTCTCGATGAACTCCAGCGGGTAGGAAGCGCGCGTGTTCTCGGTGCGTGTATCGTCGTCCAGGTCGATCAGGCGTGTGATCGGGTCGTAGATCACGTTCTCCAGGATCGTGCCGAAGCGGCGAGTGCAGGCGTAGATCTGCGGCTCGGCGCTGGGCGAGAGGGCGATCACCTTGGCGTAGCAGCCGCCCTCGAAGTTGAACACCCCATCGTCGGACCAGCCGTGCTCGTCGTCGCCGATCAGGCGCCGTTTCGGGTCGGCGGACAGCGTGGTCTTCCCGGTGCCGGAGAGCCCGAAGAACAGCGCCACGTCGCCCTGGTCGCCCTGGTTGGCGGAGCAGTGCATGGTCATCACGCCCTCCAGCGGCAGCAGGTAGTTCATGATGGTGAAGATCGACTTCTTGATCTCGCCGGCGTAGCCCGAATTGCCGATGATGCACAGCTTGTGCTCGAAGCTCAGCGCGATCACCGTCTGCGAGGGCGTGCCGTCCACCTGCGGGAAGGATTGAAAGCCCGGCACGGCGACGACGGTGAAATCCGGCACGAAGCGGTGGTAAGCCTCGGCGGTGGGCAGCGTCAGGAACATATTGCGGGCGAACATGCTGTGCCAGGCCAGCTCGGTGACGATGCGCACCGGCAGGCGGTAGTTAGGGTCGGCGCCGGCGTAGCAGTCCTGCACGAAGACGTCGCGTGCCTGCAGATAGCCCTGCACGCGGTTGAACAGCTCGTGGAACTTTTCGGTGGCGTAGGGACGGTTGTACTGCCCCCACCACACGTGCTCTTCGACGGATGTCTCGCGGGCGATGAACTTATCGCTGGCGGCGCGGGCGGTGTGCTTGCCGGTGTTGACCACCAGCGGTCCCCAGGCGCTCATCTTGCCCTCGTTGCGGAACAGCGCCTCCTCGTACAGCGCCTCCAGCGGCAGGTTCCAATAGACCTTGCGCAGGTTGGTCAGACCCAGGTTGTCCAGCCCGTAATCGGCTTTCAGCGCCGCGGCCTGCGCCTCGGCGGGTGTGGAAATGTTCAGCAGGTTGTTCATCGTGATTACATCCAATCCCGGACCAGCTTGCGGTCGCCGATGTAAATTTCGTTGGGCGAGTTGGGATCCAGCGCCCACTTGATGCGTTCCACCGCGGAGATCAGCTCTTTGATCGTGCCGGCGAAGGACAGCCGCAGGTGCCCCTCCATGCCGAACTCCTTGCCCGGCACGGTGACAACCAGCGCCTTGCGCAGCAGGTAGCGCGACAGCTCCACCGAGTCCTTTGCCAGGGAGGAGGGCAGGTACGCGCGAAAATCGGGCAGGATGTAGAAAGTGCCTGCCGGCTTCTGCACGCGCAGCCCGGTGAAGGATTTCAGCTCCTGGTAGATCACGTCGCGGTTGTTCTGGAAGGTCAGGCGCAGGTTCTCGACGACATTCTGCATCCCGTTCAGAGCGCCTTCGGCGGCGGCTTGCAGCACGACCGAAGTGCAGGAAGTGGTCTGGGCCTGTACATTGGTCATCACCGTCACCAGCTTGCGCGGCGCCACCACCCAACCGACGCGGAAGCCGGTCATGCCGTACAGCTTGGAGACGCCGTTGACCACGATGATCATCGAGTCTTCCAGCGGCACGTGGGTGAAGGCGTACGCCGGCTCGGCGCGCCGCCCATCGAAGACCAGCTTGTGGTAGATATCGTCCATGATCAGGTAGATCTTTTTGCGCTCGCAGAACTCCACCATCTCGGCGATGAACTCCGGTTTGAACACCTCGCCGGAGGGATTGTTGGGCGAGTTGACGATAATGGCTTTGGTGTAGCCCGAAACCGCCCGCTCGATGTCCTCGAAGCGCGGGTGGAAGGTGCCGTCTTCCGGCGCCACGATCACCGGCACGCCGTAGCACATCTTCACCATTTCGGGGTACGAAACCCAGTAAGGCGCCAGGATGATCACCTCATCCTGCGGGTTGAGCAGCGTGAAGAGCACGTTATACAGCGACTGCTTGGCGCCGTACGAGACGATCACGTTTTCCGGCGCCACCAGCTTATCGTAGTTCTCTTCGGTGTAGCGGATGATAGCTTTCTTCATCGAGGGCGTACCGTCGGGCGGGGTGTACTTTACGTCGCCGCCGGTCAGCCGGGCCGCCGAGGACAGCACGGCGGTAATGGGGGTTTTGTTCTTAGGCTCGCCGATGCCAAGGTTGATCACCGCCTCGCCGCGCTCGCGCAGCAGGCGGGCCTCTTCATTGAGGGCGAAGGTGGGCGATTCGGCGATATTGCGCGCCAGTTGGCTGATGGACATGGATGCTCCTTATATTTTGAATTTCTGTATACCTGGAAGTGTAGCCTCAATTTGCGAAGGCGTCAACAACCCGCCCGGCGAGCCACATTCTAACACTTATGTATAGTCTTACCATCTAGATCTGCTATGCAGCCGGAGGTCGCAGATATATAATGAAATCAAGATCGAACCATATTGCTGCGAAAATATGATCATCAGCCTAACCTCTCACCGCCCAAGGATAAAAGTGAAAACTAACAAGATCCGCCCTACCAGCCTCTGGCTTGTTATGATAACGATCGTTTTCTTGAGCTCAGCTTGCTCTTCGCAATCTCCTGCCGCGACGCAGCCAACTGAGCCGGCGCAAATCGCAGCATCTACACCCGCGCAACCTACAGTCAGCCTGCCTCCGCCAACATCTACACCAACGCCGACAGCCGCTCCAACGCCGACAGCCACGCCGGTTCCTGGGCAAATGATCTATTTACCCTCATTAGCCGATTTGCCCCCAGGTTTTGAATTCACGTATTCTCTTGAAGCCCAACACCAGCATACATCCAGCAACCCTCCCCTCCTGGGTTACCTCAACTCCAGATATTACTCGGATTCAGCAGGAGGCTGGCTGTTCAGCGAGATGCAGATTGCCGCCTCACCGTTTGAGAATGGTCTCGAAGGCCGGCCGGGCAATGACGGGACCCTTGTAGAGACTGCGCTGGTCGGGCAGTTTTCGGAGGCTTACTTACTCCGTGCAGATCCAATTAGCTCATCCTTCAGGTTTATCAAAGGCAATGTACTCATGTCATTACACGGACCGATCTCAGTGGATGATGCCGTAAAGATTGCCCAAAATTTGGAGCAGCGCCTTCCAGAGAACCTGACGGCGCTGACGCCGATCACGTTTCCTGAGACGCTGGACCCGGTCGCCGCTGCAGACTTCGAAAATTGGATGCTCGGTGAGTGTAACGCCGATAACGATGTTGCTGCGCCTATGACGGTGATCGAAGGACGCTTTGCGTACTGTATGCACTTCGACTGGGTTGGTAAAGAACCCTACAGCAGCCGAATATTGGAATATGCAGTCTACGATTTGCAAAATCAGGAGTACGTGATCAAATACAGCTCGGCGCACGGATTTGGTGGCTTGCTCTTCACGCCGCAAGCGCCAGGAAATTACGAGATGCGTGTGGCGAAGGACGGTGTTTTGATCGCAGTTCTGCCTTTCGAGGTGCGCTGACCAGGCTGGCAAAGCAATATATTTAATTTTTAGTTCCCCCCTGCAGGCTGTATTGAATGGCGAGCGACAGCCGGACCTGACCTCGCTGCCGGAGGAGCTGGCGCAGCTCGTCACATCATTGCTATATGGGTTGTAAAACCATATGCGCTGAATCATGTTGGGGGTAAGCACCGGCAAATATCAGCATGATCCGGGGATAGCTTCATCCGGATCGATGCTTCTTCCGTCGCCCGCTGTTGTATAAGACAGGCAGCGGGCGAAGCATTTGCCTGGGAGACAAAGTCTCCAACCCCGGCGGGGCTGTGGCAAATGCTGTCGCCCCTACAAAATCCGCGCAATCCGGTGCGCCAGGACAAGCCTGGCTGTTCTAACCAACTGAAAGGAGTTGGTCATGTAAATTCCTCGTAGACATGTAGTCAACCGAGCGCAGGGCGGAGCAATCCGTACTTGCGAAGCCTCGGGCGACAAAGACGTAAGCCGTAGCGCAAGCGAACCCGGTACGGCCTCGTTACGCCAAAGAGAGCGGTCAGTCTTCCGGATTGGATGAAACCAGCACGGGCGATGAAGAAATGAGGAAGAGCAATCGCCCGGCTCTCCGGGGTGAAAGGGGACGGCGTGCGTCGAAAGAACAGCCGAGGAACCTGGGAGACCCGCTGCAGGGCAAGACGCCGAAGGGAAGACATAACCGGAAGGCGAACTGCAGCGGGGGTCGGAGAGGCCCATAGTAGCGAAGAAGCGGGGCAACGCCCGTGGAGCGAAGGGGCCTTGCTGAAAGCATGCTTCAAACGAAAAGTGAGGAGAACCGCTTGAACGGGGAACGTTCGACTACGGAAGAACCGGAAGAGCTGGCCCGGCGGCTGGAGAACAGCAAGCGGGTGGCGATCCCGGAGAAACTCTCGACACTGAGGGCGAAGCTGGGCCAAAAGGCCAAGCAGGAGCCGAAGTTCCGGTTTTATGCGTTGTACGACCGGGTCTATCGGCGAGACACCCTGGAGACGGCCTGGAAGATGGTGGCGGCAAACGGAGGTGCGCCTGGCGTGGATAGGATCAGCATTAAGCAGATCCGAGAAACGCCGGGTGGGCCAGAGAAGCTGGTGACCGAAATCCAGACCGAACTGCAGGAGAAGACCTATCGACCCGAGCCGGTGCTGCGGGTGTACATCCCGAAAGCTAATGGGAAGATGAGGCTGTTGGGCATTCCGACGGTGAAAGACCGGGTGGTGCAGATGGCGGTGCTGTTGATCCTGGAGCCGATCTTCGAGGCAGATTTCCTGGAAGTATCGTACGGGTATCGAGCGGGGAAATCGGCGCACCAGGCATTGGCAGCCATCAAAGCCAACCTGGAAGAAGGCTACACGGCGGTGTATGACGCAGATCTGGCAGACTACTTTGGATCGATCCCGCACGAGAAGCTGATGAAGGCTGTGGAAATGCGGATTG
>JBGSTO010000658.1:0-6303 GCA_041736465.1 Anaerolineales bacterium | reverse complement strand
ACCGGCAGCCCGGCGCGCAGGTGCGCCTCCGCCGCCCACTGGCTGGGCCCGCCGCCCATGATCACGCCGCTCAGCAGCAGCGCTTCGCCGCGGCGAGTGGCTTCCTGAATGCGCCGGTGCACGATCATAGTGGGTGAAGGCACCACCAGCTTGAAGCAGTTTTCCAGGTCAAGGTTGGAGTCGTACAGGAAGATGTCCTGCGTGCCGGTGCCAACGTCTACGGTCAAGATTTTCATAAGAGACACCTGTGGTGAAATGGAGACGAGAAATTATTGGTGGAGTCTACCACACCTCTTTTCCACCTTCCGTTTCGGGTCTATACTAAAGGAGGGGGTATCCCCACCTGCTCAATCCCGGCCCGCATCCTAAGGAGGTCCGCCATGGCCGAATCCGCCCAGCGCGCCCTTGCCATCCTGCGCGATGGCAGCCAGTTTCAATGGTACGTCGTTCCCCTACTGGCCTTTATGTTTTATGTGTACACCGTAGAAGCCGAGAAACGCAACTGGAATCTGATCCTGGCTGGCCTGGCCTTCTGGGGGATGGACTGGTTCAACGAGATCTGGAATGCCCTGGTGCTGCATTTCAGCGGCTACGCCCCGGTGTGGGGCGCCCCAGGCAGCACCGCTTACCTGATCCTGGCCGGCCTTAACATCGAGATCATGTTCATGTTTGCTGTCAGCGGGGTGATCTGGAGCAAGATGCTGCTGCCAAACAATACGGACAAGATCCTCGGAGTGCCCAACCGCTGGTTCATCGCCCTCGCCGGATCGGCGTTCTGCGTCTTCGTAGAGTACCTGCTCAACGCCGCCGGCGCGCTCACCTGGGAGTACTCGTGGTGGAACCGCGGCGCGCCCTGGCTGATCTTCCTGTTCGGCTACCTGACCTTTTTTGTGGTAGCCTTCTGGGTTCATGACCTGCGCACCTACCGGCAGAAACTGTCGGTGGTAGGCGCCATCTGGGGTGTGGACATCGCTGCCCTGGTGATCTTCATCGGGGTGCTGGGCTGGATTTAAAGCTCGGGCATGGTGGGCATGAAAATTCTGTCTTTCTAGATCTTAAGTCAACAGGCCAAGCAATTGATACTATGCTCACCACCGCTTTTACTGTAAAAAAGTTGGGGAAATTAGTGGATGATAAGCTTTATGATTTCCTGGCCGGGGATCCACCGGATGCAACTCCAACTCCATATATGTTGACTCCAACAGCTGGACCCGGAGGTAGTACGGCACCGATCACACCGTACCCAACAATAACCGTGGCGCCTTATCATTAAGAAAAGTTAAGGATCCGAATGCAACGATTCTCGGCACAGGTCATTTCTTTCAATACATTCTTATTATTGGCCATCCTACTCCTGGGATCACTAACTTGGATCTTAGGACTCTCGTCAGCGATTAATCACCTTCGTTACATCATTGTTATTCTGATGTACATAACTGTATTTGTAATAGTCTGGCAACAGATTGATCAATCACATATCTACAACCTTGATCGATCAACGATATGGTTGATTGTTTTCACCGGTCTCTTTCGCAGCCGATTAGATCTCCCCAATGAAATTTACTATCAGGTAGTGATCGTTGGTCTTACAACTCTGATATTTATAGGTTTGATCAAGTTTCGCAAAAAAATCCAAAAAACTGACTGGCGTTGGGTAGGAATAGGTTTAGTATTTTGTGTCGTAATAATCCCTATCTCTATTGTAGAGATGGCGTATCCTGAACGATATGTTAACGTTCGTACAGACCCCAGCTTGGGCATAGCACTTATTCGAAGAGTTCTCAACGGTTTATCTTTTGTATCACTCATCGAGGAAGTTATTTTTCGGAGCCTGCTCTGGGGAACATTGCGTGGTCTTGATATTAAGGAAAGTAAAATTATTTTGGCCCAAGGTTTGATTTTTTGGTTTCTTCACTTACCAGACCTGTTATATCCCATATCGTTTTTCATTACACTGCCCTTGGGTATATTAATTTATAGTTTTCTGGTTAGTAAATCGAAACAAGTATTTCCATCGATAATACTTCATACGGTTCTTAATGCTGCTGGACCACTGTTCGTCCACCTGCTCTTACGATGATGCATCCTGAAGCAGTAGCCGTATGGAATGGTCCAGTGCTAATAAGCCGGTTTCTAATTTTCGCAGGTTCCTGTACGGATATCAGCGATTTGCTGTCTAAGCGGCAGCGTATTCTTAGCTTCCTACTCTCCTTAGCTACGCGTACGGACACTTCCTGAACAGTATAAATCAAGATTCCGGCTGCAACCGCCTGGTGAGCGTGAGCGACACTGGCATGAGCGCAACCTTTAATTATGATGGGATGGAGCGCGGGTGAAAGGAACGGTCAACGGAGTGGTGACCGCATACGCAGGTAACTGGTTCGAGTGGACGGGTTCCACGGGTACGATGAAAAAATATTATTACTCGGGGGCTCAGCGCATCGCGGCGCGCTTGCACACGCGCACCGGCAGCGGGACGGGTTCGGCGGGGATCGTGCGCGGATCGGCGTACATTTGCAGTGTAACAGGAACGTGATAGCAATGGCACTATGATCGCCCGAAAACCGGGTGGCAAGAACTCTTTCCAACCTTACATACTCGATTGTGCCAATTGTGAGAGCTGCGCTATCGCCGCCGGGGGCGAAATCTGAATCCCGCCAGCCCACTTCGCCTGCCCGCACTTGGGGTATACTTTTCTTGCGGCGCCTGCCCTCCGGCAGCCCCAACCCAATCAATCGAGGTGCTTCATGGACCCCAAAACCGAAAAGCTTCGCTGGGAAGAAGAGACGCTCAAACCGGCGCTCAAGCGCTTCCCCGAACGCCAGCCCGAATTCCACACCCCCTCCAGCATCCCGCTGCCGCCGGTCTTCGCCCCGCCAGATCCCGATCCCGACTACAGCGAGAAGCTGGGCTTCCCCGGCGAGTACCCCTTCACCCGAGGCGTGCAGCCCAGCATGTTCCGCGGCCGCTTCTGGACCATGCGCCAGTACGCCGGCTATGCCAGCGCCGAGGAGTCCAACCGGCGCTACCGCTTCCTGTTGGAAAAGGGCCAGACCGGGCTGTCGGTGGCTTTCGACCTGCCGACGCAGATCGGCTACGATGCAGACGACCCCATGGCGCAGGGCGAGGTGGGCAAGGTGGGCGTCTCGATCTCCTCGCTGGATGACATGCAGATGCTCTTCCGGGAGATCCCGCTGGACAAGGTTTCGACCTCCATGACCATCAACGCCCCGGCGGCGGTGCTGCTGGCGATGTACATCGCCGTCGCCAAACGGCAGGGCGTCGAACCGCGCCAATTGCGCGGCACCGTCCAGAACGATATCCTCAAGGAATACATCGCCCGCGGCACCTATATCTTCCCGCCCCAGCCCTCCATGCGCCTGATCACGGACGTGTTCCGCTACTGCCAGCAGGAAGTGCCGCATTGGAACACGATCAGCATCTCCGGCTACCACATCCGTGAGGCCGGCTCAACCGCCGTGCAGGAGGTGGCTTTCACCCTGGCGAACGCCATCGCCTACGTGCAGGCGGCGGTGGAGGCTGGTATGGACGTGGACAGCTTTGCCGACCAGCTCTCGTTTTTCTTCAACGCCCACAACAACTTCCTGGAAGAAGTAGCCAAGTTCCGGGCGGCGCGGCGCATGTGGGCAAAGATCATGCGCGAGCGCTTCGGCGCGCAAAACCCGCGCGCCTGGATGCTGCGCTTCCACACCCAGACCGGCGGCTCGACCCTGACCGCCCAGCAGCCGGAAAACAATGTGGTGCGTGTGGCGCTGCAGGCGCTGGCGGCGGTGCTGGGCGGCACGCAGTCGCTGCACACCAACAGCATGGACGAGGCGCTGTGGCTGCCCACCGAGAAAGCCGTGCAGGTGGCGCTGCGCACCCAGCAGATCATCGCCAACGAATCCGGCGCCGCAGACAGCATCGATCCGCTGGCTGGCTCCTATCTGATCGAATACCTGACCGATGAGATCGAGCTTCGCGCCGGCGAGTACATCCGCAAGATCGACGCCATAGGCGGCGCGCTGGCTGCCATCGAGCAGGGCTTTATCCAGGGCGAAATCCAGAACGCCGCCTACCAGACGCAACTGGAGATCGAGAAAGGCGGGCAGGTGGTGGTGGGCGTCAATGCCTTCCAGGTGCAGGAGCAGATCCAGCTAGAGCACCTCAAGGTGGATCCATCGATCGAAGCGGGACAGTGCGCCCGGCTGGCAGCGCTGCGCCAGCGGCGCGATCAGACACGCGCCGGCGAGCTTATCGCTCACCTGGAAAGTGCGGCGAAGGGCAGCGATAACCTGCTGCCGCTGTTTGTCACCTGCGTGGAAAACGACGTCACCCTGGGCGAGATCTGCCACGCCCTGCGCCGGGTGTGGGGCGAGTACCAGCCCCCGGTGTGGATATAAAGCCGGTTGTGTCACCCTGAAGGAGCGTTTTGTACGACTGAAGGGTCTCTTGAGCCGGCGGGCGAGATGCTTCGCTGCGCAAGAACGGCTCCGCTCAGCACGACTGGCGACAGTAGCGTGTCACCCCATGGTGAACGGCGGCCTGGCGCCATGGAGTTACTCAGAATGACAAAAAACGGATTAATTCACAAGCTCTCAGGATGACAGATCAATAAAGGAGTCACATGCCTGCTGTTAAACGGATCGACCACATCGCAGTCCTGGTAGAGGACATGGAAGCCACACTGCACTTCTGGCGCGACGCCCTTGGAATGCAGGTGACCGGCGTTCAGGACGTTCCCGCGGAGGCAGCCCAGATCGCTTTCCTGCCCACCGGCGGCAGCGAGATCGAACTGGTGCGCCCGACGACGGACGACTCCGGGCTGGCGAAGTACCTGCAGAAGCGCGGCCCCGGTATGCACCACATCTGCCTGCAGGTGGATGACATCCAGGGTATGCTGGCGCAGCTCCAGGCGCACGGCGTCCAGCTCATCAACGACCAGCCGCGCCTCGGCCCGGACGGGCGCAAGTACGCATTCATCCATCCCAAGAGCGCCAACGGGGTGATGGTGGAGCTGTATGAGCTGCCACACCCAGTCGAACCGTAGGAAGGCGAACGTGAAAATTCAGAGCCCAATATGGATCGCGATCTGTTAATAGCTCACAAACAAACCTTTTTCCCCCGGCACGGCTGGCTGGGCCTGGGGCTGGTGGCGGTCTTTTGGCCGCTCAATTGGCTGCTGCCCGGCTTGCGCACCCACTGGGGCTTCTTCCCGCTGTGGCTGGGCTACTGTCTTGCCGTAGACGGGCTGGTTTTTCTGCGGCGCGGCACGTCCTTGCTTACCCGCAGCCGCCTGCGCTACGCCGGGCTGTTTGCGCTGTCCGCGCCGGTGTGGTGGCTGTTCGAGGGCCTGAACGAGCGCCTGCTGAACTGGAGCTACCAGGGCGCGGAAGCCTTCACGCCCTTGCAGTTCTGGGCTTTTTCGACCATGAGCTTCACCACCGTCATCCCGGCGGTATTCGGCGCGGCAGAGTTGTTCGCCAGCTTCGGCTTCGTGCAGCGCCTGGGCCGCGGTCCGGTCATCCGCCCCGACCGGCGCACCAGCCTGGGCTTCTTCATTGCCGGGCTGCTCATGTTTGCCGCCATGTGGATCTGGCCGCGGCTTTTCTTCCCCTTCGTGTGGATATCGATCTACTTCATCACCGAGCCGCTCAACATCTGGCTGGGAAACCGCCACCTGGCGCAGTGGACCGCCCGGGGCGATTGGCGCCCGGTGGTTGCGCTGTGGCTGGGGGTGATGTGCACGGCTTTCTTCTGGGAGATGTGGAACTATTTCTCTTACCCCAAGTGGGTGTATCACATTCCCTGGGGCCAGTTCTGGCACATTTTCGAGATGCCGCTGCTGGGCTACGGCGGCTACCTGCCCTTTGCGTTGGAGATCTACGCTCTGTATCACCTGGCAGCGGGCTTATTGGGGGAGAAGCGGATGCACTACGTCAATTTAGAGGAAGAATAGTCGTGGGGATAAAGCATTTGCCTGGAGTCTTTCGGGCAAATAGGTTGTGGCAAATGCTTTACCCGACCAGGCAGCAATTTCAGACTCGCGCAGCGGGCAAAGCATCCGGCTGGAGAACGGCGCCAGAGGAGCGAGTCGGTTTTGCCGGATGCTTTGCCCCTACGAATGCTATTGCATCCCTTACGGGGAAAACTCCGCTGCCAGGTTGATCAAACCTGTCAGCAGCAGGAAACCGCCGATAACGGCAGCAACGGTCACCACCGTCTGCCAGGAACTGCTTAGCAGCGCTTCCGGCTGGCGGTCGCCTTCCACCAGGCGGCGCACCTGGCGGGCGGCCTGGCGCG
>JBGSTO010000650.1:0-3390 GCA_041736465.1 Anaerolineales bacterium | reverse complement strand
CCCGCCCCTACCGTGGACGGAGATGGTCTAGCGCACGGCGTTGTAGGCGTTGACGCGCCCGTTGCCGTAGGCGTCGTCGTTGCCGGGCTTGCCGAGATCATCGGCGGACTGCAGCAGCGCCGCTTCCACCTGGGCGGGGTGCATATCGCCGCCGTTCTTCTGGATGATCAGGGCAGCCACAGCAGCCGCGTGCGGGGTCGCCATGCTGGTGCCGGCGCTCCAGTAGTAGGAGGCGATGGCGGGGTTCAGGTTGCTGCCGGTGCTGAAGACCAGGTCGAATACCCAGCAGGGGCGGAGCAGCCCGGCGATGGTGCAGTTTTCGTTGCCGGGGTAGACAAAATCACCGCCGGGAGCGGCAAAGTCAATCGTGGACTGCCCGAAGTTGCTGTAGGAAGCCAGGTTGTCCAGGAAGATGTTGCCGGGATCGGTCGCCCAACCAATGGGTGCGGTGGCGGAAATGGAGATGACGTGCGGGCCGTTGGAGGGCGAATGCACCACCGGGCCGTTGTGGTCGCCGTCATCGGCTTCATTGCCGGCGGCAGCGATCATGGTGCTGCCCATCTGGTAGGCGTAGGTGGTGGCGCGGTTGATGGCGGTCAGCAGTGCAGCCACTTCGCTGGCGCTGACGCAGCCTTCGTCGTCGCAGAAGCCGTTCTTTGCCAGCGTCGCGCCCAGGCTCATGCTGATCACGTCGGCGTCCACGTCGGCGGCGTAGACGATGCCGGCGATCACGCCTTCCCAGGATCCAGAGCCTTCATCGTCCAGCACTTTGACCAGCACCAGCTCGACCTCAGGCGCAACGCCGATGGTGCCAAAAGCGTTATCGGCGGCGCCGATCGTGCCGGCGGTATGCGTGCCGTGGCTGAAAGGATCGGGCAGGGCATAGGAGAGGGTTTCGCCGGGGACGAAGTTCGTGCTCAGGGCGAAGTTGATGTTGGGCGCCAGGTCGGGGTGATCGAGGTCGAAACCGGTGTCCAGCACTGCCACGCGCACGCCGGCGCCGCGGTAGCCCGCCTCCCAGGCTTCAGGGGCATCGATGGCATCGTGACCCCACTGCAGGTCGAAGCGAGTGTCGTCATCGCCGGAGGTGGGCGGGTTGCCGAATTCTTCTTCGAAGGCCACTACCGTCGAGGGTTGGGTCCACTGCACCGAGATATTGGAAGCTGCGGCGCTGACGCCGGCGATTTTGCCGGCTGCGGCGATGAAATTGGGGTTGCTGGATGAAACTACCGCCACGCCGATCTGGGGTAGGCTGCGCGTAATCGTGCCGCCGGCTTTGGCAATATTGGCGGCAAACTTGGCCGGGAAGCCATTGCCGTTGGTGAGCACCAGGTACGAGCGGGAAGTCGTTTGGGCTCCGGCGGGCAAGACAAAGACGGTCGCCAGGATGGCTACCAGGATCAAGATCGCTGCTGATCGCTTCATAGATTGTTTCCTCCATTGGGATAGGGGTGGCTGGAAAAAGCCAAAATGCATGGAAATTATTTGGCTTTTTTGTGGAGTTATCCTATCATATATGTGGTAATTTTGCCATAAAAACGCGGGGCGGCGGTGTGGGGGTGGCAACGTAGGGGCGTCTCGAGAGACGCCCGTGTTGGTGGTGGCGTAGGGGTGTTACGTGAAACGCCCGTGTTGGCGGCGGTGTGGGGGTGCCTCGTGAAACGCCTGTGTTGGCGGCGGGCGGGGGTGGCATCGTAGGGGCGTCTCGAGAGACGCCCGTGTTGGTGGTGGCGTAGGGGTGTTACGTGAAACGCCCGCATTGGCGGCGGATTGGGGCGGCTCACGAGCCGCCCCTACCTCACCGCCCCTACGGGTGTTCGTGGTCGGTGGACCATTGGAGCGGGTTCATGGCGATGTATTCGCGGATGTGCTTCCAATCGGTTTCGCTGCGGATGATATGTTCATAATAATTGCGCTGCCATACCTGCGCACCCGGGGTGCCGCGCTGCAGGTTGATTTGTTTGGTGGACATGGTTTTGAATGCGCCGATGATTTGGCCGAGCGGTTTGATAGGGTGGTCAACAGCAAGAACGTCTTTGTTTTGATTAATTTCATCGTAGACCAGGATGCCGTGCACGTGATTGGGCATGACGATCCAGGCGTCACAGGTCAGGTAGGGATAGCGCTTTTCAAGATCGTGCCAGGTTGCCTCCACGATGAGGCCGTATGGGCTGGGCAGCAGGGAACCATCCTGGATCTCTCCGAACAGACAGAGGCGAGCCTGGGCGACCAGGGTGATGTAATACGCCCCGCTCTGGGAATAGTCGTAACCTTTGAGGCGGATCGAGCGCCGGTGGTGGGTTGGTGTTGGTTCCTGCGGCATAGGCGCGACTCCAGATCAAATCGTCCGGTTGGATGTTACGATTGTAGATGAGATGTCGCGGGATGGCAAGACAAATTCGTGGGCGCGGCATGTTGGGTGGGGCGTTTCGTGAGACGCCCGTGGTGGTGGCGGTGCGGGGGCGGCATCGTGAAACGCCCGTGTTGGCGGCGTTGTGAAACGCCCACGTTGGCGATGACGTAGGGGCGTTTCGTGAAACGCCCGTGTTGGCGGCATCGTGAAACGCCCGTGTTGGCGGCATCGTGAAACGCCCGTGTTGGCGGCGGTATGGGGGCGGCGGCGCGGGGGCGGCTCGTGAGCCGCCCCTACGGGTGGTTGATGCTCAAGGCGATGGGCAGGAACACGCGCCGGGTGTTGGCGATGCGGGTGATCTGGGCGGCGAAATCCTGGACGCTGGCGTAGCCCTGGCTGGAGCCGGTAAACAGCTCACTTTCCGTCGCCCACAGCAGTCCGCGGTAGCCGTTCATCTCCAGGCGCTGCACCGACAGCACCAGCTCATCCGGGGTGTCTTTGCCGGAGTTCTCAGCCCACAGCGGCAGGCCGCGCGGGCGCGCCAGGGCAGCCAGCCAGCGGGCAGCTGACCACTCGCCGGGGTAGTAGGAGGTGTCGTTCACCAGGGAGGGGGAGGGGTCTTCGATGCCGGTCAGGTAAACTGCCAGGCCCTGCGAGCCGCTCAATCCCTGCAGGTGGCGCTGGTAATCGGCGGCGGCATACAGGGCGGAGGAAGCCTCGCTCCAGCCGTCGCCGCGCAGGTCGTTCACCAGGGCAGCGGTCACCTGGCGAGTCTGCAGGCCCTTGCCGGCGTACACCAGGTGCAGCTCACCGGAATAGTATTTGCGCAGCTCGGTGATCTGCCAGGTCTGGTAGGCGGTCATGGTCTGGACGTACCAGTCAAAGAAAGCCGCCGGCACGCCGGCATCACGGTCGCCGCCGGCAGTGGAGCCTTGCAGGCGCAGGGACAGGTCGTCGAAGGCGAAGGTGCCTGCCCGGTCGCCGTCCATCTCGATCTTGAGGAAGCGGGCGGCGGCAGGCACGGACAGGCTGCCGGA
>JBGSTO010000646.1:0-5162 GCA_041736465.1 Anaerolineales bacterium | reverse complement strand
ACAGCCACCGTCCCACCAGCCACAGATACCCCGGCAGCCACGGCGACATCCAGCCCCACGCCGCTCGCCTGCCTGGCGCAGGGCGGTCGCTTCGAACACGGCAGCCTGCGCGACCTGCGGCTCAAGCTGCCCATGGAATACAGCCTCTACCTGCCGCCGTGCTACGACCAGCAGCCGCTGGAGCGCTACCCGCTGCTCATCTTGATTCATGGCATGAACTACAATCACGACCAGTGGGATCGCCTGGGCGCCGACGAGGCCGCCAACGCCTTGATCGCCTCCGGCGAGGCGCCGCCCTTCATGATCCTGCTGCCGCGCGACCGCTCGTGGGCCCAGCCCAGCGAGGATCCGTTCGGCGCCGTGCTGGTCGAAAAGCTGATCCCGTACATCGATGAAACCTACCGCACCCGACCGGAGCGCCTGTACCGCGCCATCGGCGGACTGTCGCGCGGCGCCGGCTGGGCCGTGCACCTTGGCCTGTCGCACTGGGAGCTGTTCGGCGCCATCGGCGGTCACAGCCCGCCCATCTTCTGGGAAGACACCGGCAAGATCCGCTCCTGGCTGGACGCCATCCCCCCCGAGCAGCTGCCGCGCATCTACCTGGACATCGGCGAGAAGGACCGTACCTCGATCCTGGAATCGGCGCGCTGGTTCGAGACCCTGCTGGTGGAAAAAGGCATCCCGCATGAATGGTACCTGTTCCCCGGCTACCACGAAGAAGCCTACTGGTCGGCGCACGTCGAGCAGTATTTGCGCTGGTACAGCCGGTTTGGAGGACAGGACTCACTGCCTTAACAGACAACACGGCAGCGCATCGTTTCTTCTTTACATTTCTACACCCCTCTAATACCGCGCTTACATTCCTCCAACACAAACGGCTTATACTTGAGATGTCCGGCGAGGGGCCGGTCAATTTCAGCGCACAAAGAAGGCAGCTAACCCTTGAAACCTGCCTGGAGAATGCCACACTGACCCAGGCTGCCCGGGCGCACAAACCTTAACGGTACCAAAGTGAGGAGGAAGATATGAACCTGGATCGCTATACCCAAAAATCTCAGCAGGCGCTGTACAGCGCCCAGCGGTTGGCAGAATCGCTCAACCACCAGAACATCGAACCGGCGCACCTGCTGCTAGCGCTGCTGGAACAGGAAGATGGGGTTACCCCCGCCGTGGTGACGCGCATCTCCGGCAGCACGCTGGCGCTGCGCGAGGAGCTGCAGCAAGAGCTGGAGAAGCGCCCCAAAGTGTACGGCGCAGGCGGGCAGGTTGGGCTTTCCAGGCCTACCTCCGACGTGCTGGCGGCAGCCGAGCGCTATGCCAAGGGCATGTCAGATGAATATGTTTCCACCGAGCACATCTTGCTCGGGCTGACAGAGAGCAGCGAAGCCCGCCGGTTGGAGCAGTACGGGCTGAGCAAGGATGCCTTGCTCAAAGCCTTAGCCAGCGTGCGCGGCACGCAGCGCGTCACCAGCCAGGAGCCGGAGAGCACTTACCAGGCGCTGGAGAAGTACGGCCGCGACCTGACCGCCCAGGCGCGCCAGGGAAAGATGGACCCGGTGATTGGGCGCGATGAGGAGATCCGCCGCGTGGTGCAGATCCTGTCGCGGCGCACCAAGAACAACCCCGCGCTAATCGGCGACCCCGGCGTGGGCAAAACCGCCATCGTCGAAGGCCTGGCGCAGCGCATCATCAACGGCGACGTGCCAGAAGGTCTGAAGCGCAAGCGGCTGGTGCAGCTCGATATGGGCGCGCTGGTGGCAGGCGCCAAATACCGCGGCGAGTTCGAGGAGCGGCTGAAGGCGGTGCTGAAGGAGATCGCCGATACCGCCGGTGAGATCATCCTGTTTGTGGACGAGATGCACACCGTGGTGGGCGCCGGCGCGGCCGAAGGCGCCATGGATGCCGGCAATATGCTCAAGCCGATGCTGGCGCGCGGCGAGCTGCACCTGATCGGCGCCACGACTATCGACGAATACCGCAAGCACGTGGAGAAAGACCCCGCCCTGGAGCGCCGCTTCCAGCCGGTGCTGGTCGAGGAGCCCAGCGTGGAAGAAACCATCAGCATCCTGCGCGGGCTGAAGGAGCGCTACGAAGTGCATCACGGCGTGCGTATCACCGATCCGGCAGTCATCGCCGCCGCCACACTCTCGCACCGCTACATCGCCGACCGACACCTGCCCGACAAAGCCATCGACCTGATCGACGAATCCGCTGCCCGCCTGCGCACCGAGATCGACTCTAAGCCTTCGGCGCTGGACGAGGTCGACCGGGCGGTGATGCAGTTGGAAATCGAGCGCGAGGCGCTGAAAAAAGAAAAAGACAAAGCCTCTAAAGAACGTCTCGAGAAGCTGGAACGCGAGCTGGCTGACCTGCGCGAGCAGTCCAGCCAGCTGCGCAGCCGCTGGGAGACGGAGAAAACCGCCATTGCCGAACTGCGCAGCATCAAAGAGCAGATCGAGCAGACGCGGGTCGAGATGGATCAGGCTGAACGGCGGGCCGAGCTGGAAAGGGCAGCCCGCCTGCGCTACGGCACGCTGCGCGAGCTGGAATCGCGCCTGGCGGAAGGCGAGCGCCGTTTGAAAGACCTGCAGCAGCAGGGCGCCCTGCTCAAAGAGGAAGTGGACGCCGAAGAGATCGCCCAGGTGGTGGCGCGCTGGACCGGCGTGCCGGTTTCGCGCCTGCTGGAAGGCGAGACGGAGAAGCTGGTGCACATGGAGGCGCGCCTGCACCGGCGCGTGGTGGGACAGGAGAGCGCCCTGCGGGCGGTTTCCAACGCGGTGCGCCGCTCGCGCGCCGGCTTGCAGGACCCCAACCGCCCGATGGGCAGTTTCATCTTCCTGGGACCGACCGGTGTGGGCAAGACCGAGCTGGCGCGCGCCCTGGCGGAATTCCTGTTCGACGACGAGCGCTCCATGGTGCGCGTCGACATGAGCGAATACCAGGAGAAGCACACCGTCTCGCGGCTGGTGGGTGCGCCTCCCGGCTACGTGGGCTACGACGAGGGCGGGCAGCTCACCGAAGCGGTGCGCCGCCGCCCGTATAGTGTGGTGCTGTTCGACGAGATCGAGAAAGCCCACCCGGAAGTGTTCAACGTGCTGCTGCAGTTGCTGGACGACGGGCGGCTGACCGACGGGCACGGGCGTACGGTGGACTTCCGCAACACGCTGGTGATCATGACCAGCAACCTGGGCAATACGCTGTGGGAAGGCGGGCGCGTCGCCACACGGGACGAGGTGCAGCGCGTGCTGGCGGGGCACTTCCGCCCCGAGTTCCTCAACCGCATCGACGAGATTGTGATCTTCCACGCCCTGCGCCGCGAGCACCTGGCGGAGATCGTGGACATCCAGCTGCGCCAGGTGGCAGCCCGGCTCAAGGAGCGCGGCTACACCCTGGAAGTGAGCGAGGCGGCGCGTGAGTACCTGGCGGAGGCCGGCTACGACCCGGATTTCGGCGCCCGCCCGCTCAAGCGCCTCATCCAGCGCGAGCTGCAGGACCCGCTGGCGATGCAAATTCTATCCGGCGAGTTCCCCGAGGGCAGCACCATCCGGGTGGACCGCGGCGCCGAGGGATTGGAATTCACGCCGGTGGTGCAGGCGGAAGTGGTGGAGTAAAAGAATATCCATGCGGATGTAATCCTGATCGCCAACCTGTTGACCAGCACAGCCCGGAACAATCCGGGCTGTGCTGGTTATTATGCCAACCGATCGATGAGAGCGCGTAAATTGCCTCTTGACTTTCGGATAAATCGGATATAAAATATCCATAACAGATATATCGTGCACGGATATATACGTTCTTCTCCAAGGAGCATCCATGACAGGCGCATCCCCGATACCAGAAAATCTACTCCCCATGACCCCGGCCATGTTTAATATCCTGCTGGCGCTGGCCGATGGCGAAAAGCATGGCTACGCCATCATGCTGGAAGTTGAGGCCAACACCCAGGGAGCGGTCAAGATGGGGCCTGGTACGCTGTACGGCTCGATCAAGCGCATGTTAGCCAGTGGGCTGATCGAAGAATGCGACGAGCGACCAGATCCGGCGCTGGATGACGAGCGCCGGCGCTACTACCGGCTGAGCGGCATGGGGCAGCGCGCCTTGCGCCTGGAAGCTGAGCGCCTGGAACAGCAGGTGATCACCGCCCGGCTGAAGCAGGTTCTGGAGAGGGGTGCTTGAATGAGGCCAAGATGGAACAGATAACCAACGAACCGCGGTCGTTGATCTTATCCACCCGCCTGTATCAGGCATTGCTAATCGTCTACCCGTCCGAATTCCGCCGGGAATACGGCGGCCCAATGCTGCAGATGTTTCGCGATTGCTGCCGGCAGGCGCTGCGCGAAAACGGCGCCGCCGAGCTGCTATCCCTGTGGGCACGGACTATGCTCGATATCCTCCAAACGGCTATCGAGGAGCACGCACATCGAGGTGTAGATATGTCGAAAAAGAAATTTCTCAGGCTAAGCGGCTGGGCTTTGATAGCCGGTGGTCTGGCAATGGTGTTAGGCTGGTTAGCAGGCACACGCCCGCTTTACAACAATTTCGATGCCCGCAGTCTCGTAATCGACCGCTATGCCAACGCGGCAGAGGCACCATTAATAGTCATGGGGCTGCTCCTGTTGAGCGTGGGCTTTATCGGTCTGTCCTTACGTTATGGGCAGGGCGCCGGCAGTATCGGGCGTTACAGCCTGGTGCTGGGCGCACTCAGTGGAGTCGTCAGTGCAGCAGGCGGCATCGGCCTGGTGGTCTACGACGAAAACCCCTGGTGGTCAATCTTCTTTTTCGGTATGGTTTTTCAATTCCTGGGATTGACGCTGTTTGGGTTTACCAACTTACGCCAGCCCACGCTGCCGCGCTGGAATGGGCTGCCCATACTTGCAGGCATCTGGATTCCCTTGTTCGTGCTGGTGGGCCTCATCATCGAATGGGGAACCGGTGAATGGTGGGAGTGGCCTGACGCAGTTTTCCCGATCTTGTGGCTGCTCAGCCTGGCAGGACTGATGGGCCTGGGCTACCTGCTGCAATCCGACTCACACACCGCTGGCGCAGAAACCGCCGCAGTATAAAGAGTTTTCAGTTCACCCAACTATCTATTGAAAAGGAGAACCATGATAAAAACATCCCATCCATCTCAAGGCAAGCGAGTGTTTATCAGAACCATGGTG
>JBGSTO010000629.1:0-20218 GCA_041736465.1 Anaerolineales bacterium | reverse complement strand
GGCGACATGCTGGCGGTTTGCGCCGCTGCCACCGGCGACGCTGCAGCCGGCGCGGTTGGGGGCACGCGCAGCATCAGCACGATCCAAATCGCCAGCAGGATCAGCGCGACCAGCAGCTTGAACAAATCATAGCTGCGATGGGATTCGGGTGCGTTCACCGCAGCTCCTCCTGCTTTCGGCGCGCCAGCTCGCGTGCCTGCTCCAGCAGCGACTCCTCATTGGAAAGCCGCTCAATGATGTCTCCCAGGATTTCACGCAGCCGGGCTGCATCCAGCGCGCCTAACTGCTCGAAAGTGGTAATCCCGGCTTCGTTCAGCCGCCGGGCGATCACCGGGCCAATGCCCTTGATCACTACCAGGTCATCCGGCTCAGGCGGAGGTGCAGAAGGCGATTCGCCGGTTTCGGGCTCGAGCGGCGTTAGGCCTTTAGACTGGACCTCAATTTCCTGCAGCCGCGCCCGGCATTGCTCCAGCTCGGTGCGCAGCGCCACCAGCTCGATATCCAGGCGAGTTGCCTTCTCCATCGCATCGGCGGCGCGCTGCGTCTGCGCCGCCAGCTCATCTTCATGATCTTGCGAACGCTGCGTCCCCTGTTTCCATGAGCGCTCCAGGCGTTGATAACGCCTGCGCCAGTATGTCCAGTCGATCAACCACTCGACCAGCCATCCGATGAGCAAACCGAGTACGAAAGCAGGAATTGGGCCCATGCAGACCTCCGCTGTAAGCCAGGTATGGGAAGCTGGTGTGTGCGGCAGCCACAGGCAGCCGCACAGTGCTGATTCTATTGTACCTGATGTCTTGAAAAGCGGTATAATACGCCCACCCGGGCGCTTAGCTCAGTTGGTTAGAGCACTTCTCTTACACAGAAGGGGTCGGGGGTTCGAGTCCCTCAGCGCCCATACCCCGGTACCTACCGTTTCAATCGGCAGCGACAGCTTCGTTGGCGTGTTCACACCAGTCTCCCTTTATTAACTCATCCTTTTAATTCATACGCGTCCTTCAACGCATGCACCTGCTGCCAGACTCTATCAAAGCGCCCGGCGTCGAACAGCGGTTTTCGCAGCATGCGCAGGCACAGCTCCATTTGCCGGGGCGAGCTGGATGGTTTCGAGTAGAGCTGCAGGGCGTGCTTCGAGAAGTCGCGCACCAGGCAGTCGAAGATGTGCTCCAACAGATCCTCGCTGACATCTGCCGCGTAGATGCGCGTGTTTTCCAGGATCAATTGTGCGTAAACGACCAGGGCGAATAATTCACCCAGCGCCAGGAGAAAATCCACATCCTTCTGCTGGGCTTCGCTGGGGGTTGCCGCTGCCAGAAATTCCTGCAGAATGAAAGTTTGCTCTTTGAACAGGTTGACATTCGGCAGTTCTAAGCCTTCGAACGCCACGCGGTAATCATTGAACTGGATCTGACCCAGGCCGCGCGCTGCACCCTGGTTCCACAGGAAAGTATCGTCTTGCGCATCCGCCCGGCGGGGTACCGGTGGATACGCTGTCGGGTTGAAGAAATAATTCGCCATGAACTTAACGATCAGGGCGATATTGACGTGCACGGTGCCTTCCAGCTTGGGCAAGGCTCGGATGTCGCGGGCAGCCATCTCGAAGTAGGTGTCTTTCTCGAATCCCTTGGCGGCGATCACATCCCACAGCAGGTTGATCACTTCCTCCCCCTGGGTGGTGACCTTCATCTTGACCATCGGGTTATACAGCAGGTAGCGCCTGTCATCGGGAGAGGCTGAACGCTGGTAATCTGCCGCACGCAGGGTAAACAGCTTCATGGCAGTCAGGCGGGCATAGGCGTCCGTGAACATCTGGCGCACGTGGGGGAAATCGGTCACGTACATATTGTAAAGCCGGCGATTGGCAGCGTGGCGGATCGCCTCGTAGAGCGCATGCGTGCAGATGCCGATCGAGGCCCAACCCAGGTTGAACTTGCCCACGTTGACCGTATTGAGCGCCGAATCCCAGGCTGCCTGTCCCCTGGACAGAATGTCTGCCTCGGTGACCGGATAATCGCGCAGGGCATATTGGGCGACGTAGTTCTGGCTGGCGGTCACGTTCTGCAGCAGGTGGTAATTGGGTCGGCGGTAGTCGGCGCTGAAGAAGACATACTCCTCTGTTTCTTTGATCTTGCCAAATGTGGACACCATCGGGGCAAGATTGGCGTTGCCGATGTAATATTTCTCGCCGTTCGCCAGGTAGCTCCCATCGAGTTGGGGAGTGAGGCTCATCTCTGTGGCGTAGATATCGGCGCCGTGCGCCTTTTCGGACAGGCCAAAGGCGAACACATGCCCTTCTTGCAGCCTTTCCGCCGCCCGGCGCTTGAGAGTCTCATTGTGGCTCATCCATACCGGTCCCAGCCCAAGGATGCTCACCTGCCAGGTGTACCAGTACGCCAGGCCGTAAAACCCCAGAATTTCGTTGAACTCGCAGTTGCGCCAGGTGTCCCAGCGGCAGTCGCGGTCGAATCCATACGCGGCGGGCGTGAGCAGGGTGGCAAACAGGCGTTCCTGTTTTTGAAACTCCAGGAAGTCGCTGTACCAGGTTCGGTTGCGATCATCTTCCTTGATGCTGTGTTTACCCTTGCGCTCGAAGAACTCAATCGTTTGGAGCATGATCTGGCGTGAGCGCTCGTCCGGATAATACCGGTCAGGGGAATGGGGATTGAGCAGAATCATTTTACGCTCCTTGATTTATTGTTAAGTTTATCACAAGGAGGGTGCCTGCCTTGAGCGCCGCGCACAATGATTTAACATTACAAAGACTGTTCCGAAATTTCACATCTTTCACCCGGCTTCAGGGTTATCACTATAAAGCAAATGGATTGCCGGGAGGGTATATCCATTTACTCATCAAGGTTGCTAATTTCAGGGTGATGCCGGACAGCTGCGCCGCTGAAGTTGGCTTTACCACGGGAAATAACTCACATACGATATACGGAGGAACAACATGAAACTATCATCACCGAAGCAGGTTACCTGGTTTGTAGCTCTGGCGCTGGCGGTACTCGCACTGCTTGGCCAGACAGGTATTATCGCTGCACTGTCCCCCTATGATTTCTGGCTTGCCCTCATTGCGGCAGCACTCTTGCTTTTAGCGACCATGGTTAAAGATCTTTAATTCGATCTCATTCACGGGACTGCTTCGCGTTTATCGCCTCGAACGCGAAAGCGATGTAGTTACTACAAGTTTTATTCGCCGCTGCGCACGGCATCCACCACTTCGAGAATTGCCGCGCCGGTCTGTTTTGCATGTTCCGGGTTGTGAATCAGGCTGGTATGGGTTGCCCCATCGATGCTGCGCTGTACACTCCTGTCCGAGAGCGCCATCAGTTCATTTTGCAGCACCAACCCCTCCCCGCCTGACTCGCTCTCGCCGCCCAGGACAATCATCAGTGGAATATTCCCCATGCTGCCGACATCGCGTGCCTGGGCGTTGGTTGCAGGGAAATCCCGTTCCGAAGCGACGATGGCATCCCAAAATTTTGTCGCCGCGAACAGCGCAGCATACTCAGCCTGCTGTTTTGCAGGCAGGTTTTGGTCCGGAGGCAAGAACGTCACCAGCCGCATAACCCCAAGCCGCGCCATCGGCGGGATGAAGCTGGTCGATTGCGGAGGAAGGCCCTGGAGCGTAGACTCTGGCAGCCCCTTGCGCGGGAAGTTGTCCGGGTGGAGGGCTTCCACCCAAACCAGGCCGTCTACTTCGTCCGGGTAGGCGCCTGCAAACAGGCGCGTGACCAGACCGCCGTACGAATGCCCCACGAGCACATAAGGGCCGGGAATGCCCGCATTGTGCAGCAGGGTGTGCAGTTCTCGCGCCATCTGCTCGCCGTCGCGCGGCGTGTTGGCTGGTGCGGATTCGCTCCATCCCAGGCCGGCGCGATCATAGGCGCACACACGCGTGGTTTTGGCAAGCTCAGGCTGGATCCAGGCCCAACTGGACACTCCTAGCGGCTGCCCGGCATCGAGGATCACCGTCGGGCTGCCTTCGCCGGTGCAATAGAGGTGCATGCGATAGCCGCCCACATCCACGAGCTGGCCCGGCGGCGGGAAGCTACGGCGATCTACGCCGGTAGCGACTATCTGGAAGATTACCCCCGCAGCGCCTAGGGCAACCACAATCAAGGCTAACGCCAGCGGTATGCGTAGGGTCCAATACAGCAACCCTTTCTTTTGCTTCGTGGTATGGGGCATCGACGATGTTTTCCGGGATGGTAGGGTATTTTTCAAGGTGCATTCCTTATCGCCTGTTCACAAGTGTTCATCGATAGCGGGTGCCTGGCTGCGGGGAGCGGGTGATGGTATGATTCGACAGACTCCAGCAATGTAGCCGAAGTATGTGGTTATCTCCCGCTTCTTCTGTAGAGTAACTATCCAACGCTTTTCCACCGGGGCAATTATAGGATTTTATCACTCAAACCTGGTGAATGCTTCGGAAATCAGCTTTGTTTATCACCAATATGAGGCTTAGCCAGCGCAGCAGTAAGACTGCAATCGTATCGCTGCGGAGCGCGCTATGCAGTCTCGTATTTCTCCCGGATCAGGCGGTTGAAAAACTGGTATCCCCCTCCGACGCGCTGCAGCAGTCCCAAAGCCGCGGCTTCATCCAAAAACGCGGTAAGGTTCAGCGGTACGCTCACACCGCCAGATACCGGCTGGCTGGCTAACAGCAGACGCAGCCAGTAGTGCTTGATCACATCGAACCCGCCATACCACAGAATTGCGAAGCTGAAAACTCGCAGGCCCAGCAACGCCCCTTCCAAGACGCCGTACACCAGCCCGTACAGCACCGCGCACATTACGCCGAGCAGCAGTCCGGCACGCAGCGCATTGCGTGCCGAGAGATGAGTGCCCTGGTTCGGGTAGCTGTTTTTTTCGACCGCTCTGCCGCGCAGCCCCGCAACCGCGGTAAAAAGCAGCACAATCAAGGATCCGTAAACGATGGAAAATGGCAACCAGACACGCAGCAAATTCCCGCGAGAAAAAAACCACCCCATCGCCGCGGCGACGATGATACCCAGCAAGAGGCCAGCGGGAAGCCCGCCCGCCGCCTGCAGCCAGGACCAGGTAAGGGATTCTGCCGGACGTATGTCCTCTGCTGCATCCTGCCGGTAACTCACCCAGGCGGTAAATCCATAGGCGAGGATGGCTCCGCCTGACAGCCGCACGGCTTCCATACCGATATCGAGCAGCCGGTCAAAGACCAGCCAGAAAGCCAGCCCGCTCAACGCGCCAACCATCAAGGCATACAGCAGGCGCAGGCCAGGTGAGAGTTTTTGAACGGCGCTTTTTCTGCGGAAGCCGCGCGCAGCGTCGATCGCGCCAAGCATCCCACCGCTCAGAAAACCAGCCAGCACGTAGCCGGCGCGCCCCGCAGGTGTACCTGCCACCTCGGCGGTGCCGCCCAGGGCCAGCCCCAGCCAGATGCCGGCAGCCGCCCGTGAAACCAGCCAGTATAGGGCCCGCCGCCAGGCAGCAGTGAGCCAGGCGGGCTGGAGCTGCTCCAGGAGAAAGCCTGCCTGCCGGTTTTGCCGCATATTTCTTGCCAGCCAGCCCAGCCAGACTTCGATTTGGGAACGTGAAAAGCGCGCCGGGCGATCGGGCTGGTCAAACTGCGCCTGGATATAAGCCTGTACGGCGTGCTGCCGGCGTTCTTCCAAAGTGTCCAGGGCTTCGCTCTCCAGCGCTTCGGGGGGAACGCCCTGATAAGCCAGCCGCATGATCGAGAGCATCGCCGGGTTGCGCGCCTCGCTGCGCAGATCTTCATCCTCTTGAATCGCCTGGCGTAAAGCCGCGGCTGGCTCGCCGCAGGATTCGAGGTAGGCCTGTACCTGAGCGTCAGTCATCGGCTGCAGCACCAGCGCTCCTGCCAGGCGAAGCTTATGCCCGGAAGCTTCATATTCATCCATGCGGCTGCAGATGACCAGCGGCACCAGGCCGTGATCTTTGCGAAAAGCATTGATCGCTTCGATGCATTCACTGCGCCGGGCGGCTTCTACTTCGTCAAGTCCATCCAGCAGCAGCGCCAGGTGATTGGCTTGCAGCCATTCCTGGCTGGTCAGGCGCGGGATCTGGTAGCGCAGGCTGATCTCTTCCAAAATCCACTCCGCCAGCGGGCGTGGATGCTGCGCCCATGAAGCCAGGTGCAGCACCACCGGCACAGGCGACTGCGGGTCAGACTGCGCCTGCCTGGAAAGTTCGTCTGTAAGCGCCAGCAGGGTGGTCGTTTTACCTGAGCCGGCTCCGTCGAGGATCAATACCGCCTGATCCAATTTCTCGAATGCCTGGTCGATGTGCACGTCTTCCGCCAGGGGCGGTCGATCTGCTGCCGGCACCTGCATCAGGTCTTCCCAGGCGCCTTGCACAGCATCCGGCGCGGGCTGCTTGCCGATATTGACCAGGGCCGCCCCTTGCAGCGCCTGTGCCAGCACGCCTTCCAGCCAAAAGCGGCGTACCTTATCCAACAATAGCCTTAGCTCCCTGCGGCGGCGAGCCTGCGCCTCTTCATCGGCCTGCACAATCAGGTTGCCGACAAGCTGCCCGATTTTTACGCCGGTCACCTCCCCGCCTTGCATGTTTTCCACCTTCTGGCTGACCTGGATCTGGGCTCGCGCAGCCAACTCCGCCTGAGGGGCACGCTCGCCGCAGTTGGGGCAGAAACGCGCACCGGATGGAATCGGTGAAAATCCGCATTGTGGACAAGAGTTTGGGTCAGGTGCCATATGCTCTTCTTTTCCGCCAATAAAACCTGTAAGAACTGCGGCGTGGAATCACAATCCCGCTAATTGTGTCCTGCTGATTGTAATCCAGAGTACCTCAAAATGGACGAATCCAGTCGAATAACACTGCATCTTCAGCGACATTCGTGACCTGTTCACGATGCCATAACGGCGCCCAGGCTTTTTCCGTTACCCGCCGCGGGGCGCAGGGGCACATCCCCCTTTGGGTTAACCGAGTATTGCCCCGGAGAATCCCCTACGTAGGGGATTCTTTCAGCAAGAGTTTTGTTTTATTCTTAGGCTGGAGGTGCGAGATGATCAGCCAGCAAATGCCAGAACACCCGAGCGAGCTCCATCAGGGTGCAAGCTACTTATACAGGCATCGAAACAATGGTTCATCCAGCTACGTCCCGGTGATATTCCTGGATTACACGCCCTGCCCGGCAGTGATCATTATCCGGGATGAGGGAGGAAATTGTCGCAGGTGCGCGCGGGAGGAGCTATGTAATGTGCCTGAGTGATTTCCGCATGGCAATCGCTAACGCAGATGATTAATGATTTTTTCCAGAGAACAGCACTGAAACCCGGAAGGAATATAGAATCCTTTCTGACGGCAAGCGCCGCTCATCCTTGCTTGAAACGCGCCATCGCATACACGTCCACATACTGCCCAGCCCGGTAGGCGTACCGGGTCAACGTGCCTTCGATGGTGAAGCCGAATTTCTTGTAAAGGCGGAGGGCGGGTTCGTTATCGGTAAACACCTCCAGCTCAAGCCGAGCAAGGTTCAACCAGTTATCCGCCACATCTACCGCCGCCTGCACCAGAGCCGTGCCGACGCCCTGGCCCTGAAAATCATCTCGCACTGCCATGCCTAGCTGTCCCGCGTGGCGGCGGCGCGGGCGATTGGGAAACATATGAATATTCAATTGGCCTGCAATCTCCTGCTCGATGCACGCCACCAATCCGTACATTCCCTCGGGAGGTTCGGCGAGCCGCTGGCGCCAGGTTTCCATAGACGAGAAGGGTAGTTGAAGTGTTCCCCAGACAACTTTTGGACCCATAAAGATCTTGTGCACCGCCTCGTAATCACTGGGTTCCGTTCGCCGGATGGAAATGGTCATGGTTAATGTCCTTTATTGATCTTAACTGTCATTGCGAGACCAACGTACTGTGCTGGTCGTGGCAATCTCCTAGGAGGTCATTATGCATGGCCCATGGAATGCGACCAGCTTTTTATAGGTGCTTTAAAGTGCTTCCAGTGCCAAGATGTTCGTTGATGTATGCCACCGCTCGCCCTACGCCATCTTCGGCGCGCAGCCTCTCTCCCAACCGCGCAGCGCGTTGGCGCATAGCGCTGTCATCCACCACTCTTCGGATGGCATTTGCCAGGCGCTCAGACGTTAGGCGGAATTGTGGAACCGGTAGTGGGCCAACGCCCAGGGCAGCCACCCGACGACCCCAGAAAGGCTGGTCGCCGACAAAAGGGCAGATGATCGTGGGTTTTCCCGCCCGCAGCGACGCTCCGGTCGTGCCGGCTCCGCCGTGGTGCACAATCGCAGCCACTTGCGGGAAGAGCCAATCATGGGGTACGGCATCCAGCACAAAGATATCTTCCGGTAAGCTGGCGGCTGCCATACCTCCCCAGCCGGTCGCTAAGACGCCTCGCTGCCCGGCGAGCCGCAAGGCTTCGGCTACGATTCTCGTTTTACTTTCTCCGCCGTCCATGAACATGCTGCCGAAGCCAACATACACTGGCGGTGGGCCGGCTTGCAGAAATTCCACCAACGCCGGATCGGGCTGCCAGCCATCCGGTGCAGCTAAGAACCAGTAGCCGGTGACAATCGAAGACTCATCCCAATCGGCTGGTCGCGGTAGTACGCTCTCACTGTAAGCATATAAGATTTTGACCGGGTTGCCGCGCAGCATCGTTTCGCCTTTTGCAGGCGGTAGGCCAAGGGCTTCTTTTCTCCAATCATTAATGGCACGGCGATACAGGGAAGGCCCCATTTTTGTAAACAACCGGTGGCTCATTCTATTGAAAGGGCCTAGGTTGCTGAAAGGAAAAAACGGGCTGGGAAACTCGCCTGTCGGCGAATAAAGCGGTGTTGGGAAAGCGGCAAACGAGGGCACGGGCAGTTTTTCTGCGATGTGGTAGCCGCCAATCGCCGCCGAGTTATAGATGAAGACCTCGCATCCTTGGGCGCTGGCCCACTCATCCTCGAGCGTATCCCTTGCCATCTCGATGTACTGCCGGATGAGCTTGAGCGGATTGCCTCGCTTGCTGCCAATTGTGGATTGGGCGGCTTTTAAATAGTCGCCGCGCAAGGTCTCGTGCTGCAATCCGTAGCCTACAACGGACGGCTTGAACTCTTCCAGGGTGGCAACGAGAACCGTATGCCCGGCAGCTTTCAGCCCCACACCCAGTGCAATGAAGGGCTGCACATCGCCGCGCGTGCCAAATGTCAAAATACAGATTCTCACGCAATATCCTCTTCTATCTGATCCCACCAGGGCGTCTCACCGGGCAAGGCGAGGCTCCGGCAGAGCCCGTGCGGAGAAGGCCCGCTCCTGCTGCTCGATGATTCGCCTCAGTCTTACCTGCTGTGATTTGTTATACTACAAAAACGCTGTATCGAAAATCAGGAAAGCAATTAAGGATTGGTAATGACCGGCATCGATACCCTCATCCAGATCACACATGCGATGAACGCGCTGAGAGCGCCCGTCCTTCACGCTGCCATCCAGGCGCTGGACTTAGCTCAAGGCAGCCAAGGACTGGATGCCGGCTGTGGGATCGGCATGCAGGCGGTATCCCTGGCAAAAGCAGTGGGTCCTGCCGGGCACGTGACTGGACTGGACATCTCCCCTGAAGTTCTGGCTTATGCCACTAAACTGGCAAGCCAGGCAGATCTTTCGGAGCAAACCTCCTTCCAGGAGGGGGATGTGAATCGGCTTCCCTTCGATGATGACAGCTTTGACTGGGCCTGGAGCGTGGACTGCGTGGGCTATATGCCGGTCGAGCCGCTGCCGTTGATCAAAGAGCTGGCGCGGGTGGTAAAGCCCGGCGGCAGAATCGCCATCCTTGCGTGGTCATCGGAGAGACTGCTGCCAGGGTATCCGCTGCTGGAGGCGCGCCTGAGTGCGACCTCCGCCGGTCTTGCCCCCTTCAGCCAGAACATGCCGCCCGAATCGCATTTCTCACGCGCCCTGGGCTGGTTTCGGGAGGTAGGGCTGGAGGATGTATCGGTTCGCACCTTTACCGGTGAGGCGCATGCCCCGCTGAGAGATGACCTGCGCATCGCTCTGAGAACGCTCATTCAGATGCGCTGGTCTGGTGCAGAGCCAGAGCTGAGCGAAGAGGCCCGGGCGCTCTTCCGCCGCCTTTGCCTGCCGGAGTCGCCGGAATTCATTGTGCACAGCCCTGATTACTATGCATTCTTCACCTATTCGATGTTTCACGGCACAGTCGCCGAGTGAGGTGCTGGTGTATAGCTGCCCCCAGCCCCCAGGGAGCTCCGTCACCCAATCTCTAGAATGAAATTGCCTGATCTTGTCTACGGACCGTTCAATATGGCCGGTAGATAGACTTCATGCTGTGCCGGGGCTTGTGCGTAGAAAACGTAAACCGCGCCGGCATCATTGAACTGCGGATCTGGACGATTCGTCAGCACGTGGGTGCGCG
Organism: Anaerolineales bacterium; assembly: GCA_041736465.1. Lineage (GTDB taxonomy): Bacteria > Chloroflexota > Anaerolineae > Anaerolineales > UBA4823 > JAJUJL01. The sequence goes on along the minus strand of JBGSTO010000629.1, from coordinate 9,819 downwards.
AGCCGATGATCAAATCTGCGGCGCCGTCGCCATCCAGGTCGCCGCTGCTCAAGGAGTAGCCAAACTTATCGCCCGGCAGCTCTCCGGTTATGATCCAACTGGCCAAATCGAAAATGTCAGCCGTCCCGGTCAGATTCGGACTCCCTGAGATCACAAATGCCCGGTTATGGGTTTCATCGCCGATGACGACATCCTCAAACCCATCCCCGTTCCAGTCGAGTGATTCGAGAGCAGAAGCCGCCACGCCGGAAAATTCTGCCAGCACAACCAACGTACCGCCACGCAAAACCAGCACCTGTGATCCGCTGCCCACCAACAGATCCGCTATTCCATCTCCGTCTACATCGCCAGCTGCCAGGCGTCCATCGCTCAGCCCACCAAGGGTAAGATCTGCGGGCTGTACAGCAAGGTCGATCACCCCCCTCGCCAGCGGGCCATAAAATACGTAAACCGCAGTCATCGAGCGCGCGATGAGATCTGGCTTTCCATCCCCATTGACGTCTACAAGAGCGACTTTCCCCAGGCCGGCATTCGCTGACGGTCCATAAATGGTCAGGCTGGCTGGTTGGGACTTGAGGTCCCACAGCGCCGGAAAGCTGCTGCTGCCGGCGAACACATGGATGATGCCCGCCTGATCGCGCCCATCTGCGGCAGCATTGGCATCTCCGATGGCGATGTCGCTTGCCCCGCTGCCATCCAACTGACCGGCAGCCAGGGCGTTCGCTCCGCCGAAGGTGCCAGTATTTTGATCTGCCAGCACCCGGTAGTTTGCCTGCAGGGTTGGCGAGAGCGTCAGCGTGCCGCCCAGGCTGCCGCCGCCTGCGAAGATATACACTACGCCGGGTACATCGAAAACCGGCGCGCCGCTCGCGCCGATCAGCAAATCGTAATTCAGGTCCCCGTCGATGTCGGCTGAAGCAACGGATTGGCCAATATGCTGCTGGTGAATCCAGGAGCGCACTTCGAGGTCGGCAGTAGTTGTGTAAAGGTCGATCACACCCAACCACCGGGTCTGGTCGTTGTAGAGCGCAAATACGCGGCCATCGTCGTTGATCCCCCCATCGAAACTGCTGGACAGATTCTGCGCGCCAACAATCAGGTCGGCCTGCAGGTCGCCGTTCAAATCGCCGGCGAATACTGCATTTCCAATCCAGTCATTGCTGCCGGATGAGTCCGGGTTATCCTGCGGGTTGCCTGGCCCAACCAGCGCGAAGTCCGCCGGATGCACAGCCAGATCGCGCCGGATTTGAGGCGCGCCGGAGAACTCATCGGCGCCGATGTCCAGCCGGTAATAGCCGCTGCTGCCTGCCATCGGGCGTGGCTGCCCGTCTGCGTCCTGGTAAGGCGCATGGTTCCGTCCACCAGCATCAATCAACGGCGACCCCGGAAGGAGGCGGTAATTCACATCCAGCTGGGGATTAATCACAATGTTGGTCAGCCCAAGTGTAAAACCTCGCACTGGCGTAAGGTTGTCATAGAAATCGTTGTAGGTAGCGCTGATCGCTGCTCCGGCGGTCAGGCTGATGCCGGTTGTGTGCCCCATGATGATGTTGTTGGCAGCCAGAAGCGGGGAAGCGATGCGAATGCCTTGCCCGTTGTTGTTCACGAATGAATTGTTGACCAGCCGTCCTGTGCTGTTTGCGCCTGCATATAATCCCCCTACTGCGGTGTCATTACCGAAGGCGTAGTTGTCCAGCACCAATCCATTGGTCATCGTGTATGGGCTGTTGATAAACGCCAGCCCGCCTCCCTTACCATAGAACGGCGTGTTGGCGGCGCAGTTGCCCTGGATCCGGGCTGCGTTCAGCGTGAGTTTGCTGTTTTCCAGGTACAGGCCCCCGCCGTAGCCCTCGCAATTCGTTGATACTTTATTGTTTTGGATCGAGTCTCCCTGCACGGCGACCGTGCTCGACAAAGCTGCTAGCCCGCCGCCGTTACCAAAGATCGTATTCCGGTTCGCCTGGTTACCCTGCAGCAAGTTGCCGGAGAGCGCCCCCCGGCTTAACTCCATCAAGATGCCGCCGCCGAGAAGATAGTTCCCTACACCGCTGGCGGTGCCTGCTGTATTGCTCAGCACCATATTGTTCGTAATGGTTATGGCTGTGGTATTGCTGATGTATATGCCCCCTCCCCCACCTTTGCCAACCGAGCTGGCGGTGTTTCCGCGAATCAGGTTATCAGTCATCTCAACCACTGCATAGCGAATCGAGACGCCACCGCCATAACCAGCATCCGTAGCACCACCAGCCTGATTTACGGCGATATTATTCGAGATCGTATTTCCAACCAGTAGAACCGGCCCTCCGCCATCGACGGCGATGCCGCCCCCATAGCCCACGGTGCTGCTCATGGCGTTGCCGGCGATCAAGTTGTTCAGGATCTTCGCCTGGGTGCCTTCCAGCTCGATGCCGCCGCCGTAGGCGCTCCCGCTGGGAGTTACTTTGTTATTGAGGATCTGGTTACCCCCAATGACCGGCGCACCCCGCTGCACCCAGATGCCTCCGCCCAGCAGATAGCCCACATTCTCCTTAATCACATTATTGCTGACCACAGCGTCGCTATCCCGGATCTGAATTCCTCCGCCGTGATTGCCGCCTCCGCCGCCAGAGATGGTAAACCCATCAATGGTCGGCGTGAGCAGCGCACCTTGACCAAACTGCCCGGCGATGACGATGACTGAAATATCTGCCGTCGAGGGGCGGATGCTGGTCAAATTGGCGACCGGATCGCGCACTGCCCAATCTGCGCAGGTATAGCCGCCGTAAAGATGAACGGTCTTCGTAATATACAGGTTGTACGGGTAGGCTGAAACCAGCTTCGTTTCGGTGTAAAGCCCCGCAGCCACTTTGATCTGATCGCCAGGTTGGGCGGCATCGATCGCCGCCTGGATGGTTGTGTAGTCCCCACTGCCGGTCTTACAGACGTGCAGCTCGCCAGTCACAGCTGCAAATGAAAACCCTGGCAGCCAAACGAACATTGCTGCCAGGGCCAATAACGCCAGCATCACCGAGGAAGATATCATACCGAGACGATGGAGGTACATCCGATCCATCCTTTCCCCATCGGGATTTCACATTCGCCTTAATTATATATATTATATCTTATTTATCTGTAATAGGCTGCAAAGCAGGAGATTATTGGAGTGCACAGCATTCTTGTGGTTGACTCGGAAAATGATGTTGATTGGCGAGGGAATTTTTTATATACTGGAATTAGCTGTCGGTGGGGATCGAGTTCAGGAGTAAGGATAAAATATGATGAAACTCACTGTTTATTTTGCTTCTGCAGCGGTGCTTGTCATCGCTGCTCTGGTCGTGTTTCGCATCTTCGTTCGCCGCGATTATAAGCAAACAGGCCGCCTGACGACCTTTTCCAGCTTTCTCGAGCTGCTGGTCTGGGGCGCTTATATGAGCTTCCCCTATTTGTACAACCCGCCTGAATGGATCTTGTTCCTGTCGCCGGATGTGCCTGTCGGAGAGACGCTGAGGATTATTGGAATTATCTGCATCCTGGCAGGCTTCATCACCGCCTTCGGCACCATGTTCTGGTTTGGGCCGTACCGCGCCTTTGGTTTGCAGGTCGATAGGCTGATTCAGACCGGTCTGTACCGGTACAGCCGGAATCCGCAGATCGTCTTTGGCAGCTTGCTGGTGATCGGCACCTTCATTTTGTGGCCTTCGTGGTACGCACTGGGTTGGGTGGCGTTGTATGGAATCGTGTCGCATATCATGGTTCTGACCGAAGAAGAACATTTACGGGACGTGTACGGCGAGGAGTATGTGAGCTACTGTAAGCGGGCGCCTCGCTATCTAGGGCTGCCGCGTGGGTCTTAGCAGGTTGAGGTTAGAGCGGCCGCTGCCAGGGTTTCTTTGCACTCTCTGCCGCTTTGCGAGAGACAGTATTGGCGATCTCAATCTCACAATGTATTAGAATAGAGGCAGAATGCTTCGCACCCAGACAGGAGGCCGCTCCCAGTGAACGTGTACCTCGAGATCGGAAAGAAACGCACCTTTGCCGGCGCGCTGGACTGGCCAGGCTGGTGTCGCAGTGGGAGCGACGAAGCTTACGCCATGCAGGCGCTTTATGACTACGCACCGCGCTACGCCCGCGCTATTGCCAGCGCAAGGCTAGCATTCACCGCGCCTCAGGCAGTATCCACCTTCACCGTGGTAGAGCGCCTGGAAGGCAACGCCGGCACAGATTTTGGCGCACCGGTTGCCCGGCCGCCGGCGGATGAAGACCCGGTAAGCAAAGCGGACTTCCAACGACTGCAGGCTGTGCTGGAAGCCATCTGGGGCTCATTTGATGCCGCCGTCCTGGCAGCACAGGGTAAGGAACTGCGCATCGGCCCGCGCGGCGGCGGGCGCAACCTTGAGAAGATGATCAGCCACGTTTTTGAAGCCGAGCGTTCCTATCTGAGCCAGCTCGGCGGCAAGTTCCAGCATGACACACAGGCGGACCCGCGCCTGAGCTTCGCTCCCTTGCGGCAGGCGATCCACGAAACTCTCAGCCTATCTGCCCGAGGCGAGCTGCCGCTGGTCGGGCCGCGCGGCGGCAAGCGCTGGACGCTGCGCTTCTACGTACGCTATGCCGCCTGGCACCTGCTCGACCACACCTGGGAAATCGAAGATCGCATCCTATGAACGCAGCTATTCAAACCCGTGATGAATTGCTGGCAAAAATCGTCGAGCAGCTTTCAACCGATGAGCGCTTCCCGGCAGCCTGGCTGACCGGCAGCTACGCAAGAGGGCAGCAAGACGCCTTCAGTGATATCGATATCACGCTGGTCGTTTCTGACGAGCATCGTGACGTGCTGTGTGCACGCCCATGGACGGTCAGCCCCCAAACCACAAAAGAGCGCCGCGATCTGTTCGCCGCTTTCGGCGAGCCGGCCATCCTCCACGAGAACAACCACAACGCACCAGAAGGCGGCACATTCACCTTTGTCGCTTATGCCGGGTCTGCCGTGATGGTGGATTGGATTTTGCGCCCGCTGAACACCGCCCTACGCCCGGGAGACTCGCATTTACTTTGGGATAGGGTTGGCATTCCTCTGCAATCGCCTGCCGAGCCGGAGAGCCTCGAGAAACAAACCAGCGAAGCCTCCGAAATTGTTGCCTTTTTCTGGATGATGGCAGCCGTGACGGTAAAATATCTCCATCGCGGCGACAGCATCTTCGTCAACACCTGGCTGGAAGAGCTGGCAAAACTGGTGTATGAAGTGGAGCGCCGGGTAAAGGGGCAGGTATGGGAATACAAGGGTGGATCCTTCACCGAGCTGGCCGCTACCCCTGACGACCAGACTCGCGCGGTGCGCGAGCTCTGCGAGCGGATGGAGAATCTGATGCCGCTGGTGAAAAGCATGGGTGGGTACGTCATGGAGTCGCCGCGCCCGGTCATTGAGACCCTGATCGCGCGAGCGCCGGATCACCCCGGCGACCTGTAAGGAGGAGGTTGGCATGAGAGTTTTATTCGTTAGCGGCGTTACACCCATCAGCGCCAATCCAGCCGCCAGCGAGGCGCTGTACCGTGGATCGTTGCGATTGCCCCTGGTCGGCGAGACTGGCGGGTATCTATCCACCGAGCAGCTTGATGGCGTGAAGCACTTCGGCGTCTGGCCGATCGAGATGGCGGCCCAGTCGTGCTTCGGACAGGCTAACTGGCCTCAAGACCTACCAATCCCGCAGGCAACGATCGAGTTCGAGCTAGAAAACCCCGCTGCGGTGGCTGCCGGCGTGGAAGAGCTCATCGCGCAGGGCTATGCCTTCTTGCACGGCGCCAGGCTGGAGCCGTGGGGGCAGACGGTAGCGCGCTTCTTAAGCCCTGAGGGGTTACTGATTGGCTTGAGCTACGCCCCGTGGATGCATGCAAATCAATGACCTCCGGAAAGCGTCCAGCTTCACCGATCCTCTTCTACACCATCGTCTCCACGATGCGCGATTCAATCCAGGAATTCTTGAACCATCGCGATGTGTTTGTTCTATCTGCAGCCTTATCAAGCTGCCCGAGCAAAACGCTTTCAATAATCCTCACCCTGGCAGGCGCGCGCCCGCTCGATCGCCTGCGCCAGGGCGCCGATCAGCGATGAGCCTCCAGCCCGCGCTGCCACCTCGGCGCTGTGATCGATCAATGCCAGGACGGCGTATATCCCGCTCCTGGAGGCCTGGTACAGCCGCGGCAGGATCACCCCTGGCAAGTAGAACAACAGCCTGGGCAGCGCCAGCAGCAGCTGTTTTAGGTGCTCATTCTGTTCGGTCATCGACGGCAGGGCTTCTTCCACCTGCTGGCGGAGCTGCTCATCAGGCAGCCATTCGCGCATCTTTCCAGCTTCCACCAGCTCACACAGCGCCATCAGCTTGAAGATTCCCGGACTCTCAGCCTGGATCTCATCAATAATCCGCTGCAGCCGCACCCTGGCAAGGGAGGCGTCGCTTTCGAGCTCGAGCTGCGCCGCCCGGACTTCCAGCGCGGCGCGCTGGTGGAGTTTCATCTCCTCATTGACCTCCGCTTGCACATGCTCCACCAGCCAGGCGATCCTTTCCGGGGTGCGCTGCTGTGCTGGCAGGTACTCGAACAGCGCAGCCCACGCCAGGCCGCGGTACAGCTCGTCAGGAATAGCTTCCAAAAATTCGGCTGCCTGCTCCGGCGAAAAGCGCGCCAGGCTGCAGGCGATGCGGGTCAGCGCCAGCGAAACCTGGATCGGGTCGCCGATCTCCTGCACCAGCGTGTTCGCCATCATGCGGTGAAATGCCAGCACCGGATCAGTTGAAGTCTGCCCGGACTGCGCCAGGATCTGCTGAGCCTGCTGGACGAAGGACTCCTGGCTGCCATCCAGAAAACTGTCGGCGCTCTTCGCCAGCAGACTGTGCTTCAGGTAATCCACCGGTACAGCCTGCAGCAGTTGGACGTGGTACTCCGGATGAAAACGAACAGTGCGCGCGGCGACTTCCACAAGCCCTTGCGCCCACAGATGCATGTATGCCGTGACTTGCTGCGAGTAATTTTCACTGTTTACAATCTGCAAAAAGCTCTCGCCTGGCGGTGCGAGCTGGTTCAGGATTCCGGCTGCCGCGTTGAGAGCCTGGTCGGCCCATTCGGGCTGAGCCAGCGCCTGGGCTTCGAACACACCGGCATAAGCTATCGCCGCTTCCAGATCATCTTCAATGTTGTTGGCCAGTTCCACAGCCAGGTTGGCGTCCTGTGAGGCAATGCTTTCGCTCAAGCAGCGCAGTGTGCGCCCCAGGCAGAATGGGCTGGCGATGGAGAAGAGCTGCCAATCGTTATATGCCCGCACCACTTGCATGGGATCACTGAAAATGCGCCAGCGCCGCATTGCCACCCAGTCGTTGTAGCCGTTCATCATACCTATTGAGTAGAAAAAGCGGGTGCCCTCCGGAAGCTGCTCGAACCCATCTCCCTCAGCCCAATCGGGTGTGGTACGCGCTGCATAGCTCTGGGCGCTGGCTTGCAGCTCGGACCGAACCGTTTCCATGATCTCATCCAACAAACCCTGCGCTTCAGGGCGCGCCGCTTCACCATCCTGGTCCATTAGAACCAACCCGGCTCGCGCCAGCAAAGACAGCCGGTCGCCTTCGGTCTCATCCCAGGCAGTGCTTTGAATCTGGCGAGCGATCTCAATTGCTTTACGCGGGTTCCAGTCCGCAACCATCGCACAGAAACTGGATACGTCGAAGTCACCGATCATAGGATCCCTGGCTTCAGCAGCTGCCTGCGCTGCCAGTGCGATGATCTGGTCGCTGCGTCCGGCATCGATATCTTGCATTGCCTGAGCGGCCCGCGTCAGGAGCCGCCAGCGATAGCGGCTGGTGCGCTGTTCAGCGCTCGATACGGTCGCCTCGATCCACTGGCGGGCTTTTCCAGCATCACCTATGCGCATCCAGCCCTCTGCCGCATCAATCGAGTGCTCATGCCACTCATTCAGCAAATAATCGATATCCTGGTCTAGCTGGAAGACAGCAGCCTGCGGTTGAAGCGCTTCCCGGCAAGCATTCGACAGCTCCGGCTCAATCGTCTTCAACAGGCGGGCGGTCTCAACCCACGCCGCCAGGCGCGCCTCTACCACATCCTGCCAGGCATAGCGCGCATCATCTCCCTCTGGGCGCGGCGGCAGCGGTGCAAACAGCCGCTGGCGCAGCTCATCGCGCAGCACCTGGCTGCGCGCGGCATCAACACCAAACCAGGCGGCTGCCAGCAGCGCCGCCATCTCGCCATCGTTTTCCAGCCAGACGGCATAGCCCGGCAGCGCCTCGATGTCTTGCAGCGCCAGGCGAAGGGCATCAATGTCTTCGCCGGTTTCGTACAGGCGGCGGATCAGTTGTAGATAAAGTATGCGGGGGCTGGAGTCCTTATCATTATCCTGGTTCGCCTCGGGGGAATCGCTTTGAGGGCTGTGCTTCAGCTTCTCATTGCTGTCCAGCTCCTTGCGCAGCAGATGCAGCGCCTCCTGAGCCGGTCGGGTCTTCATGGCGGCTGCCAGGGCGTCGCGATGGGCTGAGGCGATATGGTAATCGGTGGTTACTCGCTCCAGGATCTGCAGCGCTCGCGGGTAGTCCTGCTCAGCCGCCAGGTTGGCAACCTCTGCAATCGCATATTCCTGCTTGTTCCACTGGGTGCCAACCTCGCTCGCCAGTTCTACCAGGCGTTCAATATCAAGCTGGCCGCTTGCCTGGGCAAGCTGCTCTCCTCTGGCTTGAGTATAGATTTCAATCGCGCCGCGGAAGCGATGTTGCCCGGGATCCATCAAAGCCAGATAGACCAGTGCCCGGTCCATCGCTCCCAGGCGCGCCATCAGTCCTAGCACTTTGGGATGAACCCAGTTGCCCGAACGCGCCGCCTGTGCACGCGCCAATGCCAGGAAAAATACCTGGGGCAGCGCCTTCCGCACATCACCTTCTTGCAGCGCTTGTCCGGCAGCCCGGTCCACCAGGGCCTGGAAAGCGCCATCCGTCTGGAAACGAGCCAGCATCACCCGGCGGACCGGCCAGCTCACCAGCTCCGGCAGCTGAGATGCCATCTCCGAGCCAGCAGCTTGCAGGTGGGCTGGAAGCTGCAGCAGACCATAGTCGTCCACCTGCTCCCAATCCACCTCTGCCCAGCTCGCTGCCCCCTTGCGGTAAACCGAGACGATCCTGAGGTTGGCCTCCAGCGGGTTGACTGCAAGCTGCTGGTATGCCGGATCGGCCTGGGTCGCAGTAGCGGTGAGAAACTCCGGTAATGTGTCGTGGTAAAAGCTATACAGACCGGGGGTGGGATTCAAAATCTGGCGCAGCGCCCCCAGGGCATCGGTCACATAGGTCAAATCAGCGCTGATACCACCTAACCGGCGCACCTGTTCCAACAGCAATGGCTGGCGAGCAACAGAGAGCGACCCCAGGATGCGCCGGAAGACCGCAGGCCAGGCTTTCAGATAATGCGTTTCACCGGTAGAGGCATCCACTACTTCGATGCTGTCATCCTGAACCCGCGCCTGGATTTGCTGCAGGAAGAAGGCATGCAAACCGTTGAGGGTAGCCGGGACATCGTCGAGCGCCAGCGCCCGCTCCAGCATCGCCTGGTCGCCGGCTTCCAGCGAGGCATCGATGGTGCGAGCCAGCGCGTCCAGATAGCCCAGGTTGCCATCGGCTTTTTGGACGGCGCCGCGCACAAAAAGTCGCCTCCTGTCAGCCCCCTGTGCGTCCAGCGCTGCGCTCACCGGCGCCTGGGAAGCCAGTCCTTCGGCATAGGCCTGCAGGTCAGCCTACACGGCGGCATAGCCCTGGGGGTCCTGAACCTGCTGCGCCCTGTCGGTCGGCAAGGGCA
>JBGSTO010000615.1:0-1661 GCA_041736465.1 Anaerolineales bacterium | reverse complement strand
AAAATCCAAAAGAATACCGGCGCCGATCCAGAGCCTTCGCCGACTCTATCTTCGATCAACGCGCGTAAATTTTTCTGCGAATGCTCTGCATTGAGCTGCAGCGCCAGGTTCAGGCTCTGTAAGCGCGATTGCCTGTCTGCTCCCCAATGCTGCTGCACATCTAGCTGCTTGCGCAATACCACGATCACGCGCAGCATCTCACCCGGTGCCATTGCTCGCAAACTTCTATCCAGATCTGGGTGCAGGCTGTCTGTTAGCACCACGGCAGTGGCAGCAGAACCGTGCAGCATCAGGCTGGAAAACAACATAAGGCCCAGGATCACCCGGGCCTTTACCAATATCCAACAAAAAAATTTCCGCGCCTGTATACCTGTCACGATGTACCGCCAGGAACGAATTGTCCCTTGTCTACTGCCTGGCAGTCATTATTTCAAAACCCGGAAGTGCTCCAGGCGCAGTTCTCCAACGACCAGTGTCACCAGGTCGCCAGGCTCGACCGCACCTGAAACATTGCGAAAAATGATGAATTCATTCAAGCCAGCTGGAATATCATGGCTGTGCGGCAGGTTGTTGAGTGTGATCTCCGTCCCCGTGTCTTCATCAATCATCCAGGGGATAAACTCGAGGTCTTCAAACATCAAAGCAACTCGATCGGGATTCACGATTTGAAAACGCATCTCCAGCAAACCGCCGTCCGCCAGCACTGCCACGTGTACGAACCGGATTCCCCATTCATCCGCGATGGCGTTCATAGCCCGCTCCTGTTCAGCAGCGACGCGCGCCGCCTCTCGGGATGCATTTCCTGGGCCGAAATACAGATAGGCAAAGATGCCTGAGATAACGATTACGATGGTTGCCAGTACGGGCAAGACCACCCGCATGATCACTGGGGAGCGAAGCTGCCCCGAACCGGTACTTGGTGCGCTGAGTTCCTTCATAGTTCCTTGCTGTTGCCGACTGACGGCTCTAACATATTTTCGGAAAAGCAACGGCGTGAGACAGAGACCAACCCTGCCTCACGCCGTCTATTGTACCTCAAATTACTGGCTAGCCCCGCTCACCACAGAAGGCATGAACACCTTGAACTGCGGCGCCGCCGGAATCTGCCTGTAAGACTCGAAGTTGTCGAAGAAGAAGGATCCATACAGGCTGGTCGAGAACGACCCGGCTGCACCCAGCTTGACGGTATCCAGCCGGTAGGCATTGGTATCCACGCCACGGATCGCCGATACGGGAACACCATTCACCATCAAGTAGAGGGAGGCATTGCTGCCGGCTTCCCACACCAGCTCTACCTTCTGCACACCAGCTGCCAGGCTTCTCCAGTCGCTGTACATACGCTGTCCGCCAGATAACGCCCAGGCTCGCAGCTCAGCGCCGCTTGCAGCTCGCTGGTACTCGAGGCCGAACAATGCCTCGCCGCCGTCCGACTCACCGCTCAGGAAACCAACCGCCTCGCCCAGTGTGTCAAGCTCATTTGCATTGAATAAGAAGCTGGCACGATAGGCAGCCTCGCCGGCTGGCGTGCGGTCCACCAGGAAGGAGGGCTGACCCTGGCGCAGCATGATGCGCAGGCCTTTGCTTCCGTCCAATGCGGCGGAGTAAGAGTTGTAGGCATCGGTCGTAGCGTAGTTCCAGGCGCTCATCAGGTTGCCGGATTC
>JBGSTO010000563.1:0-3450 GCA_041736465.1 Anaerolineales bacterium | reverse complement strand
TGATCGGTCCGCTGCTGGCAGGAGGGCCATCCCGGCTGGTGGAGCAGTTCAACCTGCCGTACCAGGAGCAGTACGCCGACGCCTGCCACCTGTGCTACAGTGCGCGTATGGAGCTGAGGGCGAGGTTCCCGGAGCTGCTGGCGCCGGATCAGGTGTATGGGGTGGTGGGGTAGGCGTGTGTCCACCCTCAACCCAACCCTCTCCCTGCCAGGGATATGTGAATGGCGGAGATATCTGAGGAGAAACTCGAAGTTGCATGGGTGAATTGCTCTCGTATCCCTATTCCGGCGGACCGTTTGTGCAGTGGGGCGCCGCGCACCTGGGCGCACTACTGGTAATCGCACTTTTAGCAGTGGGGCAGCGCCTCTTGCCTGGCGACGCTGCCTCACGCCGTACAGCGCGCCTGGGAATGGCAGCCCTGCTGCTGGGCAACGAGCTGTTCTGGCATGCCTGGCACGCCCGCTTCGGCCAGTGGACGCTGCAATCGCTGCTGCCGCTCAACCTGTGCAACCTGCTCGTATTTATATCTGCCTGGGCGCTGCTGACTCGCAGCCAGATCGCCTACGAATTTGTTTACCTGTTGGGCATACCCGCTGCCAGCCAGGTGCTGATCACGCCTGCCCTGGGACCCTTCGGCTTTCCGCACATTCTCTTCTTCCAGATCTTCGTATCGCACGGCGGCATCATCCTGGCGGCGCTGTACCTGACCTGGGTGGAAGGCCTGCGCCCGGCATCCTGGCGTTCTGTGCGCCGCGTGGCAGGTATCACTCTGCTATACGCAGTGCTCATTTTCTTGCTCAATCCGCTGATTGGGGGAAATTACCTGTTCCTGGCGTATAAACCACCCGCCTCCACACTGCTCGATCTGCTGGGTCCCTGGCCCTGGTACGGGCTTTCGATGGCTGCAATCGGACTTGCGCTGATCGTCCTGATGTACCTGCCGTTCGCGGAAAGAAACCGTAGGGGCGACCCAGGTGGTACATAAGCTCAAGCGCGCAGACCCACCCAACCTGACATTTCCGCGCATCCGCCTCACACCGGTTTCTCCTCACAATTTCAGATAATTTTCATCCTTATTCCCCAGATTATGGTATAACCATGCTATCCAAATTCTCACCGCTCAGGCGCCGCTCCCGGCGCACCACAGGAGGCAATCTCATGATTCTCGTCCGGCAGGTATTCCGTGTCAAATGGGGCCAGATGGACAAAGTTCTGGCGGCGCTCAAAGCAGCTTCAGCCAGCATGGCGCAGGAGGCCAACGTACACCGCGTACTGACCGACATCAGCGGCGACAACTTCACCCTGGTATTCGAGACCAAGGCCGAGAGCATGGATGCCTATTGGAAGGCGCTGCAAGCCAGCTTCGAGGGCGAGGGCATGGGCGATGCAGACACTGTGTTCATGGAGGCCATCGAATCCGGTCACCGCGAGTTCTACACAATCGAGTACGAGACATAGACCAGGCTTAGAGGCAGACGCAGATACGAAAGGGTCCGGCTAACAGCCGGACCTACATCAGGCGCTGAATGACATCCCCAAAAGGGGGTCGAGGCTTCAGTCGAACAGCTCCCTCTTCTCCACCAGCCCGCGCAGCATTCTGACAAGCAGCCTGCCGGTCGTCATGTAGCTCAAGGTCACCCCGCTGCGTTTGTTCGCCAGGATCTGCACTGCCAGCCATTCCGCCACCGGCGCGGGCTTTTCCGCCAGCAGGTTGAAGACCTTTTTCACGCGCTGCCACTCCTCGGGACGGTCTTTGTACGGCTCGGTGAGCAGGCCGGTAGCCACCATGCCAGGGCGCAGCACCCCGACGATCACGGGCGTGCCGCGCGTTTCCGCTGCCAGGCACTCGGTGTAGTAGTGCAGGGCGTACTTGGTGGTACCGTAATACGCCAGGCCAGCGTGCTTGCGCCCGTCCGAACCCATGCCTTCCATATTATAGAGCGTCCCATAGCCCTGCGAGACCATGCCTTGCACGGCGACGATCGCTCCGTACATGCTGCCCAGCAGGTTGGTCTGCACCACCTGGCGGGCAGCCTCCGGCGATTGCTGCCAGGCGGGCGCGGGCGTCCCGCTCAACCCGGCGTTGTTGATCCAGATATCAACGTGGTCGAAGCGGTTCACCGCCGCCTGCCACAGCGCCTGCACCTGGGCAATCTCCTGCACGTCGCAGGCAAAACCGGAGATGCGACCGGCGGGAGCGTTTTCTGAGAGCCGAGCCACGGCCTCCTCCACCGTGTCCGGCGTGCGCCCGCTGATCATTACGGCGCAGTCCAGCTTGAGAAAGGCTTGCGCCAGGGCGAAGCCGATGCCGCGCGTCGAGCCGGTGATGACGATGTGTTTCATAGGCGACCCCTTTCAAGCAGAATTATAGTTCAACTTCAACTCCTCACTTGTATAGAACATATTTTCTATATATACTCTTTCCATGAACACATACCACACCACCCTGTTCCTGCGCGCGCTCAAAGGCTCGGCGGCCTCCTGTCTGGTGGCGCTGAGCATCTCCCCCACCCCCGTAACAGCCCGCTGGATCTCCCAGGTGACCGGCTACGCGCCCAACTCGGTCACCCAGGCGCTCAGTCTGCTGGAACAGCTCGGTCTGGCGGCGCACGATGGCAGGCGCAGCGGCTGGCGCACCCATCTGCATTACAGCAGTTGGGGTGTCTCTACCCCGGAGCCTGTCTCAGCGCAGGATCTCGTCCCGGAAGCCGCCCCGGCGGAGAAACCCGGTGATCCGGAAATTGCTCCAACAGGCATCGCAAATTGCGATGCCCTTAAGCTAGAAGCTGAATCTATTAAGCTTAATGAGATTAAAGCTTCTAGCTTGCTAGCTGAATCAGGGGATGGATCGCAAATTGGAATCCCGCCAGCGGCTGCAGTTCCGGTAGCGCCGGACGAAATTGCCGCTGTCGAAGGTCTTTCGCTGGCGGAGGGCCCTCCTGTCGAGGTGCCGCGCCTGCTGGAAGCTGCCGAAGTATTATTTGGCGAGCCAGTTGTGGCGCCGCGCGGACAGGAATTTCCAGCGCAGCTGGCTCTGGCATGGATCGCCAAGGCTTACGACCAGCGCTATCGACTCCGAAAACCGGCGCGGGTAGTGTACGCCGGCTTAAAACGCGGCGAGCCGCCTGAAATGTGCTACCTGGAGGATCCGCTCAGCCGCCTGCCAGCGCACTACCTGGTGGCCGCAGGCCTTCACCCGCCACCAGTAGAGCCAGAGCAGATGCTGACTGACCCCGGCGATGAGCCTGATGCAGCAGAAAGCCCTGAACCGGCGGTGATCGTGCACCCCTCACTGTCCCTGCCGGTTTCCCCGGGCAGCCGCTGCAGCGCACTGCAAGCCTGGCAGCAGGCTCTGGAAATCGCCCGGCAGGAGGTCTCCTCGGCGCTGTTTCGCAACTACCTGCTTCCGGTCGCACTGCTGCAGTTCGACGCCGGTACGGGCGCCTTCAC
>JBGSTO010000552.1:0-12107 GCA_041736465.1 Anaerolineales bacterium | reverse complement strand
GGTCGAGCTGGAAGCCGCCCGCCTGCTGGAAATAGGTAAACTGGGTAATCTCCTGACCATCCAGCCACACCTCCCAGCCCAACCCCCAGGCCCCCAGCGCCGGCGACTCCCAGTTGTCTTCTACAAAGCGGATATCGTGCTGGCGCGGGTCGATGCCCAGCGCTTCCAGAGAACGCAAATACATCTCCTGCGGGTTGCCGGGATCGGGCTTCAGGATCACCTGAATCTGGTAGTGCATCTGCATGCGGTTGGGGTTTTCGCCGTAGCGCCCGTCATCTGGGCGAATGGAAGGCTCCACGTAAACCACGTGCCACGGCTCAGGGCCCAGCACGCGCAGCGCAGTTGCCGGATTATAGGTGCCTGCCCCCACCTGGCTGTAGTACGGCTGCCCGATCAGGCAGCCTTCTTTGGCCCAGAAATCCAGCAGGGTCATGATAATCGATTGAAAATTAAGCGGTTCTGACATACATACTCCGGAACAAGCGGAATGATACCTGTACCCCAGGTAGCGAGCAGCGGACTCGCCACAGAGAAGCTATATTGTAACCCACCCCAGGCTGTAAGCCAGCAGCCACAGCAAGATCGCCGCCACCCCCAATGTAAGGAGAGCGCTGGCAGCGAAGGCAGCTACCTTGAGGCTGTCGATGGGTTTCAAACCGCCCACCTTACCGGTCTGCCCGTTCACAATCAGCTGGTATTCGCGGTCTTTATAATGAAAGCTGCCCACCCACAGCGGCAGCAGGGCCAGCTTGTAAGACATGGCGATCCAGTTGGTGGCGCCCGATTGCAAATTCTGGTGTTCCACCCCGACCAGCACGCGGCCGTTAAGATTGCGCCGGACGCGGCGCACAACCTGTTCGCGCGCCAGCAGGGTCGCATCGGCGAGGGAGCGGTTATAGGTTAGCGCGCTCCAGCCTGCCAGGTAGTCGGGGCGGTATTCCACCAGTTCTTTCAGGTGAAACGGCAGCGCCCCCGCCAGCGTTTTTTGATCCAGATCCTTGAAACCAAGCACCAGCTCGTCATCGAACATTTCCAGCTCGGCGCCGCTGCGGATACGCCATACCGGCATACGCTGAGTGCCGTCATTAACCTCAGCCGACCAGCGCAGCTCCAGCGTGCCGTCGAAAGTCCAGAAGGGATAGTATGCCGGGCGCAGCGCCGAGGAACGCGCCAGCTTGCGCAGGTCGTCGGGAATGAACCAGCCGCGGCCCAGCCAGTCGCGCACCTGCCGCTCAACCTGGGCTGCATCCAGCGCAGCGGGAGCGATCACCTGGGGTGCCACCAGCTCGAGGCTCTCCGCCGACTCGACCACCTGGCGCGAGCCACAGTAGGGGCACTCGCCGGCGGTCTGGGTGACCCGCAGCAGCCAGCCCGCGCCGCAGCGTTCGCAAGACAGAATATGCTCGGCTTCGGCCCAACGGTGACCGCGGGTGGTGAACAGGGTGAAATCGAGCGGCTGCTCGGCCTCGTCGGCGGCAGAGTGGGACTCGATGCTTTGGGTCGCGCCGCAGAACTCGCACACCAGCGCCTGGCGGTGCGCGTCGAAAGCCATATGCCCCCCGCACTGCGGGCACAGATAGGTCTCTGTCGCCTGGGCTGGCTCAGGCGCCTGCGGATTGCGCGGCGCCACACCTTCCCCCTCCAGCACGACCTGCTGTGGATCGAGCTTGCCGGTCAGCAGCGCCAGCCCGCGCCGGGCGGCGGCGTTGCCGGGATCGGCGGAGACGGCATGCTCCAGGAAGTCGATCTGCTCGGTAGTGTCCTCGCTGACCGCCGACAGCCACAGCCAGGGGCGCGGGTCGGAGGGCTTCATGCCGGCGGCTTTGAATAGCAGATTGCGCGCCTGCAGGCGGTCGTTGCCTTTGACGGCGGCAATGCCGGCGGAAACGGTGCGCTCGAACTGCTCGTCGTCGAAATCCAGCCGGCGGAAGAATTCGGGGTGGTTCATGGCGAGGATAGTTTAACCGCGGCGGGGGTGGATGTCAAAGGGGAAGCGGGCGGGAGAATGAATAAAACCAGTGGGCGAAAAACGCTCAGGCGGAAAAAGTCATGAATTTGCATATTGACTCGAAATCGATTTCGTGCTACATTCATACCAGTTCCGAAATCGATTTAGTCTCCTTGTGGATGACGATGTCGCCCATCACAATCGAGGACATTTCCCGACAGCTCGGCATATCCGTTTCAACGGTTTCTAAAGCCCTCAATGATTACCCGGATGTTTCCCGGGAAACCAAAGAGAAGGTCTTCGAGCTGGCGCGCGACCTCGATTACCAGCCGAATGTCGCCGCCCGCAATCTGCGCCGCAAGCGCACCGATAACATTGGCTTCGTGCTTGCTTACCCGGTCGCTGCCCATAATGAATATGTTGCCGAGCTGATCATCGGCGCCACCCAGGCTGCCGAGCAGCATGCCTTCAATGTCACCATCTTAACCGCGGCAAACAACCAACCGGACAGCCTGCGGCGGGCTTGCCGGACGCGCCTGGTGGATGGGCTGCTGCTGCGCGGCGGCGCAAATTTTGATGATCTGGCAGGCATACTGCAAGCAGAGAAAATGCCTTACGTGGTCGTTGGGCGGCGCGTGGGGCTGCCTGAGGTTTCGTATATCGCCCCAGATAATCACAATGGCGCCATCGAGCTGACCCGCCACTTGATATCCCTGGGCCACCAGCGTATCGCCTATATCGCCCGCCCAGAACTGGGCGAGACCGACATCGACCGGCTGACTGGCTATCGCCAGGTTCTGGTCGAGGCAGGTGTTGCATTCGATCCCCACCTGGTTGTGCTGACAAAGTCGTCAGACATCGCCGGCAGTCACGCCGCCATCCAGGCGCTGTTTGATCTGCCCGACCGGCCAACGGCGATCTTTGGAGGTCACGATTTACTGGCGATCGAAGCTATGCAGATCGCAGCCCAACGCGGCCTGCGTGTGCCCGAGGATATCGCCATCGCCGGCTTCGATGGCATTACCTCCACACAAATCATCCGCCCCGCCCTGACTACCGTTCGCCAACCGATACCGGAGGTTGGTCGCCAGGCAATGGAAATGCTGGTAGCCCGGCTGCAGAATCCCCAGCTCCCCGTGGAGCGCCGCATCTTACCGGTCAATCTGATTGTGCGCCAATCCACACTCGGAAACAATGAACAGCATCCGCAGTAATTTATTTTCTCGTTTCCGAAAACGATTTCGGAAAGCTCGCTGGACATCGCGTTGGATTTATCTCTTAGCAGGAGGTGCACCACAGCCACGATTTTTGTATCACCCATTGAGCCGGCCCATTCTAAGATATTAAATCAAGGAGAATAAGATGAAAAGCTACAAGCTGTTGAGCCTGTTCGTTATCCTGGGGGTTCTGCTTGCTTCCTGCGCTACGCCGACGCCAGAGCGCATCATCGAAACCGTCATCGTTGAGAAAGAGGGGCAAACGATCGTCGAGACGGTCGAGGTGGTTAAGACCGTTGAAGTTGAGAAAGAAGTCATCGTCACACAAGAAGTAATCGTCGACCCGACGGAATGCAACCTGGATGCCCCCGCTGAAGCAGTTGAAATCAATATGATCGGCTGGTCGTTCGCCATCACCGATTTCTATGCTGAAGAGCTGGAAAAATGCAGCAAGGTCGAGAACCTGACCGTCAACACCAACCTTCTGGCCTCTGCCGACGCGCAAGAGCAGGTGCGCCTGGCGCTGTCCGCCGGCGGGGATTCGCCTTACGACATCGTCCACGGCGCCAATGCTCAGGTGGGCGAATGGGGCGGTAAAGGCTGGTTGATGCCGCTCAACGACCTGGTCGAGAAATACTGGGACGAATATAACCTTGGAGATATCCCCGAAGTGGCCTGGGAAGGCTCGACCATCGACGGGCAGATCTACGGCGTACCCATCGTAGGCAATACCCTGCACCTGATTTACCGCCAGGACGTGTTCGATGAGTTCGGCATTGCGGTTCCCGAGACGTACGATGACGTCATCGCCGCCTGCAATACCATTGGACTGGACAATCCGGACTTCGACATGCCGTTTACCGTCAATCTCTCTGCCGGTTGGGCCTGGGAGCTGGAGTTCTTCCAGATGCTGCGCGCTTATGGCGGCGATTTCCTGGACGAGAACAACCAGCCGGCCTTCAACAGCGAAGCCGGCGTAAATGCGGTTAACAAGCTGGTTGAAGTCGCCAATGCCTGCATGGGCGTCGATGGCTACTCGTTCAGCCTGAACGACCAGGAAGTTGCCGTACAGTTGGGCACCCTGCCGGCTACCAACATGTGGGCCAGCCGGGCAGCCAACATGAACGACCCCGAGCGCACCGACCTGGGTGAATTAATTGCCTACGCACCGGCTCCCCGCGCCGTTGCCGGCGGACCGCGCGCCGGATCAGCCTGGAACGACTTCTATATGATCCCGGCAACCACGACCAAAGACCCCGACCTGATCTTCCGCATCATCATGGAAACGGCAGATGAGCGCAGCCAGCGCGACGCAGCCGAGGTCGGTATGGCAACCCGCCTGGCTGTCGCCGGATACGGCGGCCCATATCTGGCAGCCGCCGGGCAGACCATCGCCGAAGGTATCGGCATCTACGACAAGAACCCAGCGATCGGCATTGTGCGTGCCAAGCTGGGCCAGTACCTACCGCTGGTCGGCACGGGTGAAATGACAGCCCAGGAAGCGCTCGACGCCGCGGCAGCAGATTACATTGCTGAGGCAACCGCGCAAGGTTACATCAAGTAAGATTGGTGGAGTCAACAGGATGAAGTATGAAGCGCACCAACGGCTTCATACTTCATCCTGCCCTTCGAGCCGCGGCTGGGCAGTTACCAATCAGGAGGAGTGAATAATGAAGAGAAGCACTTTCTTAAAGTTCGCTGCCCCCAGCATCATCCTCATGACCTTGCTGATGGTGATTCCCCTGATCATGGCAGTCTGGTTGGGGATGAACTATATAACCTTTAACAACATCAATAACCCCCAGTTTGTCGGTTTACGAAATTATATCGAGGTACTGAGCGATCCTCGTTTTTGGCAGTCTTTTGGCTTTACAGCGCTTTACATGGTGATCGTGGTGCCCACTCAGTTGGTGCTTGGCTTTACAATGGCGCTGATCCTGGATCAAGTTTCCAGATTAACGCGCGGCATCTATCTCTCGATCTTTTTACTGCCTTTCATCATTGTGCCGGTTGTTGGAACCATGATGTTCAAACAGCTCTTCGAGGCCTCCGGGCTATTCACCTGGTTATATCAAACGATATTCGAAACAAGATTTCGCTATAACGAGATTTCAGTCAAAACACTGATCATCATCTACGGTATTTGGTATGTCACTCCCTTCGCTCTGGTCACATATTTTGCCGGGATTCAGACGCTGCCGATCGAACAGGTGGAGGCAGCCTCAATGGATGGCGCCACCCGCTGGCAGAAAGTTCGTCACATCGTACTGCCTCACGTGAGATCGTTGACCATCTTCATTCTCTTGATCTCGATCATGGATGCCTACCGCATCTTCGACAGTGTCTTTGTGCTTTCAGAGATGAATCCCATTTATAAAGCGGATACGCTCATGACCTACAATTTCCAGACTGCGGTCACCGTGCAGCGCCTGGGGAAGGCCAATGCCATGGCGGTCTTAACGGTGATCGGCATCATGATCGTTTTGATCCCCAATCTGATTCAAACCTATCGAGAGCAAACTCAGGAGCGCTGACCATGGAAAAGATCAAAAGCCCGCTCGGTCGTGTACTGATCCATGCGACCCTGATCTTGTTTTCGATTTACAGCCTGGTGCCTTTTTACTGGACAACGATGCAGTCGTTCAAGACGCTGAAGGACGCCAATTCACGCACGCCGAAATTCTTCTTTACGCCCACCTGGGAAAATTATCAGGATCTATGGCTGCGCTCGGTGCCTGATAATGGGGCTCAAATTGCCTTTTTCTTGCTTTTAGCCGTGGTGATCCTGATCTGCTTGCTGCTGTTTGCCAGATATATTCCCGTTCCCAACGGCGTGATTTATAGCTTTGTAGCGGTAAGCTTTGTAGCGCTGCTGTGGGGAATTCCACGCCTCGTCGATACCGCCAAGTTTTATGATTATTTCATCAATACGATTATCGTGACCATTGGCACCGTGGTCGTTTCGATCAGCATCGGCTGCCTGGCAGGCTACTCGCTGGCGCGTTATTCCGGGATTCTCGGCGTCGTGATTCTGATTGCCGCACTTGGCTTCCGGGCGCTGCCGCGTTTGGCCTTCGTGCTGCCATACTACTGGATCGGTAGCGCCACCAACCTGCTCGATACCCATATTTTGGTGATCCTGACGCTGGTGGCGGTCAACCAGCCGTTCACTATCTGGATGCTGCGCAGCTTCTTCATGGAGATTCCCAAGGACCTGGAAGAGTCGGCCATGATCGACGGCGCCAGCCGCTTCACTGCTTTTCTCAAGGTCATCATTCCGATCATGTGGCCCGGCATCATTTCAACCGCCCTCTTCTCCCTCCTGCTGGCCTATAACGAGTTTCTGCTGGTGCGGCTGCTGACGCAAACCAACTGGACTTTGCCGGTTGCCATCTCACGTTTCACAGGCGGCGAAGATCCACGCCATCTGACGCTGGCAGCCGCTTCGGCCGTCTCAGCCACCATCCCGATTATCCTGGTGATTCTGTTCTTCCAAAAGAACCTGGTGAAAGGGCTGGCAGCCGGCGCGGTCAAAGGATAAACATTCCCCACGTTCAGGAAGCGTCCATGGACATACACCTATTTAACAAGCAGCTGATTGGCAAATACCGCGCCGCCCTGTATGACTGCGATGAGGCCGCGCTCATGGGGCAGCTTGGCGAGGTATTCGCCCCCGATTGCGCAATCCACCTGGCGTTCCCGTTCGAGGACCTGGATGGTCCGGAGGGTTTGTTCGAGCGTGGCTTCCGTCCTCTTCTGGCAGCCATCCCCGATCTGGAGCGCCGCGACTACATCTTGATGGCAGGCGCCTCCAATGGCGATAACTGGGTGGGCTGCGCCGGATTCTACACCGGGGTGTTCGAGCGAGCCTGGCTGGATATTCCGCCAACCCAACACGCCGTTGCCATGCGCTACCATGAATTCTTCCGCATCGAGGGCAACAAAGTCGTCGAGATGCAAGCGCTCTGGGATATCCCGGCGCTGATGATGCAGGCCAATGCCTGGCCGATGGCGCCCAGCCTGGGACTCGATTGGCTGGCGCCCGGACCGGCCACACAGGATGGCATCATCACCGCCCCTTATGACCACACCAAAGCAGAAACAAGCTTGAAGCTCGTTACAGATATGCTGATCGCTATGGGCAAACATCCGCAGAGCGGCGGCGCTGAAATCATGGAGCTCGAGCGCTACTGGCATCCCAGGATGTACTGGTACGGACCGGCAGGGATCGGCACCGCCCGGCGTATCTCTGGCTTCCGCAGATGGCATCAAATCCCTTTCTTAAAAGCAATGCCAGACCGCGAGGTTGTTTTCGGGGCAGGCGTGATGTTTGGCGACCTCGACTACGTCGGCTTTACTGCCTGGCCCGGCATGCGCATGACCATCAGCGGCGATGGTTGGCTGGGGATTGCGCCCTCCAAACAAACCATCACCATGCGCAGCCTGGACTTCTGGCGCTGTGAGGATGGCCTGATCCGCGAGAACTGGGTGCTGGTCGATTTACTGCACGTCTATGACCAGATCGGAGTGGACGTGTTCGAGCGGATGCGTGAGCTGACGTTTGCCCGCCAAATCCCTGCAGAACAGGGCAGGATTGGCGCCTGGCGCGACCCGTACTGGCAGCGATCATCCGGTGTGGTTGTCGAGAAATAACCTGCCGGTGATTTTGCCAGCAGGCGAATCATCGCACGAAGAGAACAGGGATACCCCATGAGCGACAGCAGCGCTGACAGCTACCTGGTGAAAACCTATGAGTTTCAGCCGGTTGACCAGGCGGAGAACATCGCCAACAAACGGCGCATCATCGATACCATGCAGCAAATGGTCAGCGCACCATTGGCTGAATTGGGCGAGGCGATTCATGCCGGCTATCACGTTGAGGCCCAGGTGAACGTCACTCATCCGATCAATGAATTGAACGGCTTGCAAGCAGTCGCTGAAAAACTCTGGAAGCCGCTGCGCCGTGCCATTCCAGACGTCGAGCGGCGCGACGATATCGTGGCAGGCGGGTGCTATCGCCAGGCGCAGTATATCGGCTGCCTTGGACATTATGTGGGCACATTCGAAAATGACTGGCTGGGCATCCCGGCTACGCGCCAGGTGGTTGCTGTGCGCTATGCCGAAGGGCACGAACTGAAGGAAGGCAAGATCGTGCGCAGCTATGTCTTCATCGATTTTCTCGACCTGATGCGCCAGGTTGGCTACTGGCCGATTGCGCCCAGCCTGGGGCGCGAAATGCGCTGGCTGCCGCCCATGACCCACGATGGGGTCATCTTGACGCCCCAGGACAATGCAGTCTCACAGCAGAGCATCGAGCGCGTGCTGCGCATGCACGCCGCGCTGGGTTATTACAACGGGCAGCTCCCTACACGCGCAGTGCTCGACCGGATGGAAATGGTCAGGCACTGGCACCCCAATTTCATGTGGTACGGCCCGGCGGGTATTGGTACAACCCGCGGCCTGAAAGGTTTTGAGGACTATCACCAGATTCCGTTCCTGGTCGCTTTCCCCGACCGAGCGGGGAGCGAACTCGGGCATTTTATTCGCATCGGTGACGGTCGCTATGCAGTAACCGGCGGCTGGGGCTATCTGCAGGCTACCCACACCGGGAACAACTATCTGGGCGTTCCTCCCACCGGCAAGCGGGTGGCAATGCGGGTGATGGACTTCTATCGCTGCGACGAGGTGACTATCGTCGAAAACTGGATTCCGTGGGATATCCCCCACCTGCTGCTGCAAATGGGGGTAGACGTTTTCGGACGTATGCGCCACCAGTTCCGCCAAACTCAGGCCGCCAGCGTCAGCGATTGGCTGCTGTGAAACTCAATTCCATGAGATATCCCCCGCTCCCCATTTGTTGGCTGCATACCCAAACTGGAGAAATCATTCGCCATGAGCGCTGATGACCATAACCCAACCCCAGAAGAACGAAAGCCCGGCATCGACCTGAGTTCCAAAGGTGATATTAGCAAAATCCTGGCCCCTGGGCAGCCGCGCCGCCAGAGCCTGGCGGGATTCGATGATGATTATGCCGATATCGTGGATTACATCATCCAGATCACCCACCGCATCTGGGAAGAAAAGGCCATCGGGCTGATCTACGACACGTACATCCATAATATCTCTATCTGGACGACAGAAGGGCGCAGCTACGGGCGCGACGAGGTACTGGCAGGTACCATCCGCACCCTGGCAGCTTACCCGGACGTGCGCCTGTACGGCGATGAAGTCATCTGGAGCGGCAACGACCAGGAGGGTTTTCACACCTCACACCGCATCGTCTGGGTGGCGCACAACACCGGCTACAGCCTGTACGGCCCGCCGACCGGGCGGCGCATCTTGCGCACCGGCATCGCCAACTGCTTCGTCAAAGAAAACCGCATCGTTGAAGAATGGATCGCCCGGGACGAGATGGCTGCCGTGCTGCAACTGGGCTTCGATCCCTTCGAAGCTGCCGCCCGAATGGCGCCGCTGCCAGGTTTCGCTGCTCGCCAGGCAGCTTTTGGAGAGCTAGAGCGCGTTCAGGGGCAGTCCACACCGGCGCACATGCCGCCGTGTGATGGTGCCCTGGAAGATTTCGTGCGCCGCGCCTATCACGAGATTTGGGATTGGCGGCTGCTCAATAAGATCGATGCCTATTACGCTCCCGGCTTCGTGTGCCATACGGTGCCGGCGCGCAGATTGGTCGGCCCAGGGCCGTACAAAGCCCATCTGCTGGGGCTGATGGCAGCCTTTCCCGACGCACATCTTACCATCGAGCAACTGTACTGGATGGGCGATGGGCAGGGAGGGTATAAAGTGATGGTTCGTTGGAACCTGCAGGGCACGCACCGCGGCCCCGGCCCTTATGGCGCTCCAAGCGGAAAACGCATCTCCTTGATGGGTATCAGCCACCTGCTTATCAACGCCGGCAAAATCCTGGAAGAATGGATGATCTATGACGAGTTCGCCCTCTTGAAGCAGCTCGCCAATTCCCCTGCTGGGGCATAAAAACATTCCTTACGGAGGTATTGAAAATGGTCAAAATCTTAAAGCAAGGCATCAACCCCGACCGGGCGCAAGAAGCAGACATGAAAGTACGCACCACCGTTGAAAGCATCCTCAAAGATATCGAGCAGCGTGGAGATGCCGCTGTGTCCGAGCTTTCCCAGCGCTTCGACAAGTGGTCGCCGCAGAGCTTTCGTTTGTCGCAGGCTCAAATCGAAGAAATCATTGCCGCCCTGCCGGAGCAGGTGATCACTGATATCCAGTTTGCCCAGGCGCAGGTGCGGCGCTTTGCCGAAGCGCAGAAAGCCGCCTTGCTGGACATCGAGATCGAGACACTGCCTGGGGTTATCCTGGGGCACAAGAATATCCCGGTGAACAGCGTGGGCTGCTACATCCCCGGCGGGCGCTACCCGATGGTAGCCTCGGCCCATATGAGCGTGCTGACTGCCAAAGTCGCCGGCGTGCCGCGCATCGTTGCCTGCACACCGCCCATCCAGGGCGAGATCCCCGCCGCCACGATCGCAGCCATGCACCTGGGCGGGGCGGATGAAATCTACATCCTGGGCGGTATCCAGGCTGTTGGCGCCATGGCGCTGGGCACGGAAACGATCCAGCCCGTCGATATGCTGGTTGGCCCCGGAAACGCTTACGTGGCGGAAGCCAAGCGCCAGCTCTACGGGCGGGTAGGCATCGACCTGTTCGCCGGACCGACCGAAGTGCTGGTCGTCGCCGACGAGAGCGCCGATGCCGAGATGTGCGCCGTGGATCTGCTGGGGCAGGCGGAACACGGCCCGGATTCACCCGCAGTATTGATCTCTCTCAGCGAAGAGCTGGCTCTCGCTACGATGGACGAGATCGAAAAGCACCTGCAGATCATGCCCACCGCCGACCTGGCGCGCCTCTCCTGGAATACCTACGGGCAGGTGATCGTGGTAGACAGCTATGAGGAGGCTGTCGTCGAGGCCGATAAAGTCGCCTCCGAGCACGTCGAAATCCTCACCAAAGACCCGCGCTACTTCCTGGAGCACATGCGCAGCTACGGCGCACTGTTCTTAGGGCCGGAGACTAACGTGGCTTACGGTGACAAGGTCATCGGCACCAATCACACGCTGCCGACCAAGGGCGCCGGGCGCTACACCGGCGGTTTGTGGGTGGGCAAATTCATCAAGACCCACACCTACCAGCAAATTTCCCCTGAAGCCAGCGTGTTGGTGGGCGAGTATGCCTCCCGTCTGTGCGCACTGGAGCGCTTCTGGGGGCACAAGGAACAGGCCGACCTGCGCCTGCGCCGCTATGGCAGCCAGCATATCGAGAAGTTCGAGAACTTTGAGTACGCGTGAGTGTGATGCCAGACCTGGAAGATAAAGTCGTACTGATCACAGGGGCGCGCGGCGGGATTGGCTCAGCCATCTGCCTGCGCCTGGCCGCAGCAGGGGCGCGCATCATCTTGCTGGATCGCTGCTGCAACGATGAAGCCAGCCAGGAGCTGTTTGCCAGCCTGCCGGGAGAGGGTCACTGGATGGTCGAAGCCTCGGTAACCGACAGCCCGGCGCTGGCAGTGGTGGCTGAAGAGGTGGTACGCCGCTACGGCAGGCTGGATGTACTGGTCAACAACGCCGGTATTACCCGCTTCGTCGCCCACGCCGATCTGGATGGGCTGGATGACGACACCATCGACGAGATCTTCCAGGTGAACTGGCGCGGGGCGTTCGCCTGCGTGCGCGCCTTCAAGACACTGCTGGCAGCAGACCCGGGCGGGCTGGTAATCAACATGTCCTCCGTAGCTGCCCAGACCGGTTTTGGCAGCAATGTGGCTTACTGCGCCTCGAAGGCAGCTCTAAACTCAATGACTCTGTCGCTGGCGCGCGCCTTGGCGCCGGCGATCCGGGTGGTCGCCATTGCCCCGGGCTTCGTGATGGGCGAGTATGCCTCCCGTCTGTGCGCACTGGAGCGCT
>JBGSTO010000545.1:0-4931 GCA_041736465.1 Anaerolineales bacterium | reverse complement strand
ACCGGCATGCAGGCAGTCAAAGTGCGGGTAGGATTGGATGAATTAGAACGCGCCGGTGCGATCGAGCGACATGCAAATGAGGGTATCCGGTTCCAGGTTGATCTCAACAACTGGAACGCGGCGCAAATTCAGGATGTCAACGATCGTCTCAAGCTGCACCAGGCACACCGCGAAGCCCAGCTGGATCGTATGATTGCTTATACCGAGAGCAACAGCTGCCGGCGCAAGATTATCCTCAAGCACTTTGGCGATACAGGCCCAGCCGAGGCTGAAATTTGCTGCGACAACTGCCTGGCGAGGCAGTCTGATCGAAACGCAACAACGACTGGCGGCGAGCTAACACAGGCGGAGCGCGCGGCACTGATCGTGTTAGACACGGTGCGCCGCCTGCCTAACGATGTGGGTAGAGAAAAGCTGGCACAGATCCTCAAAGGCTCGAAAGCCAGGGACATCCTGCAGTTCGGCTACGATAAAAATCTTTACTACGGCAGGCTGGCGGCTTGCTCCTCGATTGAAATCCGGCAAATTATTGATCAACTGCTCGAAATGAGATTTCTGAAATTAATCGGCGGAAAATTCCCGGTGCTGCGCCTGACGCCGCAGGGCGAAACGGCAGTCCGGAATAAGGTAGCTATTCCGGTGAAACTGGCGCGGCAAGTTTCCAAACAGCAGATCGATCGCAAAAAAGCGGAGCGTAAGGCTGGCGGGACTCTTGAATTAACCGCTCAGCTCATCACTGAAGGCCGGAGCATCGATCAAATAGCAGCCGAACGTGGACTCTCTCCGAGTACGATCTACAGCCATGCTGCGAAACTCATTTCGGCGGGAAGAGTGGCGATCGAGGCAGTTGTTTCAGAAGAAATTCGACAAAAGGTCGAATCAGCTATTGAGCGGGTGGGGTCGGTAGAATACCTCTACCCCATCAAGACTCTGCTGCCGGGGGATCTTGATTACAATTTAATTCGCTGTGTTGTCGAGGACTGGAAGCGCAGGCAAGCACAGAGTAGTGGCGGGGTTAGGCAGGCTGGCGCAGATGGCCCGCTTTCTCAAGAAGCTGCCCAATCGCCATCCGCAGATCCAATTGAGACATTCCTCTCGCGCCCACACCCGCGACGGCTGCCTGGACCGTGGGTGGCAGGTTGGGCGCTGGGATTTCACAGCGCGTTTACCGGCGCAGATTGGAATCGCAGCGAAGTTGGCGAACTGGCGTACCGTTTGAAATACCAGGCAGATTTTTCGGTGCTGCCTGCCCTGGTTGAGCAAGCCTTTGCGCTGATTGTGCAGCAGCCTGATTTGTCCCGGATAGACGCTGTTGTACCCGTTCCGCCATCTGTTCCGAGATCGAACGATCCGGTCAGCGCTTTTGCTGAGGCATTGGCCGAACGATTTGGTTGGGGCTACCTTCCCGCGGTGGTTAAATCAAGACAGACATCTCCACAAAAAGAGATGCACACCCTGGCGCAAAAGCGCGCTAACGTCGCAGGCGCTTTCGCACTGCAGTCTGCGGTCAAGGATCAGAGATTACTGGTGGTCGATGATCTATTCGACTCGGGGGCGACTCTTGAAGAGATCTACCGCCTTCTGCGGCGCGCTGGGGCAGCCAGGGTCTGTGTGTTAACATTGACTCGCTCGATCCATTCCGAAGCATAAAGGTTCGAAGAATGACGCTTTCTCCTGACTCGCGTGTCATGATCTTGCTTTGTTCACATCTAAGCCTGGATAAAGAGGGCGATCTTGCGCCGCTTACACTACGTGAATGGAACCCGCTGGCGCGAAAAATCCAGATTTCCAGCTACGGCCGCCCCGAGGGGTTATTGGGGCAGAGTGCAGCGGAGATCGCAGCGCATCTCGAGCTTGACGAAGCAAATGCTGCCCGCCTGAGCAAGCTGCTGGCGCGGTCGGATGAGCTGGACGCCGAATTGGACCGGCTGAGCGCGCGTGGGATAGGTGTTGTTACCCGCGTGGATGCTAATTATCCCCAACGCTACCGCCAGCGATTGAAGGAGGCTGCGCCAACGGTATTGTTTTATGCTGGCGAGCTCGCCTTATTGGGCCAGCCTGGGATCGCGGTTGTAGGCTCACGACATTTGGATCAGGCGGGTCAGGAGTGCGCAGAATTTGTCGGCAGCGCCTGCGGCTTGTCTGGACTGGTTCTCTATTCTGGCGGCGCGAAAGGGGTGGACACGCTGAGCATGCGCGCTGCCCTGGAGGCGCGCGGCACAGCCGCCGGCATTTTGGCCGACAGCCTGGAAAGAGCGCTGCGAGATGCGGAGACAAAAAGTGCAATCGGCCGCGGTGACCTGTGTCTGGCAACTCCGTATTCACCCAATGCCGGGTTTTCTGTCGGCGCCGCCATGGGCCGCAACCGGCTGATTTACTGCCTGGCGGATTATGCCATCGTGGTGGCGAGCGACGCCGAGAAGGGGGGCACCTGGGCCGGCGCTACCGAGGCCTTAAAAGCGGGCTGGATTCCGGTGTTCGTCCTCGACCACCCTGCTATGCCGGAGGGCAATCGCTTGTTGATGCAAAAGGGCGGCATAGCATTTCCCCATCCATTTCCCGCGCACCACAGTCATTTGGCCGGTTGGATGCTGGAGCACAGCCAGCCTCCCAAAGCGCAGGCGACACAGCTTGGCCTTTTTTGAAGCCGGTTTGCCGGAGAGAATTTAAAATTGCAGTGAACAAGCGCGCCGTTCAGTTTTTGGCTTTGTCCTTTACGCTTAGCTGGGGATGGTGGATCTTTCGCCTGCTGCCTCATTGGCAGCAAGCATGGACCGCTGGCCTGCCAGTGGAGCGGTCCGCATTGAGCGCCTGGGATATTACGCCGGGTATGTTTGCCCCGCTGATAAGCGCTTTCTTACTGCGCTGGCTTTACCGGGACGTTTCTCTTCCGCTTCCGTTGGGACTCAAACGCAGCTGGAAGCAGTACCTGCTCTCGCTTCTGGTTCCAGCCATAGCCCTCTTGCTGGCGGTACCGCTGTACCAGTTGATGGGGAATGGATCATTCACCTGGGCCGGTGTAGAGCCGGTGAGGTTGGCGCTTTCTTTGTTCCCAATCGCGTTGGCTGCCAGCCTGACTGCCCTGGGCGAAGAGTATGGCTGGCGAGGCTATCTGCTCCCGCTCATGCTGCCGCTGGGAAAACGAAAAGCCGCGCTGATTACCGGTTTCGTATGGGGCGCCTGGCATTTGCCTATCGTGTTGAGCGGCCTCACTTACCCGGGGCAGCCCGTACTGCTTGCCGCTTTGGTTTTCATTACCTGCACGATACTATTGTCTTTCTGGTTCACCGAATTATTTTTCCGTTCGAATCAAAGCGTCGCCCTCGCTGCGCTTTCCCATGGAACGCTCAACGCGCTGAGCGAGATCTCTTCGCCGGTACACTTCCCGGGGGTCAATCCCATGCTTTCGAATCCGTTTGGGCTGGTGATTGCCATATTGGTGTTCTTCATAGCGATTCTGTCGGGTCGTATTTTCGGAACTCGCGACCATTCGATTAGGAGGGATATATGGTGAATAGATATGGCCTCAGCAAGCGCGAGGCCCAGGTGCTCAACCTGCTCCTGGAGGGAAAAAGCAACAAGCAGATTGCAGCCATCCTGGGCATCTCCGAAAGCACGGTCGAGGCTCACCTGACCAGCATCTACACCAAAGTTGGTGTTAGCTCGAGAGTCGAAATAATCCTCCGGTATGGGCAACCGGGATTAGCCCAGGATGATCTCGAACCGGAAAAGGTGGGGGAATCCACAGGTGAAAATATCAATAAACAAGGGGAAACCCCAGATGAAATGTTTGCCAGAAATGTATATGATAGAGATGAGCAGATTTCACCAGCGAAAGGCAGCAGAGTGGTTGGTGAGAGAGCATCATCCTTCAGGATTAATTCGATACTGGTTTTCCTGGGAATAATCCTGGCGTTGCTTGCGTCCATTGTGCTGTATTTATATCTCTCCTTGCCAAAATCGTGGGAAGGCTATGAGCGAGAATGCGAGTATCCGGATGAAAGCACAGTGGGTCAAGCCATCGGGCGCTCCAACGCCTCGGGAGACCAGGTTCACGGTCAGTTCGGCGCTATGCCTGCCGAGCCCTGGTCGGCGATGGCAGGAGAGGTGGTGTATAAAAACATCAGCACACCCAGGGTCGAGGAGTTATACCTTCAAATCCGCTATTCCAAGAACAGCCCGCCGTCTGCGCCAATCCTGGTTTACCTGGACGGAGAAGAATTTCCACGGGCATCCATTTACCCGCAGGATCAGAAAGAATGGGATCGTTTTGCCTGGAGCGATCCGATCTACCTTGGCAGCGTTGAAAGCGGTGTGCACAGCATTACATTCTCATCGGTTGGGCAGCAGTACGGCGTTGCGGACTTGGATAAGTTTATTCTGACAGCCGGTTCGCCCTGAGAACAAGAGATTTCCCATGAACTATCTGTTCGAGCCTCGATCAAAAGTTGATTACTACGATGACGATGATCCTGGCGGAAGCAGTTCGTGGGATTGGGGCTGCATTCTTTGGGCTCCACTCATCCTGCCGGTGATGTTTTTAATGGGTATCGCTCCATTTTTATATCTGGCTGGATATTTCTTTCACGATGTTTACGACACCCTGAAGCGAACAGCGAGTAATGGGAAATTATGCTACCCATTTCTGGCAGAGGTGGGCGCTGTCGGAGTGTTAATGCTTGTTTTTCTATACTATGCACGCTTTCCAGATCCCGCCATCAAAGCCAGCGCTGCGCTCATAATTGCTGCTGGCTATATCATCATCTTTACCGTTCTGCCCACCCTGGCTGTCTTTGTATATTGGGTCAGAAATCTGCATATGCTTATAAGCAGCAAGCTGGGCAGCGTAGTATCGTACGGTCTGTGGCTTGCCTTCTTAGTGTTGCTGCTAGCGGCAGTCGCTGTTTTCTTTAGTTCTTTGATACCAGCTA
>JBGSTO010000540.1:0-19936 GCA_041736465.1 Anaerolineales bacterium | reverse complement strand
CTGGCCGGATCCTGGCGCAGAGTAATTTCGACAAGACTGAGGCTTTCGAAGAAGCGCTTCCAATCATGAACCGCCAGGACTCGCAAACTCCGGATACTGTTTTCCACCACGAGCTGGTCGTCGATATGCTCCGTGGACTTCGAGATGGGTGCGATCACCAGCATGGCCTCATCCGCAAGCTGTGTAAGCCGGGCAACCGCCGCCAGAAGACACTCCAGAATCCCCAATCTTAGCATGGTTGGCAGCGCCCACAGCTCACCCATCGTGAGCGGAAGCACCTCCTGGTAGGCCGCTACGAAGCGTTCGACACGACCCAGGTCGAGCAGGGCATTCTCGGTTTGGATAATCTCTGCGGAAATGTGGTAGACGCGCGGGCGCCCCGCCAGCATTCGAGGGAGCTGGCGCTCATAGTGCGGCGGCAGATCTTGCTGCACTTCGCGGAGCGCCTGCGCCGCAATGTGATAATTATCCAGCAGCCATTCGGCAGCCGGCGAGAGCTGTCCGGCTTTTGATGTTTGCATTTGCAAACGAGCGGCAGCTTCTTTTAATATGGATGTATACCGGGGAAGACGCGCCGATAGGAGCACTGCCGGGACTGGCGAGCTGTGATCCGCACCTGGCGGTACCTGGGCGAGGCGGCGGTGTTCTTCTGCAAGCCGGCGACCTTGAGTCTCCGGGTTAGCGGGCGGGTTGTCCGGCTGGGTTTCGGGCTGCAGCCCTTCCGGCACGATGGGAGCCTGATCCAGCACGGATTAGTGGCCTCCGGCTTCCCGGGCGGCGATTTCCGCCTGGGTTGGCTCAATCCGGTTGGCTGGCAGATCCTGCAGGATCAGCAGCGGTGTGCTGCCGTAAACGATAAAGCCAAGCCCAACGCTGCCATAGGGCCAGCGTGTATCGCCAGAATAACCGTGGGCGCTGATGATCGTCAGATCTACATTGTTCTCATCAGCGATCTGGTGCAAAGAGCGGCTGACGCTGGGGCTGACCTCCAGTTTCGTCTGGATCGTCATGTCTGTGCGGGATTTCAGATCTTCCAGATATTGGATCGCCTCAACTCGATTCCGCTCTGTCAATTGGCTGACCAGCAGTAAGTCTTCCTGCGAAGCGGATGTCCGGCGAGGCAGCTCGGGCTGCCGGACGATGTGAGCAGCCAGGATCTCGCTGTTGTGGGCACGCGCCAGAGATCCGGCTAACATCAGCGACATCTCCGCTCGCTGGGAACCATCCAGCGGAAGGAAGATCTTGCGGTAGTGCAGGTCAGTCAATTCTGTGGTCACGGGTTGGTAGGCTCGGATGACCATCAGGGAACGGCGCGCCCGCAGGATGACCTGCTGCACAATGCTGCTGACATTCCATGGACTTAAACCGCTCTGCCCGTGGCTGCTCATCATGATCAGATCTGCATTCCAGGAGTTGGCAACCTCAATAATTTGTTCGGCAGGTCTACCATCAGACAGATGCGTAGATACCCGCAGACCGGCATT
The DNA here is from genome assembly GCA_041736465.1 of Anaerolineales bacterium. Taxonomy (GTDB): domain Bacteria; phylum Chloroflexota; class Anaerolineae; order Anaerolineales; family UBA4823; genus JAJUJL01. Next base: position 18,452 of record JBGSTO010000540.1, on the reverse strand, counting down.
CTGTAAACAGGCAGCAATATCAGTGAGATAACTCTCTGCCTCAGCTTTACGTATCTGCCAATCTACCGGGTCGATCATGCGCAGGCGCGCCGTCACGCCAAACGGTTCCGAGACGCGCAGCAGCTGCACCTCCGGCTCACAGATGCGAGCTATGGCGACCAGATGCGGCAGCACACACTCTGCCAATTTTGAACTATCTAACGGGAGGAGGATCCGTTTAAACATCGCCCTTCCTTATACCGGCACAAAACATGCGGAGAAAAGGGCCTGGATTCTTAGCGCTTGGGTGCAGGGATGGTTTTACACAACCAATTTAAGAGAACAGAGATGAGAAATTCAGTACCCTTTTCCGGGGGAATTTTATTATACCCCACTGTGCTGGCGAGCTACCGCACAAGGCTGGCATTGTGCTATACTCGCATCAGGTTTTCTAAACCCCAAGTGTTCATTTTAATAAGGAAATAAAGACCATGAGCGAACCTGGAGATTCTGCCAACGCTGCTCCTCGCGTTCCACTTGGCGGGGATTACTGGGATGCTGACCCGCAGGCGCCGCTTTGGGGGTATGCGGATCTTCACGCCCATTTGATGGCCCACCTGGCTTTCGGCGGCAACGCCTTTTGGGGCGAGCCTTACGACCCAGATCACTCCGGTGAAGAGGGCATGCAGCATGTGTTGGGCAGCTGCGAGCCAATCCATGGGGGTTTGATTGATATCAACCCGGAGTTTGGCCACCCGGCAGGGGGAGGCTGGCCAGATTTTATCGTCTGGCCGCGTTTTACCACCATGGTCCACCAGCAGGCCTACATCGATTGGATTTACCGCGCCTACCAGGGTGGGCTGCGCCTGGTGACCTGCCTGGCGGTCAACAACGAGCTGCTGGCTACCAAGTCGGATCCGCGCCTGCCCCCTGATGATCGCAGCGCCATCCAGGCTCAAGTGGCGGGGATGAAAGCCATGACCGCCTATATCGACGGGCAGAGCGGCGGCGCGGGACAGGGGTGGATGCAGATCGCGTATTCATCCGATGAAGCCCGTAAAATCATTGCTGAGAATAAGTTGGCGGTCATCCTGGGTGTTGAAGTGGATTCGCTGGGCAATTGGCGTAAACTGGAAGATCTGCAGGATGCCTGCCACGGGGATTTGAACCAGGCCCACCTGCTAATTGGCCTGGAGCTGGATTGGCTGTATGCCCTGGGGGTGCGCCAGATCACGCCCATCCACCTGACGAATAACGCCTTCGGTGGCACAGCGATTTATATGCGCTTCCTGGAAACCGTGAATGTGTTCATCACCGGCGAAACCTGGACGGTTGAGGATGCCTGGCAGACCGGAGTGCGCTACCGCATGGACCAGGATGGCGATGATCTGGTTGATGAAACCGAGCGCGGCCTGGCGATGAGCGGCGGGCGCAAACGGGCTGTCCACCGCCACACGCTGGTGGATCATATTCCAGGCCTCAGAACCATCATTGATGCCTTTAGCGCGCCGGAAGTGCGCGGCGGTCACGCCAACACCCGCAGCCTGAACCAGTACGGGGTGATCCTGCTCGAAGAAATGATGAAGCGCGGCATGATCATCGATGTCGACCATATGTCCGAAAAATCAACGGATGCCGCCTTAAGCCTGGCAGAAGCTCATCGATACCCCGTGATTACCTCGCACTCCTGGTTCCGTGATTTGTTGTACAGCGCGGACGGAGAATTTCACCTGGACGAAGAGAGCGATTATGCCACCAGCAGCGTTCACAAGGTTGCCCACGAAGCCGGAAAGCGCGGCGACCAGATCCAACGCATCGCCCAGCTGGGTGGGCTGGTCTCTCCCATCCTGAACCAGGGCGATATTGCCGGGCTGCGCCAGGCGATGCCCGAGCTGGCGGGAAAAATACGCGCTTCCTGCGCGGGGACGAGCACAGCCTGGGCTGAAGCCTACCTGTACGCGCTGGTCAAAATGGGCGGCAAAGGTGTGGCAATGGGCTCGGATATCAATGGCGCCGCCTGCCTGCCTGGACCGCGCTTCGGTACATTCGCCGCCTATGGAGCACATGGTGATGCCCGCCGCATCCCGCAGCGCCGACCTGAAATCGACCAGCAGACCAACGGGGTGGCTTATCGCCAGCCGATCCGCGACTACCGCTGGCACCGCTTTGAACCCAGCGGGGCGGGCGGCTATAATGAAAAAAGCTGCGATATCTGGCACGCGATTGCCCAATACGCGGCGGGCTTTAACCCCTCGCTCCACGAACACCCCAAAAGTGATTTTCCCGAGCTGAACATCCAGCAGTTTTTAGAGGCTATCGATCTGTACCTCGACCAGGACTGGATCGACCATATCACCCAGGGGTTTTGGCTGGCTGAATCAGAAGAGCCGTTTACCAACGAGCAAATTGAGGATTGGCCGCGTGAGCAGCGTGCAGCATACTTTGCCTGTCGGGGTTGGGAGAGCGCTTCCGGGATAACCCTGGATGAACGCACCCGCGAGCTGATGGAAGAAATTCGCGCCATGTGGGAGAAGTGGCAGGAGATGAAAGGCGATAACCGCCCGCTGGAACGCTCAACCGCCGGCTCCAGGCGCGACTTCGATATCAATATCGATGGTGTGGCGCATTACGGTATGCTGCCCGACTTACTGCAAGATATTCGCAACTGCGGCTTGAGCGCAGAAGATCTGGCGCCCCTGTTTCGCTCGGCCTATGATTATGTCGAGATGTGGGATACCTGCACCCGCCGGGCAAAGGAGATTGCTGCGTAGACTTCGGCTGCTCGAGCGCATGCTGGACTGGCTGGAATCCATCGGGATCGCGCCTGAATAGACGCCTGCCCTGGCGCGCAGCCTGGGTAATTGCGCTTAAAACCGCCTGATGACCGATTCGCGGATCATCAGCGTGGATTTGAATTTGGGCAATGTAATCGATTTGCCCTGCATCAAATCGACCAGCGCCCTGCCGGCAGCCTCGCCGATTTCCAGCGGCGGGCGCCGGACCGAGGTTAATGGGGGGATCATATAAGCGGATGGCGCCTGGTCGTCGAATCCAACAAGCGATACATCCTCGGGAACGCGCAGCCCTCGCCGGTGCAAAGCCAGCCTGGCGCCATAGGCCATCTGATCGTTGGCAGCAAAAATCGCGCTGAAGATGTGGCCGCGCATCAGCAGCATTTCGACTGCCATCACTCCGGAGGGTTCGGTGAAGTCTCCTTCGATGATCAGTTCCGGGTCTGGTTCTATGCCGGCTTCTTTGAGCGCAGCATGGTAGCCGTCTTGCCGTTCGATGGCATCCTCGTGGTTGATTATTCCGGTGATATGAGCGATGCGGCGATGGCCTGTTTCGATCAGGTAACGGGTGGCCTCGTGCGCGGCCTCAAAATCATCAAAGGGCAGGCACTGTTTTTCCAAACCCGGTATGACTCTTCCCAAAGTAATCATCGGGATCTGGCTGGCAATCTCGACCATATATTCATCGGAGACATGCCCGTTCAACAGGATCAGGCCATCGACACTGCGATCCACGAACATGTTCAGGGCAATCAGGTCTTTTTTTGCCTCCCAGCCGCCGTCTGCGAAGAGCGGTAAATACCCGCTGCCTTCGATGCCCTTAAGAATCCCCCTCAAGATGACATCATAGAACGGGCTGCCGATCAACTGTGTAAGCACGCCGATCGTTCGCGATTGCCCCCCTGCAAGACTCTGGGCGAATAGATTGGGCTTGTAGCCATGCTCGGTGATAATGCTCAGCACTCTTTCTCGGGTTTTTTCTGCGACCGGGGCAGTGTTATTCAATACCCTTGAAACGGTGCTGATAGAAACATTGGCACGCCTGGCAATATCTTGAATAGTCGCCTTCTTCTCTGGATACATACGCACCTCTCTCAACCAAATATATTATAGCCTGAAAACGCTTTCAGTCAATCGTTTTTAGGGTAAGGTTTGTAACCTGTAAGGATTAAAACAGGTGCAGATTTAGATTAAAAACCCATTTTTCTATTGACATGGGTAAGAATTAATGCTATTATGATGAAAGCGTTTTCACTAAAAGTGCGAATTATGATCGATATTACTGGTAGCGCTTTCATGAGCAGATTTGGATTACCTCGCCCTATTAAAAGCATTGCACCTACCGTTTCGGGGCTGTGGTTCTTGATCAGGAGGTGAAACGAAGATAAGTGTCCTGCTGCAACATCTACTTCCAATCAATTCGATTCTTGATCCACCTATGCCTAGAAGGAGAAAGTTTGTGATGCGAAAAATTTCCCTGACCACACTATTATTAATGGTAATCCTGAGCTTGGTGCTGGGCGCGTGCGCAAGCACTGCTACGCCGGCTCCCTCCAGCGGAGGAGAAGCTGTAAGCCAACCTGCCGCGGCAGAACAGGAAGTTACCCTGAAGGTGCTCGTCCACCAGAATCCTCCCATGGTGGAGTTTATGGAAGCCTTCAACACGAAGTTCACCGAGAAATACCCGAACATCAAAGTTGACATGGCGGTTGTGAATGCCAACGATTTGAGCACCGTTACCCAGACCCGGCTGACTGCCAATGACGTAGACGTCGTCGATATGTTCGGCTTCGCCAATGCTGCTCAGCCCTACATGAAGAACGTCGATCCTCCAAACTGGCAGACTCTGATTGAAGCTGGCTATCTGCTTGATATTACCGATCAGCCATTTGTCAAGAATTACGATGATGCAACCATCAAGGATGCCGGCACCTACAATGGTAAGGTGTATGCAGTCAATCTCGGTCGCGTTTCCTACAGCGGTATCTACTACAACAAGGATCTGTTTGCAGCCAACAACGTGAAGGTCCCCACCACGTGGAGCGAGCTGGTGACCGCTTGCGAAACCTTCACTGCAGCCGATATCCCGTGCATGACCGCGGGCGGCAAAGATGGCTGGCCGATCTTCGTCGGCGCCTACGGTTTGACCGGCTCGCTGTATCCTGACCAGGCGGCCCTGGTTGAGGGGCTGTGGACTGGCTCGATCACATGGAACGATGCCAAGGCGATGGAAATGTGGGATAAGATGAAGGTCTACGCACAGAATATGGTAGAAGCCGGCGCCAGCGGTATTGCTGGTGATGCTGCGCCGGGGCGCTTCGCCTCTGGAGCCGTCGCCATGTTCCCGGGCGGCACCTGGTATGCTTCGGCAATCGAAGCGGCTCAGCCTTCCTTCGAGTGGGGCTATATCCCCTTCCCAGGCAGCGACAACGCTGATGATAACAAATACCTGTTTGGGAAATACGACCAGGGTTGGGTAATCGCCGCCAAATCCCCCAATACGGATGCTGCCTTGAAATACGTGGCAGAGTTCTCGGACCCGGCGAACTACCAGGCGTTTGCCAATGCAGTTGGCTTCATCCCCACTCAGCCGACTGCCACCCTGGATACGCAGATTGGCAAGGAAGTCGCACCCTATCTCGCCAACTTCCGCGTTGGACTTGAGCAATACTGGGTCGCGCCAAAAGGCGCCGGTCAATATGCCAATCCCTGGGCTTCCTACTTCAAGCCATTCGGTACCTACGATGACGCCAAGGAACTGGCTGACAAAGTTCAGGCCGACCTGCAATCCGGTCTGGATGCCAATAAGTAACCTCTGAATTACCCTGCAGGCTTCTTGCCAATCTGGCGAGAAGCCTGCAGTCTTTTCGCTCTTGAAGGAGGCATACCATGATTGGCTATCACTTCGGACGTGGACGAGCCAGGTTTACCCCCTATTTGTTATTGATTCCGGGGATATTCCTCTACGCTCTGATTGCCTTGGGTCCATCGTTGGCAACATCAGTGTTCTCTTTTACAGATGCCACTGGTATTCGCGGCGCGCCCACCAACTGGATTGGTTTAGACAATTACCGGGAATTCCTGTTTTTAGGCCAGGCTTCGCGGGATAACTACGCTGCTCTAGGGCGGACTCTGGTTTTCTGTTTCTTTGTGACAACCATCCAATTTGGGCTGGGCCTGCTCATTGCTATGCTTGTCAACCAGCGCCTGAAAGGCACTAACTTTTTCCGCACTTTGTACTTTATGCCTGTGATCCTGGGGGCGGTCATCCAGGGGTTGATCTGGTCGCTCTTCCTATATCCTTTGGGTGGTCCGATGGCGCGCATCCTCGAGTTTTTCGGGACGCGCTCTGAATTCTTCGGCGGGCAGCCGACCGAGGCGTTTGCCTGGGTCATTGTTGTTCAAATATGGGCCAATATGGGCACAACGATGATCATCTTCCTGGCTGGTTTGCAGACCATTCCCGAGGAATTGTATGAAGCGGCGCAGATCGACGGCGCCAGTGGTTGGCAGGTCTTTAAGCATGTCACCTGGCCGTTGCTCACCCCGAGCGTGAACACAAATCTCCTGTTGAATATCATTGGCTCTCTTCAAGCCTGGCAGCTTTTCCTGGTTTTGCTTGGTTACCGCAATGGAACCCAGGTCTTGGGTTATCTGGTGTATGCCCAGGGCTTTGGCCAAACCTCAGGCAGCGTAACCAGCGCCTTCCGGCAGGGATATGCTGCGGCTGCCTCGATTGTCTTGTTCTTCCTGGTGCTCGTGCTGGGCACAGTGACTCAGGCTGTTCTGCAGCGTAGAGAAAAGAGGATAATGGGATGAATACAACCCTGCAAACCCGCCCACCGATCAAATGGGGGAGGATTGCTTCCTATGCACTCCTTGTGGTCTTCGCGATTATCTATGCCGGACCTTTGCTCATGCTGGTGAACACGGCTTTCAAGACGCTGCCGGAATTCATGAAGAGCGCGACTTCTCCGGTGACAGGCCTGAATTTCCAAAACTTTATTGATGCCTGGAATAAGGCCAATTTCCCGCGCTACCTGACCAATTCGTTGATCTATACCGTCTCAGCGACATTGGTATTTGTAGTCACGGCCATATTTGTCGCTTTCCCGGTTGCGCGCGGCTACATCAAGGGTGCGAATATCGTACTAAGCATGTTCGTCATTGCCTTGTTTCTGCCACCGGCGTTGATTCCACAGTTCCAGCTGATGCTTGCTCTGGGTCTGTACAACAACCCGCTGGGATACATCCTGCTGTTTACCATTAACCCGATTGGCATGGTAATCCTGGTGAACTACATCAAGACGATTCCGAAGGAACTGGATGAGGCGGCGGCGCTTGATGGATGCGGGTATTTTCGCTTTGTTACGTCGATACTCTTCCCGTTGATCCGTCCGGCGGTTGCCACAGTGGCGGTGCTGCATGCCATCGGCATCTGGAATGAGCTGATCCTGCCAACGATCTACCTGACCAATAAGGATTACTACCCCATCACACGCGGCATGATCGTCTTCCAGGGCGTGTACGGCAGCAACTGGCCAACGCTGGCAGCTGCGGTGTTGATCATGACCATCCCGATGCTGTTAATTTTCCTGCTGCTGCAGCGCTATATCATTTCTGGTCTCACCCAGGGAGCGGTCAAAGGATAAAGTTGTTTCCGGTCCGCTCGACCTAAGAAATGGTTTACGGTGACCTGCTGGCTGAACCAGCTTGGAGGTTTCTCGGAAATGGCGGCTTCATGACAATCGGAAATTGGGACCTGATCTGGCGGGACGAATTTGACGGCGCAGAAATCGATCGCTCCAGGTGGCGTCTGGATGTGGGGTATACAGGCGAGACCAACGGAGAGTTAGAGATCTACACCGAACGGCTCGAAAATGCCTGCATCGAAGACGGCTGCTTGGTCATTGCGGCTAGAGAAGAGAATTACCGCGGCTACCGGTACACTTCTGCCCGTCTTAAAACCCAGGGTCTGCATGCCTGGACTTATGGCAGGATAGAGGCGCGCATCAAGCTCCCTTCCGGGCAGGGTATTTGGCCGGCTTTCTGGATGATTGGGGATGACTTCTCAGTCAAAGGTTGGCCGGATTGTGGGGAAATCGACATTATGGAGTTTATCGGAGGTAGGCTGGACACGGTGCGCGGCACCATCCATGGCCCAGGTTACTTCCGCGATGACAGCATCGGCGCCGATCTCACCCTGCCCGGTCAGAACTTCAGTGATAGTTTTCACCTGTATGCCCTCGAATGGGAGCCTGGCGAAATGCGTTGGTACGTGGATGATCGCCATTTCAGCACCCTGACAGCCAAAGACGTTCCCGGGAAATGGGTGTTCGACCATCCCTTTTTTATTTTGCTCAACCTGGCTGTAGGGGGTCATTGGCCGGGTTACCCAGATGAAACAACCGTCTTCCCACAGTTCATGTATGTGGACTATGTAAGGGTTTATGCAAAAGCTGGTCGCACGTAGTGGGCCACGCACAAGGATGTCATCCTGAGCGGAGCGAAGGATCTAGATCCTTCACTTCGTTCAGGATGACAGATCAAATAAGGAGAAAGCCAATGATTAAGAGAAGGTCTTTGCTCGTTTTGGCGCTGATCTTTAGTCTGCTGTTGAATGGTGTATACCTTCCCAATATTTTACCGGCCATAGCAGCCGAACTGCCAGTTGTGGATGATTTTGAGACTCCCCTGGCGTCTGGCTTCGATGTCAATGGGATCCCCATTGGTTTTTTCACCGCGCAAGATAGCGGCAGCACAGTCTCGTACACCGCCACTACAACAATGCCTGCCCCTTTGCCCGGCGCTCCTGAGCCGAACACTGTGCTGAGATCCGATTTCACGGTGGCGTCTTATGGTGTGGTGATCCACGGTTTTGAGAGCACCCAGGTGGATACCTGGGTATCTCAGGATTGGAGCGCCTACGAAGGCGTTTCTTTCTGGCTTTATGGCAGCAACAGTGGAACTGATCTTTTTGTAGATGTGATCGATAATCGCAATACCCCGCCTTTGCCGCGAGATGATGCGGAGCGGTTTACGGTCAGTTTTAAAGATAACTTTACCGGTTGGCAGCAGCTCCAGTTCCCGTTCACCAGCTTCACGCGCAAGGAAATCGGCAACGGCGCACCGAACGATGGCTTCACACTGACTGAAGTTCATGGGTGGGCGTTTGGCACGCTCACCACCAGTGGCACACAGACCTATTACCTGGATCAAGTTGCCTTGTACGGCACAGCTCCGGTGCGCCCGCTGCTAGTCAGTTTTGCTTCCACCAGCACGAATGTCAAAGAAGGCCGCTCTGGCAATGTCATTGTAAAACTGAGCAAGCCTGCCGAAGAAATCGTGACCGTTGCCTACGCAACCTCCGATGGATCAGCGAGAGCAGATCGTGATTACATCCCTGTCACGGGCGAGCTCGTCTTTGCCCCTGGAATAACCCAGCAATCGATCAACATCAAAACTTTGGATGATGCCAAATACGAAGGGGACGAGAGTGTTCTTCTGCAATTGTCTCCTCCGAGTCTGGGCGAGCTGGGGATTCCTCCTTTGGCGCGCTTGAACATCCAGGATAATGACTCTTACGACTCCTCGCTGCTGGATGACTTCGAGACCTTCCCTTATCTGTTTGATTCTTCCAAAAAGACAATCATCAATTCGATTGAAATTCAGGCAGAGTCAGCACTGGCACTGCCGTCTCAAGGCGCGTATGAGGGCGTTTTACAGGTGACGCGCAGCGATGCAAGTAAGACCTCGCTCGAGTTTGACCGGCGTTTTGCGGCGGCACAAGACTGGCGAGGCAATCAGGGCCTGAGCTTCTGGTATTTCGGAAACGACTCTGGTCGCAAGATCAAAGTTAACCTACTGGACAATCAGGCCTCAGACCCGGGTCCAACCGGCTGGCAGTTGGTATGGAACGACGAGTTCAACACATCTGCGGGTACACCGCCCAACCAGGGGTATTGGGGATATGAGCTTGGCGATGGCACAATCAACGGCATCCCGGGTTGGGGTAACGACGAGTTGGAGTATTACACCGACAGCACCGAAAATGCCGCCACAGACGGTCTGGGCAGCCTGGTTATCACAGCCAAGGAATCGGATGGTTCTTTGCTTTGCTACTATGGCCCGTGCCAGTACACCTCCGCCCGGCTCTTGACCAAGAATAAATTCGAGGTCGCCTATGGTCGTATCGAGGCGCGCATCAAAGTTCCGAGCGGCGCCGGGTTGTGGCCCGCTTTCTGGAGCCTGGGCACAGATATCGACCGGGTCGGTTGGCCGCAATCCGGCGAGATCGACATCATGGAAAACGTCGGTCGCCTGCCAAACGAGATCTTTGGAACGATACATGGCCCGGGCTATTCGGGTGGGAGCAGCTTCGGACAGAGCTATGATTTTGGTGTACCAGCTGCCAATGACTTTCACACTATTGCAGTGGAATGGCAACCTGATGAGATCCAATGGTATGTAGATGGGATTCTCTACCATAGCGCCACGCCTGCCGATGTTGCCCCCAACGAATGGGTATTCAACCACCCATTTTACCTGCTGCTCAACGTGGCGATTGGCGGCAATTTCGGTGGACCTGTTGGAGAGGACACAGTATTCCCTCAGCAGATGCTGGTGGATTACGTGCGGCTTTACCAGGCTCCCGATACGGCAGAGCGCTTCGAGGCGACGTTCAGCGATAATTTCTCGGGCTGGCAGCGCATATCGATCCCATTCAGCGCTTTTCGGCGGAGCGACGACCAGCCAGCAGGTGCACCGAATGATGGGTTGACACTGGCAAGCATCTGGGGCTATGGTTTCAAGCTGCCCGGGAATATCCCTACACCAGCGATGATAGATCAGGTAAAGGTTCAGCCGGACTGCGACTTCTCTATCACCGTGACGAGCACAGCTGATAGCGGGAGTGGCTCGTTGCGCCAGGCCATCAATGACGCATGTTTTGGCGGTGCAATTGGTTTCGATCAAAGTTTGGCCGGACAAACTGTCGGGCTTACTTCTGCCGAATTAACCATCAATAAGCCGCTGACCATCGACGGCGCCGGCGCCCCAGGCCTGACCATCAGCGGCAGTGGTGTTGTTCGGCCGTTCGTGATTGATGCGACGATGAATGCGACCATCAGCCACCTCAGGATCGCAAACGGCTATGGATATCAATTGGCTGGCGGTATCTTGAACAACGGTACCCTGACGCTGGACCATGTCCTCCTGGAGAATAACACAGTCACCACCGATTACGAGGATTATTGGAAGGGCGGCGCGGGTATCTACAATGGCGATGGCAGCACACTTAATCTGATCAACAGCACGGTGAAGGAGAATATCGCCCAGGCGTCGAACGGCGGCGGCATTTATGCCTTCTTCAACACGCTGGTCGTGCTTGATCGCAGCACCATAAGCGGGAACAGCGCCAATGTGGGCGGCGGGCTGCGCACGCTCGGTGATGTCGAGATCCTCAACAGCACGATCAGCGGGAACTCTGCCTACGGCTGGCATGGCGGCGCACTTTTCCACACCAATGGCGCAGTGGATATCCTTAACTCGACCATTGCGAATAACCGCGGGCCAGATTGGGCGCCTTCTGCCCTCTTCATCGGATCATTCGACACTGCGATCCCCAGCCTTAAACTGAGCAACACGATTATCTCGGGCAATCAATGGTATGCTTGTGACCATTGGACAGGCAGCGTCATCGTTACCTCTGGTGGGCATAACCTTGTTCAAGACGACACGTGCAATCCGGATTATGCCACCGATCTGATCCTGGGTAATGCCGGCCTCGGCCCACTGGCTGATAACGGTGGTCCGACCTGGACGCATGCACTTCTGCCCGAAAGCCCGGCGTTGGATGCCGCTGATGACCTGATCTGCCCGGCGACGGACCAGCGCGGTGTAGCCAGACCGCAAGGTGCCCAGTGCGATATTGGAGCATTTGAGCTGATACCTTAGGTGTTTCCCGGCCTCCTCCTCGAGAGAATGACCTCCTTCTCGAGGAGGAGGCATTATGCTGCTTGTCTTTGATTGGCTGTTTCCATACAATAGTAGAAAGAGGAGAATCTCCATGCGCTCTGGTTGGATGTCCCGCAGCTCTTTCAACGCGGTATGCGCAATCATGCTATTATTGGTTTGCGTATCTTGCAGCCCCGGCCAGTTGGTGAATAGATGCACCCCCATCGCGGCACCAGAAGGCTGGAACCTGATCTGGCACGACGAATTTGATGGCAGTAAGATCGACCCTGCCAACTGGACGTACGATATCGGCGCCGGGGGCTGGGGCAATGGCGAAGCGCAGTATTATACTTCTCGCCCCGAAAATGCTCGCCTTGAAAACGGCATGCTGGTGATCGAAGCCAGGCAGGAGAAGTTTGAGGATTCTTATTACACCTCCGCCCGGCTTAAAACCCAGGGATTGCAAAACTTTCAATACGGGCGGATCGAAGCGCGGCTAAAAGTCCCCAGTGGGAAGGGTTTGTGGCCGGCATTCTGGATGCTGGGCTCCGGGTTTGATGGCAGCAACTGGCCTGACTGCGGAGAAATCGATATCATGGAATATATCGGCAAAGAGCCGGATTTGATTTTCGGCACATTGCACGGACCGGGGTATTCCGGAGCGTTGGGCATAAGCCAGTGGAACCGGCAGACATACAATATTGCCGATGATTTTCACACCTATGCCATCGAATGGGAAGAAAATGAAATCCGCTGGTATTACGATGGCGCGCTATATCACACGGTAACCCGGATGGATGTCGGTGACCGGGAATGGGTCTTCGACCAGCCTTTCTTCATCATTTTGAACCTGGCGCTCGGGGGTCAGCTCCCCGGACCGATTGGTCTCGACACAGTATTCCCCACCCAGTATCTTGTTGACTATGTGCGGGTATACCAGCGGTAGGTTTAATATTTACTGCCAAATTGCAGGCAGTGATAGGGAGCGCCCTTGGTATGAGTACCTATCACCTTGACGAACATAATCGCATCACAATCGCCGGCTACCAACAACAGCGGCCATTTTCCAGCACACTGCCAGGCATTGCCGGCCCGCTGGGCATTCCCATGTGGGTGTTTTATGTAAACCGAGGCCAGGCGATCACCAGCTTCGGCGTGAAGAACAAAGACCATCCCATCATGGAGTTCCAACCGGCGAACAAGGCTTATCAGATCACACCATTTCTGGGTTTTCGGACTTTTATAAAACAAACCCATACCGCCAGCCCGAATATCTACGAGCCTTTTGCCGCTGGCGCGCATCACACAGAACAACACATGTGCATCAGCTTCAATGAGCTGGAGCTGAGCGAGCAGAACCGCGCCCTGGATTTGCGGATCGAGGTGCGGTATTTCATCTTGCCGGAGGAACGAGTTGCCGGGCTCGTTCGCCAGCTGACGATTACCAATCTGTCCGGGCAGCCAACAAACCTGGAAATCCTTGATGGTCTGCCGGTAATGATTCCATATGGCGTTTCCAACGAGGACCTTAAGGAACTCAGCCGGACCGTCGAAGCCTGGATGGCTGTATACAACCAGGAACAAAACATACCCTTCTACCGCTTGCGCTCTATACCGAGTGATACTGCAGAGGTAAAAACGGTTCAGGCTGGTAATTTTGCCCTTGCTTATATCGATCAAGGGGAAACCAATCAGCAATTGACCGCAATCGTGAATCCAGAGACTGTTTTCGGGCACGACACTTCTCTGTCCTCCCCGGCAAATTTCCAGCGGTATTCGCTTGCTGAACTATTGCAGCAGCCCCAGATGGCATACTGCAAAACACCGTGCGCGTTTTTCGGGTTTTCTGCCGCCCTGGCGACTTCCGAATCAATCCGCCTGTACAGCGTATATGGACACGCCAGCGACCTGATCGTGCTTAACCAGGCATCAAAGCGCCTGCTTGCGCCAAAATTTCTCGAGGCGAAACGACGAGATGCAGATGCTTTGGTGAACGACCTTACTGCTCCGATAAGCACCAAGACCAGCAGTCCGGTTTTCGATGCTTACTGCCGGCAGACTTTCCTGGACAATATTCTGCGAGGTGGTTGGGCCGTTCACCTGGGCCGCGCTGATAAACCGGTGACCTATCATATTTACTCGCGCAAACATGGCGATCCAGAGCGAGATTACAATGCCTTTTTCCTGGCGGCAGAATATTACTCGCAGGGTAACGGAAATTATCGCGATGTCAATCAGAACCGGCGCTGCGAAGTGCTCTTTAACCCGCGAGTGGAAGACACCAATATACGATCGTTTATGAGCCTGATCCAGGCAGACGGCTACAATCCCCTGGTTGTAAAAGGCAGTAAGTTCTGGGTGCCGCCGGAGAACAGAGCAGCCATCCTGGGGCTGGTTGTCCAAACCGACCGGCTGGCGCCCTTCTTGGAGAAGCCGTTTACGCCGGGGGGGCTGCTCAGATGGATCGAAGAAAATGGAATCGACCCGCATACTCCCAACTTCGAGTTTCTCCAACAAGTCTTACACGAAGCTGAACAGTACTTTGATGCTGATTTCGGAGAAGGATATTGGACAGATCACTGGACCTATAATCTGGATTTGATCAACAGTTTCCTGGCGGTCTATCCTGAAAAAGCAGATGCCTTGCTCTTCGAGCGCGATGACCTGCCCTTCTTCGACAGCCCGGTATTCGTGCAGCCACGCAGTAAAAAATATGTGCTGGTGGATAACCAGCCGCGCCAATACAACGCTGTGTTTCGAGATCCGGAAAAAGTCTCGCTAATTGCGGCGCGAGACGAATACCCAAACTTGATGCGAATTGAAAATGGAAGGGGAAATGTATATCGTACAAACCTGTACGCCAAGTTGGTGCTGCTGGCGCTGACTAAGTTCGCTACATTAGACCCAGTGGGTATGGGCATCGAGATGGAAGCCGATCGTCCTGCCTGGTGCGATGCCTTAAACGGACTCCCAGGCCTGTTTGGATCCTCTCTATCTGAAACCTTTGAACTGTTGCGCTTGCTGACTTTCTTAAGTGCACATCTCCCCGAGAATGCAGCCGGCTGCCTGCACCTACCAGAAGAAGCAGTTGATTTGCTCGAAAAGATCGCCGGCTGCTTGCGATCTTACCAGGCATCGGGAGATGAGGACTGGGATTTCATTTATTGGGATAATGTCTCTACAGCCCGTGAGACTTACCGGGAGGAGACCCGGCTCGGTTTTCGGGGTGAAACAAAGGCGGTCCCCTTGCGGTACCTGGAGGAATGTTTCATCCTTTTCCTTGATAAAGTGCAGAATGGCATCGACCGTGCATTGCGATTGAACGGGGGAATTCCGCCCACATACTTTACCTATGATGTCGAGGCATTTGAGATCCAGCGCGGACCCGACGGAGAACCTCTGCGCGACGCAAAAGAGCGCCCGTGTATCCGGGCATTGCGTTTCAGGCAAAGGGTTTTACCCATTTTCCTGGAGGGAGTGGTACGGATGTTCAAAACGCTGCCAGACTCGCAGGCAGCACAGCAGCTTTACCAGCAGGTGAAAGGCAGCGTTCTGTATGATCGCTTCCTGAAGATGTACCGCACCAATGCATCGCTGGAGAACCAGCCGATGGAGATTGGCCGGCTGCGCGCCTTCCTACCCGGTTGGTTGGAAAACGAGTCCGTCTTCCTGCACATGGAGTACAAATACCTGCTGGAGCTTTTGAGAGCCGGATTGTACAATGAGTTCTTCGAAGATTTCCGGAACGCGCTGGTTGCTTTTCAAGATCCAGATCGCTATGGGCGCAGTCCACTGGAGAACTCGTCTTTCATCGTCAGCAGCGCGCATCCAGATAGCAGTTTACATGGCGCAGGATTCGTGGCGCGCCTGACCGGCGCAACCGCCGAGTTTCTCAGCATGTGGAATCTCATGATGGTTGGAAAAAATCCGTTTTTCATTCAGGATGGCGAGCTGTGCCTGCGCCTGCGACCTGCTCTTCCAGACTGGTTGTTTGACCAGGCTAACACGGTAAGTTTTACCTTTCTGGGGCAGTGCCAGGTAACATATTTCAATCCCTTGAGAGCCGACACTTTTTCCGAGAAAATGCTGATCCAGAGCATCAAACTGAATGTGGATGGCGATGAGATCGAAGTACTTGGGGACGTAATCAGAGCGCCATATGCGGCCATGGTGCGGGATGGGCGCATCCGGCGGATTGGCGCTCGCTTCAATGGGAAATGAGACCAGTCTTTTACAATCTGAGGAATGCATATGATTCAGGCATGGAAGTTCATTGACTCACAAGGTACTTTCGAGCTGCCGGATCCAAATCGCTCGAGCTATCTTTATTTTCCTCTCACGAACGAGGCTGGGATGATTTCGGCAGTGAATCCACTGCTGCATGGGGATATCAAATCCGGACAACATACATTCCTCACCCCGCCTGTATCGGTGGAAGATTTGCACAACACCCGCTCCAGCCGGAATTTTTGGCTCTATGTTGAAGGCGCTGGAGCGTGGTCGGCTGCAGGCAATTCCGCCTCGCAGATCGCTCGGAATTTCTCCGGGCAAGAAGATGACCAGGTTGCTCTCCGCGCCGGATTTCTCTGGCACCAGATCATGCGCAAGAACAAGCAGCTTGGACTGCAAGCAGAAATAACCAACCTGGTGCCGTCCTCGGGCGACCAGGTTGAACTGATGCAGGTACAGCTCACCAATATCTCGGAGCATACGGTTCATTTTACCCCTACCGCTGCGATTCCGATTTTTGGACGTTCGGCCGATAACCTGCGCGACCACCGGCACGTAACCTCTCTGCTGCATCGAGTTATCTGTAACGAATCTGGTGTCCTGGTGCGCCCTGCCCTTTCATTCGATGAGCGCGGGCACCATCCTAATCAAACAATCTATGCAGTCCTTGGCGCAGAAGATGATGGCGCCCCGCCTGAGGGTTTTTTCCCAATCGTGGAAGATTTCATCGGGGAGGGAGGCAGCCTGGATTGGCCTGAAGCTGCTGTCCGGCCTTTATCGAACTGTGTTCCAGCAGGGGATTCTTTCGAGGGATATGAGGCCATCGGCGGGCTGCGTTTCAAGGACGCCAGCCTGCTCCCAGGCCAGTCCTGCGCTTACCTGCTCATTTTGGGAATTATCTCGGAAGAAAAAGATGCCCGGCATCTGGTAGAAACTTATGGCAGCCAGGAAAAGTTCAACCAGTGGTTGGAGAAAACGAAAGCCTATTGGCAGAATAAATTGGAGCATCTGGCTTTTCAGTCTGGCGATGTTCAGTATGATCTTTGGCTCAAGTGGGTGAGCCTGCAGCCCATCCTGCGGCGCCAGCTTGGCAACTCTTTCCTACCTTACCATGATTACGGGAGAGGCGGGCGCGGCTGGCGGGATCTGTGGCAGGATATCCTGGCTCTGCTGATCATGGAAACTGGGCAGGTAGATCACCTGCTTTTTGAAAACTTCGCTGGAGTGCGTATGGATGGCAGCAACGCCACCATCATTGGCAGCCGCCCTGGTGAGTTCAAAGCCGATCGCAACAACATCCCAAGGGTGTGGATGGATCACGGCGCCTGGCCTTTGTTGACGACCCGGCTCTACATCGACCAGACCGGCGACCTGGATTTTCTGCTCAGAGATCAAGTTTATTTCAAAGACCATATGGTGAGTAGAGCACAGGCTGTTGATGCGCATTGGGTGCCTGCCCACGGCACCCAACAACGTACAAGCACAGGGGACTTGTACCAGGGTACGGTGCTGGAGCATCTGCTGGTGCAGCATCTCACGGCGTTTTTCAATGTGGGGGAGCATAATCATATCAAGTTAGAAGGCGCTGACTGGAATGATGGCATGGATATGGCTGCCCAGCGAGGCGAGAGCGTGGCCTTTTCTGCTTTGTACGCAGGCAATCTGCGTCGGATAGGCCAACTACTTCAAGGTCTTCAAAATGAGGGGCATGAGAAAGTAAATCTGTTCGCTGAAATTGTGCTATTGCTGGATACATTACAGGACAAGATCAATTACGACTCTATCTCAGCCAAGCAGCAGCGTTTACAGCAGTACTTTGATGCAGTTGCACATACAATTCCTGGAACGAAGGTAGCTGTTCATCTTGGCGATCTTGCCAGGGATATGTATGCTAAATCTGAATGGATGATCAAACATATTCGCGAACAGGAGTGGATTTCAACCCAGGACGGCGTTGGCTGGTTCAATGGTTACTATAATAATGACGGTCAGCCCCTCGAAGGCGATCACCCAAACGGAGTGCGAATAACACTTACCGGACAGGTGTTCACCCTGATGAGTAATGTTGCCACAGACGCTCAGGCCGATAAGCTCATTCAATCTGTTGATCGCTATCTGTTCGATCCAGGCGTCGGCGGCTACCGGCTGAACTCAGATTTCCGGGAAGTGTTGTTGAATATGGGGCGCTGCTTTGGCTTTGCATACGGGCATAAAGAAAATGGCGCCATGTTCAGCCACATGGCGGTGATGTATGCTTATGCCCTGTATGAGCGCGGCCATGTGCGCCAGGCTTTCCGGGCGCTGGAGCAGATCTACAAACACAGTGCGAACTTCCCGATCAGCCGTATGTACCCAGGCATCCCGGAATACTTCAACGCCCGCGGTCGAGGTGTGTATACCTACCTGACAGGCTCGGCAAGCTGGTATCTGTTGACTTTACTCACGCAGGCTTTCGGCGTGCGCGGCTGCTTAGGAGCTTTGACACTGGCGCCTAAA
>JBGSTO010000441.1:0-13190 GCA_041736465.1 Anaerolineales bacterium | reverse complement strand
GACCTGTTCGAAGCCGCCACCATCCGGCGCATGTCCGAGCACCTGCTGACTCTGCTCCAGGCTGCCATCGAGCAGCCCGATCTGCCACTCGCCTCCCTCCCCATCCTCACCCCTCAGGAGCGCCAGCAGATCCTGATCGATTGGAACGACACCGCCGCTTTTACCCCCACAAACACCTGCGCACACCGCCTCTTCGAAGCCCACGTCTCCACCAACCCCCACCACCCTGCCATCCTCTCTCCCGCCGTCGAGCCCATCTCCTACGCCGAGCTCAACCAGCGCGCCAACCAGCTCGCCCACTTCCTGCTCTCCCTGCACCTGCCCCCCGAGTCCCTGGTAGCCGTCTCCACCTCCCGCTCTCCCGACCTCATCGCCGCCATCCTGGCGGCTCTCAAGGCTGGCGCCGCTTTCCTGCCCATCGACCCCTCCTACCCCCCCGAGCGCATCGCCTTCATGCTCGAGGACTCGCAGGCGCCCGTGCTGCTCTCCCAATCCCACATCCTCGCTGGTCCGCTCGCCGGGCTGACCGCCGGGCCGCAGCGGCGCATCTTCGCCCTTGACGCCGACTGGCCCGCCATCGCCCACCTGCCCACCTCCAACCCCGATCTCCCGCTCTCCCCTCGCTCCCTGGCTTACGCCATCTACACCTCCGGCTCCACCGGCAAACCCAAAGCCGCCCTGCTCGAGCACGCCGGGCTCTGCAACCTCTCCGCCGCTCAAGCCCACGCCTTCCACCTCACCCCTTCTTCCCGCATCCTGCAGTTCGCCCCCATCTCCTTCGACGCCTCCGTCTGGGAGATCTTCATGGCTCTCGCCAACGGCGCTTCCCTGGTCATCGCTCCCCAACAAACCCTGGCTTCCCCTGCCGACCTGCTCGACCTGCTGGTGGCCACCAGCATTTCCGTCGTCACCCTCCCCCCCTCCATCCTCGCCATGCTCCCCGATCACCCCCTCCCCGAACTCGCCACCATCGTCGCCGCCGGCGAAGCCTGCCCGCTCGAGCTGGTCCAGCGCTGGGCTGCCCCCAAGCGGGACTTCTTCAACGCCTACGGCCCCACCGAGACCACCGTCTGCGCTTCCATGTTCCTGTGCTCACCCGATGATCCGCTGCCTCCTCCCATCGGCAAGCCAATTCTCAACTTCCAGCTCTTCGTCCTCGATCCGCAACTCAACCCCCTCCCGGTGGGCATCCCAGGCGAGCTGTTCATCGCCGGTCCCGGCGTCGCCCGCGGCTATCTCAACCGCCCTGATCTCTCCCACCAGCGCTTCATCCCCAACCCCTTCTCTTCCCTCTACCCCACCCTCTATCGCTCCGGGGATCTGGCCAAGCTCCTCCCCGATGGCAACATTGCTTTCCTGGGGCGTATCGACCACCAGGTCAAGCTGCACGGCTTCCGCATCGAGCTGGGCGAGATCGATGCCGCACTGCTCGCTCTGCCCCAAGATGCGGGCATCGCCGTTTCCCAGGCTGCGGTGCTGCTGCGCGAAGATACCCCAGGCGATCCCAGGCTCGTTGCTTATCTCGTGCTCAACCAGCCCGAGGCAGAGGACCAGACGCCCGCCGGCGTGACAGCCGCCACCTCCAGGCTGCGCGCTGCGCTGCAATCCTACCTGCCCGACTACATGATCCCCTCCGTCTTCGTCACCCTCGACGCCCTCCCCCTGACCCCATCCGCCAAGATCGACCGCGCCGCCCTCCCCGCCCCCTCCTCCGACCGCCCCGATATCGCCGCCGCCTTCGCACCGCCTCGTTCGCCCACCGAAGTCCGCCTGGCGGAGATCTGCTCCGAGCTGCTCAACGTCTCGCCGGTCGGCGTCTTTGACAACTTCTTCGAGCTGGGGGGGCATTCCCTGCTCGCCACCCAGCTCATCTCCCGCATCCGCGCCGCCTTCCAGATCGATCTGCCCTTGCGCGCCATCTTCGAGCATCCCACCATCGCCCAGCTTGCCGAGACGATCGATATGGCGAGAAAACAGACACAGAGCAGCAGTGAGCGAGCGGCCGAAACGATCAAGATGGTCGCTTCGCTTTCACCCGATGAAGTGAGGAAGATCCTTGCTGAAAGGCGCCGCGTGCTGAAAGAGAGTACGCCCAATGACTGACCTGTACAACGAGATCGACGGTCTTTCGGATGAACAGCGAGAGTTGCTGGAACTGCTGCTCCAGGATCAGGCGCGCCAGGACCCTGACACTGCGATAGAACAGCTGTTGGCATCCCTGACAGCAAGCGATGCCGGCGTCGAAACCGGCGGCGGTGTTGCAGCCAGGCAGCAGGAGTTTCCTCTTTCATTTTCTCAGCAGCGATTGTGGTTCCTCGACCAGGTAGACCCGGGAAGCTCCCTATACAACATCCCTTCAGCATTCCGGCTGTCGGGAAAGATCGATCGCACCATATTCGTGAAGTGCATCGACGAGATCGTCGCTCGCCACCAGAGTCTGCGAACGACTTTTCCTGTGGTGGATGGAGAACCCGTCCAGGAAATCCACCCTACGATGGAAATCCCCATCGAATACGTCGGTCTCCAGCAGCTTCCACGAGCACAGCGGGAAGCGCAAGCGCTGCACCTGGCGCGCCAGCATGCGAGGCAGCCATTCGACCTCGCCAGCGGACCGCTGCTCAGATTTGCCCTGTACCAGCTTGAGCCGGACGAGCATATCGGCTTGCTGACCATGCACCACATAATCTCGGATGGTTGGTCGATGGGCATTTTCATCAAAGAGCTCATATCCCTCTACCAGGTCCTTTCCCGAGGGCTGCCTGCTTCCGCTTCCGGTCTGCAGCCCTTGACCTATCACTACGCTGATTACGCTGTGTGGCAGCGGCGTTGGATGCAGTCACACCGGCTCCAAGACGATCTCGAATACTGGAAATCGAAGCTCGGCGGTGAGCTGCCCATATTGCAGCTGCCGGGCGATCACCCCAGACCCGCCGTATCATCCGGTCGCGGCAGCAGCCTTACCTTCTCCCTTTCCCAACATCTTCTGCAGACAGCCAACCTGCTGGCAAGCCAAGAGGGCGCCACGCTGTTCATGGTTTTGCTTTCGGCGTACTTTGCCCTGCTGAATCGTTCCTCAGGCCAGGAAGATATCTGCATTGGCACGCCAATCGCCAACCGGAGTAGGGCTGAGGTCGAGGAGATCATCGGCTTCTTCATCAATACCCTGGTCTTGCGCCTGCAGATCGATGGCCCCACCGGTGCTCGCACCGACGCCCCGCTTACCTTTCGCCAGCTCGTCCAGCGCGTGCGTGAGACCGCGCTGCAAGCCTATGCTCACCAGGAACTGCCCTTCGATATCCTGGTGGAAGAGCTGCACCCTGAACGTGATTCGAGCTATTCGCCGCTCTTCCAGACCATGTTCGTGCTGCAAAACACACCGCTGCAGGCAGTCCGGCTTCCAGGCCTGGCGTTCGAGCAGATCGAGCTTCATACCGGGGATGCGAAATTCGACCTGACCATGGCTCTGGCGCAGGACAAAGGAATCCTCTCCGGCGTTCTGGAATACAGCACAGATCTCTTCGAGGACTCGAGCATGCGCTGCCTGGTCGGGCATTTCCAGACGCTGCTGGAAAGCGCACTGTCAGACCCCGACCAGCCGCTGGCAGATTTGCCCCTGCTAACCTCCGCCGAATGGCGGGAAATCGTCGTCGACTGGAACGAGACCGCCGCCGAGTATCCGCGCAAACAGTGCCTGCACCAGGCATTCCAAAGCTGGGTCGCCCGCCAGCCAGCTGCCGCGGCGGTGGTATATCAGGAAGAGAGCCTGACCTACGGCGAGCTGGACCGGCGTTCCAACCAGCTTGCCCATTGCCTGAAAAATTACGGAGTAGGACCGGATGTGCCGGTCGCCATCTACATGGACCGCTCGCCGGACTTGATCACTGCTCTACTGGGCGTGCTGAAAGCCGGGGGAGCGTATGTGCCGCTAGATCCGCTCTATCCACCCCAACGTCTGGCTTTGATGCTGGATGACATCCTGCAGGCCTGCAGCTCTGCCGGCGCTTCGCCGGTGTTGATCACTCGATCAGCGCTCCGGCATGCACTGCCGGCGCCAACCGGCGCGAGCCAGCCGCTGACCGTTCTCTACGTGGACAGCGACCAGCAGCTCTCCAGCCAGCCCGAAAGCCCTCCCGAGATCGAGGCGGCCGCCACAGCGACCACCTCGAAAAACCTGGCATACATTCTCTACACCTCCGGTTCTACCGGCATGCCCAAAGGGGTCTGCCTCCAGCACCAGGGCGCCATCAACCTCTTGGCTGACTTCGAGCGCCGCGCGCCGCTGTCCGCCGGCAGCCGCTGCAGCTGGTGGACAAGCCTTAACTTCGATGTGAGCGTGTATGAAATATTCACTCCGTTGCTAGTTGGCGGCGCGCTGTACATCGTTCCCGAGGAAACGCGTCCTGAGAGCGAGAAATTCTTCGACTGGATGCATGAAAACCAGATCCACAGCGCCTACATTCCACCCTTTATGATCGGCGACTATAAAAGCTGGCTCATCCAGCAGTCACGCAATGCTGCAGCATTCAGTTTACGCCGCCTCCTGGTAGGCGTCGAACCGATTCATGAGCAGCTTTTGGCAGAGATCAATCACTATATTCCCGATCTGCAGATTCTGAACGGCTACGGGCCGACCGAGGCCACCGTCTGCTGTACCCTGTTTGCGATTCAGCCGGATCAGGCGCAAAACCGCAACGCACCCATCGGGAAACCTACCGCCAACACGCAGATTTACGTGCTGGACCCCAACCATCTCCGGCCCGTCCCGGTTGGGGTGGCAGGCGAGCTATATGTGGGAGGCGACGGACTGGCGCGCGGCTATATCAACCGCCCGGATCTCACCGCCGAGCGTTTTATCCCCAATCCGTTTGCGCCCTCGCTCAGCCCGCGGCTGTATAAAACCGGCGATGTAGTTCGCTACCTGGCGGATGGCAACCTCGAATTCATAGGGCGCGCCGATTTTCAGGTGAAGCTGCACGGTTTCCGCATCGAGCTGGGAGAAATCGAAGCGGCGCTCAGCCTGCATCCTGGCGTGCGGAAAAGCGTCGTGCTCTTGCGGGAACCGGATTCGGATAGAACAGAGCTGCCATTCTCTGGCGAGCTGCCGTTTTATGGCAGCCGCTCCCCTTCCGCCTCGAAGGATAAGCGCCTGGTCGCCTATGTGGTTTCACCGGCAGACGAGGGGCTGACCGCCGGCGAGCTGCGCAGATTTTTGAAAGAGCGGCTGCCGGATTATATGCTGCCCTCAGCGTTTGTGATCTTAGAAAGCCTGCCCATAACGCCCAACGGAAAAGTAGACCGCCGCGCCCTGCCGGCGCCGTATTACTCGCAGGACCTTCAGGAGCGCGAACGTTTGATCGAGCCGCGCAATCCGGTGGAGCAAAAGCTGGTAGAGATCTGGTCTGCTCTATTAGGGATTAACCCCGGCGCTGGCGCCGCAATCAGTGTCGATGATAACTTCTTCGATCTGGGCGGGCATTCTTTGCTTGCCACTCAGATGAACACGCGCATCCGCGAGATCTTCCAGGTGGATATCTCGCTGCGCGAATTTTTTAGCGAGCCGACGATCGAATTCCTGGCGCAGCGCATCGCGACTGGTAAGGCGGTTCCGGTTCTAACGATCCCACCGTATTCCAGCGGGGTTGAATTAAAGCCCGGCGATGTCTCGCCGCCACGCCAGGCGCCGCTGTCCTTCTCACAACAGCGCATGTGGCTGCTGCACCAGATCGACCCGCTGGATGCAGCTTACAACATTCCACTGGCACTCCGCCTGCAAGGGGAGTTGGACTGTGATGCGCTCCAAGACTGTATGAACGCTCTGGTTTCGC
The DNA here is from genome assembly GCA_041736465.1 of Anaerolineales bacterium. Lineage (GTDB taxonomy): Bacteria > Chloroflexota > Anaerolineae > Anaerolineales > UBA4823 > JAJUJL01. The sequence continues at coordinate 7,365 of JBGSTO010000441.1, read as the reverse complement.
GCCACGAGACTTTGCGAACCACGTTTCGTGCCGAGAGCGGCATTCCAGTTCAGGTCATCGCGCCGCACGCCATTCTCCCAGAGAATGGGCTTATCGCTTTCGAGGATCTCTCCACGTTGTCCGGCGGGGAGAAATCCGCGGCATTGCTCGCCGCTCTCCTGGTACAGAAGGCCACGCGCCCCTTCGACCTGCAGAGCGGTCCCCTGCTGCGCTGCCTGCTGCTGCGCCTTACCCCGGATGAGCACGTGCTGCTGCTGGTGATGCACCACATCATCTCCGATGGCTGGTCGATGAGCCTGCTGCTAGAAGAAATCAGCGCGCTGTATCGGGCCCGGGTAAGCCAGATAGAAGCTCAACTGCCAGCGCTTCTCATCCAGTACGCTGACTACGCCGTATGGCAGCGCGAGCACCTCTCAGGAGATACTCTGAAGCGGCTGCAAGATTACTGGGTCGAGAAGCTGTCCGGCATACCGGCATCTCTCGAGCTGCCTTACGACCGACCTCGACCGCCGGTGCAAACCGCCCGCGGCGCGCACCTGGCCTTCAGCCTGGGTAGGGATATTCTCGCCGGGCTGAAAGACCTCAGCCAGCAGACAAAATCAACCCTGTTTATTACTCTTCTGGCAGCCTTCCAGGCGCTGCTGCACCGCTATTCTGGGCAGGCAGATATTTGCGTTGGCACACCCATCGCCAACCGCAACCAAAAAGAAGTTGAGAATCTGGTCGGATGCTTTATCAATACGCTGGTGATACGCGCCGGCTTTTCTGCGCAGTGCCGCTTCAGGGAAATCCTCACCCAGGTACGCGACAGTGCCCTGGAAGCCTATGCCCACCAGGATTTCCCGTTTGAAAAGCTCGTCGATGCCCTGCAGCCCGAGCGCGATATGGGCCGCACGCCGCTTTTCCAGGTTATGTTCATCCTGCAAACCGCGCAGCAAACCGCGCAGCAAACCGCCCCTGTCACGGCAATCAATCTGCCCGGATTGACCTTGCAGCCGCTGGAGATCGAAACCGGCATCTCGACCTTCGATTTGACCCTGGCCCTGGCGGAGGATCAAAATGGGCTTTCGGGCGGCTTCGAGTACAACAGCGATCTGTTCGATGAGGCGACCATCCAGCGCATGGCATCCCATCTCGAAACCATGCTGCGAGGGATTCTTGCCGACCCTGACCAGCGCGTATCTTCGCTGCCTTTGATGCCGTCAGGTGAGCACCGGCAGGTGTTGGAATTAAGCCGTGGACCGCGTATGGCCTACCCAACACAGCTCTGCCTGCACCAGCTCTTCGAGGCCCAAGCTGCCCGGACTCCCCAGCATGTGGCGGTAGTTATGCCGGGGGCGAATACGGCAGTCGCGCAGGAAATAACCTACTGCGAGCTGAATACCCGTGCCAACCGGCTGGCTTATATCCTGCAGGGTCTCGAGGTGAAACCCGCATCTGCGCCGGTCGGCCTGTTCGTCGAACGCTCTTTCGATATGTTGACCGGCATGCTGGGGATTCTAAAAGCCGGCGGCGCTTACCTGCCGCTGGATCCGGCTTATCCTGCCGAGCGGCTTGAATTCATTCTGCGCGACGCCGCTATCGAGCTGGTATTAACGCAATCCGGGCTGAAGCGCCAGCTCCCGCCGGGCAATTATCAGGTGATTTGCCTGGACACCGACTGGGAGCAGATCGCCCCCCTGCCAGAGAAGCAGCCGGAGTGCAGTGCCCGGCAATGCCTCGCCGCCAGCGCTGCCGATCTGGCCTACGTGATCTACACCTCGGGTTCCACCGGGCAACCGAAAGGTGTGATGGTGCCGCACCGGGCGGTCGTGAACCACAACCTGAACGCGGTTGACTGCTTCCAGCTTACTCCCCGTGACCGCGTGCTTCAGTTCATGAGCATCAGTTTCGATGCTGCCATCGAAGAGATCTTCCCCACCTGGGCTGCCGGAGCGACGCTGGTGCTGCGAGGCGCGCCCTCCGGGGCGCACGGCGACGAGCTGCCCACTGGAGAAAGCCTGAACGCAATGATCGAGGGCCAGGCGCTGACGGTGCTGGATCTTCCCACGGCGTACTGGCACGAATGGGTTTACGAGCTGGCGCTTTCTGGCGCGGTGCTGCCAGCCTGCCTGCGGCTGGTGATCATCGGTGGGGAAAAAGCTTCCTCCGAGAGGCTGGCTGCCTGGCAGAAGGCAGTGGGCGGCGCAGGGATTACTTTGCTGAATACCTATGGGCCAACCGAAGGTACGATCATCGACACTATATATGAGGTTACGCCTGGCAGCCCGACCTGGGAAGCGAGCACAGAAGTGCCGATCGGGCGCCCAATCGCCAATGTGGATACGTATATTTTAGACGCCCACCTGCAGCTCATGCCGCTCGGCATAGCGGGCGAACTGCACATCGGCGGGGATGCCGTTGCTGCCGGCTACCTGAACCGGCCCGAGCTCACTGAACAGCGCTTCATTCCTGATCCGTTCAACCCCACCGACCGGCACGCCAGGCTGTACAAAACCGGCGACCGGGCACGACTGCTGCCGGATGGCAACATCCAGTTCCTGGGTCGGCACGACCACCAGGTGAAGATCCGCGGCTACCGGGTCGAGCTGGGCGAGATCGAGGCTCAAATCGAGCAGTTTCCGGGTATTCGCCAGGCAGCGGTAATCGCCTGGGAGGCTGGCGGCGCGGCGCGAGGTGCCCACCTCCGCCTGGTCGCCTGGATCGTCTGGGAATCGCAAGCGCCGGACCTGGAAGGGCTGCGCCAGTTTCTGAGATCGCGCTTACCTGACTACATGCTGCCATCCCACTACCTGGAGCTAGACAGCCTCCCCTTCACCGCGACCGGTAAGATCGACCGTAACCAGCTTACGGACCGGCTTGCCAGCGAGCCCGTCACTGCTGGTTTCGACGGCGAAGATCGCGCCCTGCAAGCAGAGCGATCAGATGGCACCGAACTTGCGGGTGGAGAAATCCCTCCCGCCAGTTTTACCGTCGAAACTCAGCTGGCAGAAATCTGGCAGCAGGTGCTGGGCCTGGAACAGCTCAAGGGAATCAGCACCCTCAGCCGGCATCAAAATTTCTTCGAATTGGGCGGCGATTCGATCCTGGCAATCCAGGTGATCGCCAGAGCGGCTCAAGCCGGATTGCACCTCACGCCCCGCCAGTTCTTCGAGAATCCCACCCTGACAGGTCTGGCATCCGTGGCGACAAAACTGTCCGCGCCTGCCGGCAAACAAGACGAACAAGATACTATCGCTGGGCCCATTCCCTTGACACCGATCCAGCGGTGGTTCTTCGAACAGAAAATGCCTGAGCCTAATCATTGGAACCAGGCGCTGTTGCTGGAAGCCGTCCGGCCCCTGGACAGGAAAACGCTTGAACAGGCTGCCAGCGTCCTGTTGGATCATCATGCAGCGCTGCGGTTGCGATTCCAGCAGGATGAATCCGGCTGGCATGCGCTACAGCAAGAGGCAGCCGGTGTAAGCTCACTGGTTTGGATAAACCTGGCTCAAGAGATGGCAGTGGAAGCCCCGTCGGGCTCGTCTGCTGGCGACGAGGGCATGCGCATTCGGGAACAGGCAGAAAGCCTGCAGTCCTCCCTGGATCTTTGCAGCGGCCCGCTGTTCCGCATCGCGTATCTGGATCTGGGCCTTGCCAAGAATCCTCGCCTGATGGTCGTGGCTCACCACCTGATCATGGATGGCATCTCGTGGCGCATCCTGCTGGATGACCTGCAAACCGCCTACACCTATTTGAGCCAGGGAATGGATGTCCAGCAGTGCTCGCAGCATATGTCGCTGCGAACCTCATCGTACGCACGCTGGGCGCTGCGCCTGGCAGAATTCGCTCGCAGCCGCGCCATGGATGATGAGCTGGCTTATTGGCATACCTTCAGCAGGCAGCTTGCTGCCCGGCTCGCAAACAGCCCGGCTTATATCCGGATTCCATGTGATTACCAGAACGGGCCGAACGACGTCGCCTCCGCCGAAGATGTGTTCATCTCATTGAGCGCATCCGAGACGGAAGCGCTGCTGCACGACACACCGGCGGCGTATCGCACCAACCCACAGGATATCATGCTGACTGCCCTGGCGCAGGCATTCAATCGTTGGGCAGGTCTGTCACAGCTCTACCTGGAGTTGGAAGGTCACGGCAGGGAAGACCTTTTCGAAGATTTCGATGTCTCACGCACCATTGGGTGGTTTACCACCATCTATCCTGTCTTACTGGATCTCAGGGGCACTACCTGGCCTGATAAAGCGCTGGTTGCTGTAAAAGAGACATTGCGCCAGATTCCTCGTCGCGGCATCGGCTACGGCTTGCTGCGCTGCCGGCGCGACTTACTGCCCGGGTTGCTGCCAGTGCACGAACCGCAGGTGAGCTTCAATTACCTGGGGCAGTTCGACGCCGTGCTGAAGGCGCAGCACCTGTTCAAGCCAGCACAGGAATCGCGCGGCTCAGATCGCGGTATGAGCAATCCGCGCGGCTGTATCTTCGAGATCACTGCTGGCGTATTCGATGGCTGTTTACAGGTGCGCTGGTCTTTCAGCCGAAATCTACACCGGAGGATCACCGTCGAAGCGCTCGCTGGGAACATGCTCACGGCGGTAAGGGAAATCATCCAGCACTGCACATCCAGGCAGGCAGGCAGCTACACCCCCTCCGACTTTCAAATGGCCGGACTCGACCAGCACAGGCTGGATAAGCTGCTCACCAGGATGGGAAAACAAGAAGGAGAATGAGCATGGCAATCCAGACAATCGATGACATCTACCCGCTCTCCCCAATGCAGCAAGGCATGCTGTTTCACAGCCGGCTGGAGCCTAACAGCAGCATTTACTTCGAACAAACTTGCTGGCGCATCCGCGGCAGCCTGGATATGCATGCCTTTTGCAAATCATGGCAGCAGCTGGCGGACAGGCACCCGATCTTGCGCACCTGCTTTGCCTGGGAAGAGCTGGATGAGCCGCTGCAGATAGTCATGCATTCTGTCGAAATGCCGGTTTTCGAATATGATTGGAGAGAAATATCAAATGTCGAGAAGGGGTATGAGACGATCCGGGAAAAGCTGGAAGATTACCTGCAGCAGGACAGGGAAAATGGATTCGACCTGGCGAAAGCGCCGCTCATGCGCCTGGCAATCGTCAGGATCGCAGATGACGACCAATACTTCATCTGGAGCCACCACCACCTGCTGCTGGACGGGTGGTCGCACACTATCTTGCTGCAAGAAGCCTTTACCCTTTACGAGGCTAATCGCTGCCAGCGGGAGGCACATCTACCCAGCCAACGCCCTTACCGGGATTATATTGCCTGGTTGAAGGCACAGGATATCGAGCAGGCGCATTCCTTCTGGAAGGAGTATCTGCAAGGATTTGGCGGGGCAACGCCTGTCGAGGTTCACACGGCTGATGCTATCGACACCAGCGAGCTGCCAGCAGCGGCAAGCAAAACACCCGATTATGCCACCGAAAGGGTGCTGCTGACCGAAGAGCTGAGCACCCGCCTGTTCCTGCTCGCACAGCGCGGGCACCTGACTTTGAATACCGTCATGCAGGCAGCCTGGGTACTGCTGCTTCATCGCTACAGCGGCGAGGAAGATATCCTCTTTGGAGCAACAGTTTCAGGGCGCCCGCCAGACCTGCCAGGCTCAGATGAGATGGTCGGTCTTTTCATCAACACACTGCCTGTCAGGGTGCAAATACAAGATCCGCAAGAAGTCGTACAGGCATTCTTGAAGCGCCTGCAGCTAAACTTTGCCGACCTGCACCGCTACGGATACACCCCGCTGGTTAATATTCAATCCAGCGCCGGGATTCCAGGAGATATGCCCCTGTTTGAAAGCCTATTTGTCTTCGAAAACTACCCAACCGGGGAGCTTGGGAAGCGCACAGACGCCGGTCGGAACGGTGGATTGGAAATTGAGCTCCCGACAGCGTTCACACAAGTCAATTACCCGCTGACGTTGGCTGTTTCACCCGGCGACCCTATCGGTTTGGTTATCGGGTACCAGCGCAACCGCTTTGAAGCTGCCGCCATACGGCGCATGCTGGAGCACCTGCAAACCCTGCTGCAGGCGCTTGCCGACCACCCCAACGCGCCCCTGCTGGAGCTGCTCATGCTGACCCCGGCTGAAGAACAGCAGCTGCTCGTTGAGTGGAACAGCACCCAGACCGATCCCATCCCCTACACCCCCGTTCATTTCACCTTCGAGCAGATCGTTGAGCGCTTCCCGGACCATACCGCCTTGCGCTTCGAGGGGCAGTCGCTGTCTTACGCCGAGCTCAACCGCCTCGCTAACCAGCTTGCCCACTACCTGCGCGGGTGCCTACCCCGCCCCTTGGACGCCGCACCCGATGTCCTGGTCGCCATCTGCCTGGAGCGCTCCTTCGAGATGATCGTTGCTGCGCTGGCGGTGCTCAAAGCCGGCGCTGCCTTCCTGCCCCTCGACCCCGCCAACCCAGCCGAGCGCAACAGCTTCACCCTGCAGGACTCCCAGGCGCCCATCCTGATCACCACCCATGCCATCGCCCATAACCTGGAGCCCGATTCGCAGACTACCGCTCCTACCCACATCGTCATCCTGGAAGACATCTGGAATGCACTTGCTGAAGAAACCGGCTGCACAGATATCACGGATACTGAAAACCCTCTCGAGAGAGAATCCGTGAAATCCGCGCTCGAAATCCGTTGCCTGCCCGCTACCAACCCCTCCCACCTCACCACCCCCGATCACCTGGCATACGTCATCTACACCTCCGGCTCCACGGGCAATCCCAAGGGCGTCCTCGTCCCGCACCGGGGGCTGAGTAATTTCGTGCTGGCTTTCTCCCACGCCATGCGAGTCAAACAGGACAGCCGCGTGCTGCAGTTCGCCTCTTTCAGCTTCGATGCTTCCATAGCTGAGATCATGATTGCCCTGCTCCAGGGAGCCACGCTCTACCTGGCACCCCGAGAAATCCTGCTCTCAATTCCCGACCTAGTTCGCTACCTGCAGGAGAATGCCATCACCTCTGCCAGCATGCCTCCCAGTCTGTTGAGGCTGCTCCCAGCAGGTGAACTGCCCCGGTTGGTGAACCTGGCTTCGGTTGGCGAGGCTTGCCCCGTTCAGGTGGCACGCGCCTGGACGGCGGAGGAGGGTTGCACGCGCAATTTCATCAATGGCTACGGCCCTACCGAAACTACCATCGGCGCCTGCTGGAATCGGGTCGAGGCAGTACCGGCTGGCGCGACAGCGATCCCCATCGGCTGCCCAATCGATAACACCCAAGTCTTCGTGCTCGACCGGCACCTGCGAGCTGTGCCTGTGGGCGTGCCTGGCGAGCTGTGCATCGCTGGCGTTGGTGTGGCGCGCGGCTACCTCAACCGCCCTGAGCTGATGTC
>JBGSTO010000434.1:0-3396 GCA_041736465.1 Anaerolineales bacterium | reverse complement strand
CACCCCTGATTATCAGGACGTTCTGTACAAAATCAAGGATGAGCAATGACATTGCGTTCGGGTCTATGTGTCGAGTGGATCGTATGTGCAGCGTGTCTTGCCTGGCGCAACTACGAGCAGTAGCATGAACTCTGCTATCCCCATCGTTCTTTTCGCCTATGCCCGCCCGGAGCATCTGCGCCAGACGCTGGCTTGCCTGCGCGAGAACCAGGCGCCGCTCATCTACGCCTTCAGCGATGGACCCCGCACCCCAGACAAAGCAGCGCTGGTTGCCCAGGTGCGAGACATTTTGCACAGCATCGATTGGTGTAAAGTGGTGCTGTGTGAACGGGAGGAAAACCTGGGCCTGGGGCGCTCTATCCTGACCGGCGTCACCGCAGTCCTCGAGCAGCACGAAATGTGCCTCGTGTTCGAGGATGACCTGGTCTGCGTGCCCGGAACCTACCAGTACCTGGCAGCCGCCCTGCGCCATTACCAAGACGACCCGCGCGTGATGAGCGTGACCGGCTGGACCCACCCTCGCGTGAAGCCCGGCGATGTGCTTGACCAACCTTATTTCGACGGTCGCGCGGAATGCTGGCTTTGGGGAACCTGGGCCAGAGCCTGGCATCCGATGGACCGCGACGCAAAAACGTTGATGGGAGAGTGTGCAGCCAAGGGAATAGATGTCTACCGCTATGGCGCCGACCTGCCAGAAATGGCCGAGGTGGAACTTGAGCAGAACATCTGGGCGGTGCGCTTTCTCTACTGGCATATCCTGAAGCGGGGCCTGTGTTTTCGCCCGCCGTGGAGCCTGGTGGAAAATACCGGTTTTGGCGCCGGCGCCACCAACACTCTGGAAAGCGGAGCATGGTCTCAAAAACCGCCGCTAAAGCCCTGCCCACCGCTGCCGGATCAATGGCCTGAAGCGGTGGAGCACCCCCAGTGCGCAAGATTGTGGCAGCAGGCCTGCGGCGCACGACCGGCCGTCTACGAGCGTTTTTACCATTTCACGCGCCGCACCGCTGCGAGAATCAAGCGCATGATCGCTGGAGTCTGGCAAAGATGGAACCCAGGGAACTCGTAAGACTGCTCACCCCGCCGATCCTGGTGCAGGCCTATCGCGCACTGCTTGGCGGCGGCGAAAGGGACAGCCAGGCACAAGCTGGCCTGCATCTTGCCGGCGATTATCCCTCCTGGGCCGAAGCCCTGGACGCCAGCACCGGCTACGACAGTGAAATCATCCTCGAGAAAACCAGGGCCGCTCTGCTCAAAGTCAAGCGCGGCCAGGCGACCTACGAGCGGGATTCGGTGCTCTTCGACGAGATCCAGTATACCTGGCCGCTGCTGGCCGGCCTGATGTGGGCGGCTGCTCAGTATGGCGGCAATCTCAACGTGCTCGATTTCGGCGGCTCGCTGGGCAGCACCTACTTCCAGAACCGGCGCTTTCTGGAGCGCCTGCCCGCCGTGCGCTGGAACATCGTCGAGCAGCCCCGGCAGGTAGAGGCCGGCAAGGCTGACTTCGAAGATGAGCACCTGAAATTCTACGGCGATATCGAAGCCTGCCTGGCGGAGACCCGCCCCAATGTGATCGTCCTGAGCAGTGTCCTGCAGTATCTGGAGCAGCCTTATGTCCTTTTGCGCAGGCTGTTGGCTTCCGAGTGCGATCACCTGCTTGTGGACCGCACGCCATTCTGGGAGGGGCCGGCCGACCGGCTGTGCGTGCAGCATGTGCCGTCCAGCATCTACCCTGCCAGCTACCCCAGTTGGATCTTTTCACTGCCCCGTTTTCGCTCCTTGATGAATGAGGATTGGGAGATCGTGGCTGAGTTCGACGATCCGGACAGCATGCCGGGACCGGTTGTTTTCGGCTATAAAGGTCTGGTCGCTGCCCGCCGGAATCCGGTGGGCGGCGTGCAGGAAAGCCCGTGAGCTCTGCTGAGGAGAAGCTGTGCGATCCTACGTAAATCTCGGCTGCGGCACGCGGCACCATCCCGGTTGGACCAACATTGACATCGTTTCCAGCGGTCCTGGGGTTGTCCAGCATGACCTGAGCCAGGGGATCCCGCTGCCGGATGCCAGTTGTGAGGTCGTGTATCATGCCGCTGTGCTGGAGCATATGCGCCAGGAAGAGGCCGGGAGGTTCATGCGTGAGTGCTGCCGGGTGCTGAAACCGGGCGGAATTGTGCGGGTGGGCGTGCCCGACCTGGAAAGACTCTGCCAGCTCTATCTCGCCAGGCACCGGGCAGCCTGCGAGGGGGATGCGGCGGCGGCCCACGACTACGACTGGATCCTGCTGGAGCTGTACGACCAGACCGTGCGCGAGCAAAGCGGCGGCAGGATGCTGGATTACCTCCGCCAGAATCCGCTACCCAACGAGGCGTTTGTCTATGAACGGATCGGCGAGGAAGGGCGGCAGCTCGTCGATGCGCTGCGCAATCCCACCGGTGGCGGGACGCAGGCTTCCCTCGCCGGGCAGGGTATCGCTGCTCGATTGCGGCGGCAGCCTGGCGCTTGGCTGGCTTTACTGAAGCGTGGTTCGCTCCGGCTGCTGTTAGGCCCGGACGGCATGCGGGCGCTCGCAATTGGGCGTTTTCGCCTCTCCGGCGAGGTGCATCATTGGATGTACGACCGCTACTCCCTGGGGCGTTTATTGGCGGCGGCGGGGTTTCGTAATCCGGTGGTGCAGGACGCCGCCAGCAGCCAGATTCCCGACTGGACGAGCTACCACCTGGATACACTCCCCGACGGGCGCGCCATCAAGCCGGATCTGTTGTTCATGGAAGCGACGAAGTAGATGAACCAGCAGGTAGAAAGCTCAGCATATGCGCCATTACTGCACCTATTTCGATAGCAACTACCTGCTGCAGGGTCTGTGCCTGTATCATTCGTTGGAAGAACACAGCCACGCGCCATTCACTTTATGGGTGTTGTGTTTTGACGAGCTTACTTATCAAATCCTGAAAGACCTATCCCTCCCAATGATGAGGCTCATCCAGCAGGAGGAGTTTGAAAATGGGGATAAACCCCTGCTGCTGGCCAAACAGGACCGCGATCGCGTTGAATATTTTTGGACCTGCACGCCGTCCCTGCCCCTGTTTATCCTCGAGCAAAACCCCCAAATCGACCTGATCACCTACCTGGACGCCGACCTGTTTTTCTTCTCCGATCCCGAGCCGGTTTTCAAAGAATTGGGAACAGGCTCCATTCTGATTGTTGGACACCGCTTTCCCCCCGAGTTATCCGATCGAGAGATCTATGGCATATACAACGTGAGTGTGATGTGCTTTCGTAGAGATGAAAATGGCCTTGAAGCCCTGCGTTGGTGGCGAGAACGGTGCAACGAATGGTGTTATATGCGGCTGGAAGATGGGCGCTATGGCGATCAGAAATACCTGGATGATTGGCCAGACCGCT
>JBGSTO010000407.1:0-3927 GCA_041736465.1 Anaerolineales bacterium | reverse complement strand
AGATCGTGGTTGCCGACCAGCAGCAGGGTGGGGATGCCGGCTCTGGACAGGCGCATGATGCGCCGCCCCCACTCGCGCTGGAAGGTGGGCGCCGGGTTGCGGTCTTTGTAGGCATCGCCGGCGAACAGCACCAGGTCTACTTTTTCATCGATGGCGGTATCGACGATGACATCCAGCGATTTCAAGAAATCCATCACCCGCAGCGGCAAGCCGCTTTGCGGGTCGTGGCGCCCGTAGTTTGCCATGTCGATGTGCGCATCCGCAAAGTGCAGGATCGTGGGCATATTAACCGCCTCCCAGGCGTTCGAGCTGCTGCCACCCGGCGGTAAAGTTGGGATTCAACTGCACCGCCTGGCGCAGGTCGTCTTGCGCGCCGGTGATGTCGCCCAGGGCTTCTTTCGCCAGGCCGCGCCAGTAAAAGCTTTCTTCCAGCACCGGATCGCTGATCGTATCCAGCAGGGTAATGTTTGCCAGGTTGATGACGTCCTGGTAGCGCCCGGTGTAGTAGTACGCCCGGTACGGATAGGTCTGGTACCACATCATGCGGTAGGGGCGCAGACCATCTTCTGGCAGGGCGGTGTACAGGGTGGAAAAGGCATAATCGAAGGCGTAGTTGGCGTCGGCGTATTCCAACAAATTGACGTGGCTGGCGCCAACGTTGAAATAGGCAAAATACTGGTCGATGCCGGAGAGTTTATCGGACTCAGCCTTCGCGACCTGCAGGGCATGCCGGTTGGCCCACTCCGGGTCGGCATAGGGGCCTAACAATTCATACACCTCGGCTGCCCGCTCCTCAGGAAACACCACCAGGAATAAATAGTTGAACGAGCGCCAGCCCTCGATGAAGTCGGCGTAAGGAAATTCGTGATCCTTACCATCCTTGATGTAGGTATCCTGCACGATCAAAACGCCCTTCTCGTCGTCGAAGCCGGTCACGAACTGGTAGTGCCCCAGCCAGCCCAGCGTGCCGGTGTAATCGACCTCGTAGTAGCCCTTTTCCGCCATCACCGGGAATCCCCCGGCGACCAGCCGCTTGAGCAGCTCGATATCCCCGCCGAGGCGCAGCAGCGAATCCAGACCCTGCGTCTCGCCGGCGATGAAATCCTGCATCTCGTAAGGCATCACGTTTTTATCATCGGTATTGGGCTTGATGGCTTTGCCGACCACGTCGCGGTCGCCCTCCCAGTCCCAGAAGGTGAGCGCCATGGACAGGTTCGCCGGACCGCAGTAGTTCCAGCGCCCGTGCTGGTCTTCGTACTGCACGCCCTCCAGCACCACGCGTTGGGGCAGCGGGGTAGGGGTAACGGTCGGCAAAGCCGGTGTCGGCGTCAGGGTGGGGGTAGGTGGCTGGCGCTCAGTGGTAGACCCCGCCAGGGCTGCGGTTGGACTCGCGGGCGGTGCAAGGCTTGGGGTGGCAGTGCGCACGCTCGGCGGCGGCAGTGGGGATCCCTCTGGGATGAATACGGCTTGCTGGGGGGGATTGATGGCATACTTGATGCGCGTGCGCAGCTCATCCAGCCTGGGCGCCAGCCGTTCGTGCACCGGCGGCAGGAAGTAAAACAGCGTGCCGGCTAACAGCAGGGCTGGGATGGCGATTGCCAGGGAAAGGGTTTGCCTGCGGCTGGTTTGCCTGCGGCTGGTCTGCCTGCTGCTGGCTTGCTTGCGATTGCGCATGTCAGGATCGTTTGGTTGCACGGGCACGCCGGAAGTACCGGTGTTTTCTACGGGACAGCAGCGCCCAATTTGCTCAGCTCACCGGCGGCGCCGGTCGAGGTCGGGTTGATGCTGTAAGCGCGTTGGAAGTCTTTGATGGCGCCTTCGCCGTCACCCAGGGCAGCTTTTGCCATGCCGCGCCAGTACAGGCTCTCCTCCAGGATGGGCTGCGCCAGGAAGGCAAGCGTGGTGTTCGCCAGGTTGATCACATCCTGGTAGCGACCGGCGTTGTAATACGCCTGGTACGGCTCGTGGCGGTACCACAGGACCCGCCAGGGGCGCTCGTCCTCGGGCAGGGCGGCATACACGACAAAGGCCTGGTCGAAGGCCTGCGCCGCGCCGGGGAAATCCTGCGCCAGGGTCAGGTTCGCGCCCAGGTTGAACCAGGCGAAGAACAGGTCGCGTCCCTGCAGGCTGGGGATCTCCTGCTGCGCCTTTTCGGCGGCGGACTGGTAATTTAAGAGCGGATCGGCGTGTGCTCCCAGCATGGCGTGCAGCTCGCCTTGGCGCTCGGCGGGGTAGGCGACCACGAACACATTGTTGAAATCACGCCACCAGCGATCCTGCAAATCGGGGTAGGGCAGCGGTATGTTTTTATCGATGTATGAGTCCTGGGTGATGAAGCGGCCGCGACCGTCATCGTAGCCGTTGATCGCCTGGTAATGGCCCATCCAGTCTTCTTTGGGCGGCTCGAAGCCCTTCTCGATGATCACCGGGAAGCCGGCTGCGATCAGGCGCTTGATCAGCTCGATATCGCCGCCCACGCGCCACAGCGCCTGCAGCCCGGTTTGCGTCTCGACGTAGCGCACCATCTCGTCCGGGTTGACGTTCTTGTCGTCGACGGTGGCGAAGTTCGGGCGCAGGTACAGGCGGGTGTCGCGCTGGTCGCCCTGCCATCCCCAATAAGTCAGCAGGGTTGCCAGCGTTGCTGGGCCGCAGTTGTTCATTTGCTGCCATTCATGGATAAGACCATTGAGAACCACTGAGTCTGGGATGGGTGTAGGGGCGACGGTTTGGGTTGCGGTGGGTTCGGGCGTCGGAGTAGGACCGGGCTGGGTGGAGGTAGGTTCCGGCGTGGGAGTGGCAGTTGGCGGCGTCAAGCTGCCCGCGGCCTGGGTCACCGCCAGCAGGGTAGCCTGCACGATGGCTTCGATCTGCTGCTGTTCCTGAGGCAGGAAGACGGCTTCCTGGGGTGGGTTGAAGTAGTAATACACCTGGGTACGCAGGTTTGCCAGCCGCCAGGCGAGGCGAGAGTGCACCGGAGGCAGGAAGTAGATGAGTGTGCACGCCAGCAGCAATACCAATAAGCTGGCAGGAACCAGTATCCAGGGCTTACGCATGGCGGAGATTATATCATCACGAGTTGCGGGGCTTATCGCGCGCGAGCTAATCGCCCTGCTCTTCGACCGGCGGCGCAGCCGGGCCGTAATCCAGCACCTGGCGGGCGCCGGCGCCCATTTCCGGCGGGCCGATGAGACCCTTCTCTTCCATGCTTTCCACCAGGCGGGCGGCGCGGGTGTAGCCGATGCGGAATCTGCGCTGCAGCATCGAGACGGAGGCGCGCCCCTCGCGCCGCACCAGGTCCACCGCTTCTTTGAACAGCGGTTCCCTGTCCTGCTCGGCTTCGATTTCATCCCACAGGGGGATTTGTTTGAGCGGTAAGCTGGAGGAAACTGCATCCACCACGCCGCCCGCTGAAGTTGGGGCAGGCGGTGGGCCGGCAAAAGCCTGCCAGTACGTCACCAGGCGCTGGATCTCGGTGTCGGAGACGAAGGTGCCCTGAAGGCGCACCGGCGCAGGCGCGTCGGGCGCCTGGAAGAGCATATCGCCGCGCCCCAGCAAGCGCTCGGCGCCGGGCTGGTCGAGGATCACGCGGCTGTCGGTGTTGGAGGCGACGGCAAAAGCGATGCGCGCCGGGAAATTGGCCTTGATCAGGCCGGTGACCACATCGACTGAAGGGCGCTGGGTGGCAAGCACCAGGTGGATGCCCGTGGCACGCGCCAGCTGCGCCAGGCGGGTGAGAGTGCGCTCGGTTTCATCGGGCGCCAGCATCATCAAGTCCGCCAGCTCGTCGATGATGACCACCAGGTAGGGGATCTTTTTCTCATTGTGGGCTGCCTGGCGGGCGTTGTACTCTTTGATGTTGCGGCAGCCGGCCTGCGCCAGCTTGTGGTAGCGCTGGTCCATCTCGCGCAGCACCCACTGCAGCGCGGC
>JBGSTO010000403.1:0-7860 GCA_041736465.1 Anaerolineales bacterium | reverse complement strand
ACTGAGCGAGTGCTTTTGGTAGGTGTCGGCACGGGGGCAGATCTCCCGCACCTGCCAAAAGAGTCGCAAGCCGTCGGAGTCGATTTGAGTCCTGAAATGTTGTTCAAGGCAAAGGATAAACTTATCGAACCGGGAGACAGGTTTCTCGTCCAGTGCGATGCGCAAAATCTTCCCATAATGGACTCTTCCTTCGATGTCGTTATCCTGACCTTGATCTTGAGCGTTGTCCCTGATGGTCAGGCTTGTTGGCGTGAGTCGTTGCGTGTACTTCGTGCTGGCGGACGGGCAATCATCTTCGACAAATTCCTTTCAGATGGGCAAACCGTCAATCCGCTGCAGGCGTTGCTGAATAGGGGCGCAAAATTGCTCGGCACCGACATCAACCGTCAACTCGGTGAGATACTGGCAGGGACAGCGTACAAAATCACCCTAAATGAACCAAGCCTGCTCAACGGGATGTATCGAATCATCTTGATTGATAAAGGAGAAGAACCATGACATCAATTCTTATCGCACTATCCTATTGGCTCCATACGTTGGCAACCGTGGTCTTCGTCGGGCATTTTGTTTTGCTTGCGGCAATCTATCTGCCCGCTCTTGCCAACACTCCCACTGCGCTCAGCGCCATTTCCAAACGCAGCCGCTGGTGGTTGTACGCCTCCATGCTGGTTTTTACCATCACAGGCGTATACCTGATGTTTGTCGATCCCAATTATCAGGGGATCGGGAACTTCAACAACTTTTGGAGCGTGATGATGCTGGTCAAACACCTGCTGCTCGTTGGCATGATCGGGATGGGTTTCTGGTTCAATGCCATCATGCGGGTTGGTCCGTTGCTGAGTTCGAACATGGGCATGGTTCAGGCGCTTGGACGCTTCCGAGGGTATGTCAACGCTATGGCGATCTGCGGAGTGCTGGTTCTGTTACTCACGGCGCTTGCTCAACTGGAGTGATGAGGCAGACATGACCAGGAGCATCTGGTTCTACCTCAAAAATATTTTTGTTAAACCCGTTACTGCGGCGGAGGGGATATCTACCGAAAAGAATTTGGGGAGGTTGATTCTTGTATCTTCGCTGGTTGGTATCCTGCCATACTGGCTGATCGTCTTTCTAGGCTATCAAGCCCTGGGATGGGAGGCTTTCCCTTACAAGCAGTACTACCCGCATTACTTTGATCCTTATTGGTGGGAGATGCTGATCGTGCCGATTTGGGCATTGGTGATTGCATTTGGTTTCAGCATTCCCTGTTACTATCTTGGCAAATGGTTCGGTGGACAAGCAACATTCACACAAGTTTTGGCTGTAGTGATGTTAGGTTCGGTGGTTTCACTGCCCATTTTTGTACTGGTTGATTTGACAATGTATGATCCGAACCAGATCATCGAATTTGCCAAAACAGGTGTGGCGGTACATCCCTATGTGATGGGTGAGAATTGGCTGGCCTGGTTTATCCAATCGTCTTATGCCTATTTCGCTATGGGTTGGCAAGGAATTGTTACCATCTTAGGATTGACCGTCATCCACCATAACCGCTGGCATGCAAATATCCCTGGCATTGTAGTGGGAAATGCCATCTTTGTGGTTTTTCTGCTGTTGATACGGGATTATGTTGCGTTGATCATATAGGAGTTAATAGTATGACATCATCTCACCAACCCGGCAGTTTTTCCCATTTTCTAAAAGGAAATCAAG
Organism: Anaerolineales bacterium; assembly: GCA_041736465.1. Classification (GTDB taxonomy): domain Bacteria; phylum Chloroflexota; class Anaerolineae; order Anaerolineales; family UBA4823; genus JAJUJL01. The sequence goes on along the minus strand of JBGSTO010000403.1, from coordinate 6,168 downwards.
TTGATGCCAGAAAAAACGATCTATCACCGCATGAAATCCCTCAATGCCCGCATGGCGGCCAATTACAAACGCGGCTTTGGCCCAACGCGCATTGTGCTGCTGCTGACCACGACGGGGCGTAAATCTGGCCTGCCGCGCGTTACTCCACTGCAGTTCGAGGAAGTTGACGGCGAATACTATGTCGCCTCGGCGCGTGGACAGGATGCGGATTGGCTCAAGAACTTAGTTGTTGACCCCAATGTTCACGTTCAGATTCGCAACCGCGAGTTTGACGCCATGGCCGAGCCAATCACCGACCCGCAGCGTATAGCTGATTTTATTGAATTGCGCCTGCGCCGCCACCCTGTTATGATTCGCTTTATCATGACCTTGTTTGATGGCTTGCCACTGCGCTTCACCCGCGCCGACCTGGAAGTGATGGCGCTTCAAAAAGCGCTGGTTATATTGCACCCTATCCAGTAAAAGGAGATTGTTATGAAGACCCCTGATCAAACCTCTGCGGCTAAGACTTTTTCGTGCGAAACGTGCCCAATGCGGCAAAAGGCCGAGGCTAATCCGAAATCTTTCATGGCGAGGCTGTGGAAATGGCACACCACCTGGTGCCCCGGCTGGAAAGCTTACCAGGCGCACCTGGCTCAACAGGTAAAGCAATAAACGCGGCGCTCCTACAATGGTTATTGGAGGGCGATGTCGCCATTCAGTACCAGGTTCAGCGCGATTTACTTGATTACGAACGCCCTCATTTACGGGCGCGCATTGCCATCGAAGGCTGGGGGGCCAGGTTTTTGAGCACCCGACAGCCAGAGGGTCACTGGGGGCGAGGGTTTTACCAGCCCAAGTGGATTTCGACCCATTACACCTTACTCGATTTGAGAAACCTTTGCATTCCACCCGATAACCTGCTCATTCGTGAGAGTATCGCCCAAATCCTGGTAAAGCACAGCGGTGCAGATGGTGGCATCAACCCGGCTAAAACCATCCCCAACAGCGATGTGTGCGTCAGCGGCATGTTTCTCAACTATGCCGCATATTTCGGCCTGCCTGAGACTGCACTGCACCCGCGGGTGGATTTTTTGATGCGGGTGCAAATGCCTGATGGCGGCTTCAATTGCCAGTCCAACCAGCCCGGAGGGGCTGTGCACAGTTCTGTACACTCCACCCTCTCCGTGTTGGAGGGTATTGGCGAATACCTTGTCAATGGGTACAGCTACCGCGCCGCCGAATTGGAATCAATTGCAGGGCGGGGGCGCGAATTCCTGCTGCAGCACCGCCTGTTTCGCTCTCACCGTACCGGTGAGGTTATCCAGGCGCGTTTTTTGATGCTTTCTTATCCATCGCGTTGGTTTTACGACATTTTACGGGCGTTGGATTACTTCAGAAATGTCGCTGCGCCGTATGATCCCCGCTTGCAGGACGCGCTGGATATTCTGGTCAATAAGCGCCGCGCAGATGGGCGCTGGCCGCTGCAGGCCAAACATGCCGGCCAGGTGCATTTCGATATGGAACAGCCAGGCCAGCCCAGCCGCTGGAATACCCTGCGGGCGCTGCGGGTATTGAAGCATTTTGACAATTGCAACCCCTGATTTTTTGTTGATGAAACGAGACAAACAGGACGATGACCAAAAATTCTTAAGGAGGGTAGCATGATCACGAAAATTGGAGGCTATATCTTGATTGCCTTGCTTGTCTTGCTGGGCCTGGGCGGGTTGGGCGGCGGAGCAGTCATGCTGGCCGATCCTACCGGCGCCGAGATGGGCCTCTCTCTCGCCATGTTGGAGAATCTGCCCATCGCTGATTTCACCCTGCCCGGCTTGTTCTTGATTGGGGTGATGGGCGTGGCGCCGTTGGTGATTGCCTTTGGGCTGTGGCGGCGCATGCCCTGGGCCTGGGCAGCTGCTTTGATCCAGGGCATTGTGCTCATCCTGTGGATTGGCCTGCAAATTTTACTGTGGGGCGCTCCGATGCCCATCCAGGTGCTGTATCTGGCCTGGGGTGCGGTGATTGTGGCCCTATGTCTTGTGCCAGGATTGCGGGCTGATGTTCAAAGATCGCCGGAGCTTGTTGTGCAGCGGGAGCCTGAGATTGCCGACCTGGAAGCCCAGTTCACCAAGGAGACCGATCCAGAGCGAGCTAAAAACCGCCAGATTTCCAACACGCTGCGCTCTGGCAGGGGATGAGGCAACCTCGCCTCGCCAGCGGGGCAACACGTACAGGATAGCAGCTATGAAGCAAAAAACCTGGCTTGAAAATATTCCTTATCCAAAAGATTTATTCAAATGGCTATACAAAACCCCCATCCTGCTTTACCGGCTGGGGCTGGGATTCCTGGTCGGGCGGTTGTTCATGATCATGACCACGGTTGGGCGCAAGAGCGGCCGGCCGCGCCGCACGGCTATCGAATTCCATGAGTACAAGGGACGCCAGTATGTTTTCAGTGCCTGGGGGACGAAAGCCGACTGGTATCGTAACATTGAGGCCAATCCACACGTCACCATCCAGACCTGGCGCGGCGCCGAAAGCGTGCTGGCCCGCCGGATCACCTCCGACGCGGAGCTGGCCGAGGCGTTTGCCTTTGCCATGGCGAACCCCTCCATGAGAAGCGTGATGAAATCCGCCGGTTTTGGTCAGACCCTGGAACAGTTCCTGGCCCAAAAGGAGCGCTTCACCTTCGTCACCTTTGATCCAACAGACCACTCCACGCCAGAGCCGCTGCGATCCGACCTGGCCTGGGTGTGGGGACTGCTGCTGCCGCTGGCCTTGATCGCCACCACTGGTCTTGTGTTTCGAGTTGCCAGCCAATGGCTGGAAAAGGACACGGCTTATTTACTCGGTTTTGCCTTCTACTGGCTGTTTTGGTGCCTGCTGGTGCCCGAGCTTGTGTTCAAGAAACAGGGCTTGGGCAGTTTGTTGAAAGATCAAAAGCCGCTCTTCACCAGAGGCAACTGGCTTGCCGGTTTGCTGTTGCTCATCGTTACTGCGACGGCATTGGCGATGTATGGTCGCGATTTCATCTGCGCACCATTGCTGATGATTGCACTGGCGATCCCGCTCGCGACAATCAACGGCGTTTGTGAAGAACTGCTCTGGCGCGGGCTGTATGTGCGCGCCTTCCCTGGCAATCCCTGGTTTGGAGTGATTGTCCCGGCAACCGGTTTCGCACTGTGGCATTTTGCCCCTCAAACGATTTACCCGGCAGAGAACCAGCTTGGCTTCACCCTTTCTACGCTTTTCCTCGGCCTGGCGTATGGCTTTATCGCCTATCGCACCGGTTCGGCGAAATGGACTGCCGTTTCGCACAGCCTGAGTGGCATCCTGGCGCTGAGCGGAATGCTGGCACCGAGCTTTTTGGCCCTGTTTTATCGTTGAGGAATAAATAAACTCACCGGTTCGAAAGGAGAAATATCTATGACCATCAACCCCGCGCTTAAATGGCTCATACCGATTATTTTTATCTTGACTCTGGTGGCGGCGCTGGCCGGCATCTGGCCGGCCGCAGGCCAACCCTACCCGCTGACCAACTTTCGGGGCGAACAAGTGACGATCAACGCTCGCGGCCTGTATTACTGGGATACCCTCAGCTCTGCCGCCCAGATCCAGGCCAATGATCTGGTGACGTTGCTGCTCGGCCTGCCGCTGCTGGCGCTCTCGTTTGGGCTGACCTGGCGCGGTTCTTTGCGTGGCCGGCTCTTACTGACAGGAACGCTGGGCTTCATTTTGTACACCTATATCACCATGTGTTTTGGAACGGCCTATAACCCGCTCTTCCTGGTATATGTAGCGCTCTTTAGCCTGAGCTTGTATGCTTTCATCCTGAGCATGATCTCTTTCGACCTGAAAGCCCTCCCAGGGCACTTCTCGGCGAAACTACCACGCGGTTGGATTGCCGGGCTGCTTTTCTTCGCTGCCACTTTCCTCGCCTTTGCCTGGCTGGGGCGCATTGCCGCCACATTTTCATCTGGTGCTGTTCCCGCCCTGGAAAACGCCACCAGCATGTTCATCCAGGCCATGGATTTAGGGCTAATTGTTCCGTTATGCGTCCTCGCTGGCGTTTTGCTGCTGCGTCGCAGTCCGTGGGGTTACCTGCTGGCCTCTGTTGGGATGCTGAAGTTTCTGACCATGGGTACCGCCGTCAGCGTGATGGGTTTGAATATGGCGCGCGTTGGCGTCCCGATCAACATGGCAGAAATGGCAATTTTTCCCACCATCACGTTGATCAATGTTGTAATGGTCGTGATCTTGATGAAAAATATTGACAAAACGGAATGAATCCATATCCTGTTCAGCAAAGCAACCGCAACCTGACCATGCTGGCCTGGGGCGCAACAATCCTCATCAGCTCTTTACCCGACATCGCTTTCGGCCAGCTTGCGGGCGGGGTTCCCATCTGGTAGGGGCGATTCATGAATCGCCCCTACTGGCGCTGGCTGTATGTGCATACCTTCCCGAACAACCCCTGGTTGGGGATTGTTTACCCCTCGCTCGGTTTCGCCCTCTGGCATCTCGCCCCACAGGTGGTTTTCCCGTCATTTCGACCTTTTTCCTCGCCCTGCCCTACGGCCACATCGCCTACCGCACCGGCTCAGCCAAATGGACCGCTATCTCGCACAGCCTGAGCGGCATCCTGGCATTAAGCGGGTACCTTGCACCGAGCCTGCTGGCGTTAATCGAATGAGTATAAAAAATGATTAAGGTAAAACCATGACCGACAAAACCAGAAAACTTCAATCCCTGCTTGATGCCCAGGTTGGCAAAGGTGGCCTGCACAACATCGTCGCCGCAGTGCAGTCCTACAACCAAAGCCTGGATTTCGTCGGCGCGGCGGGCGTGGCCGACCCTAGCACTGGCGCGGCGATGACGCCCGAAACGCCGTATTTAATTGCCAGCATTACCAAGATGTACACCGCTGCCATCATCATGCAACTGTCCGAGGATAAACGCCTCGACCTCGAAGCGCCGCTCTCGCAGTATTTGCCAGACGCCCTTCTCGACGGGATTCACATCTACAAGGGCACCGATTACAGCCGCCAACTCATGGTCTATCAACTGGTCAACCAGTCTTCGGGATTGGCCGACTTCGAGGCCGATAAACCGCGCGGCGGGAAAAGTGTCCTTGATGAATTGATGGCCGGGCATGATCGTGCCATTGATACTGCCGAAGCACTCAGGATTACCCGTAGCTTGTCTCCGCACTTTGCGCCAGGAACGCCGGACCGGGCCTATTACTCCAACCTCAATTACCGCCTGCTCGGGGAAATCATCGAGGCTATCACTGGAAAATCCATGGCGGTCAATTTCGAGGAACGCATTTGCGCGCCGCTTGGTTTGCAGCGCACCTATCTCTACGATTGGACCAAGCCTCGCCCCGGTGAGTCGCCCGCCACACTCTACTTGAACAACGCCCCGGCTAATGTTCCCCAATACCTGTCCTCGAATATATCGGATGGCGGCCTGGTTTCTACCGCCTCCGAATGTATGCTCTTCCTGCGCGCTTTCTTCGATAGCCGTCTGTTCGAGAAAGCCCTGTTGGAACGCATGATGACCTGGAACAAGATCTTTTTCCCGATGCGCTACGGCTACGGCCTGATGTATTTCCAGTTGCCAGGCTACTTTTGGATTACCCTGCTCCCGGAATTCGCCGGGCATTCGGGCTCGACCGGGTCGTTTGCCTTCGCCTGTCAATCGCGCTCGCTCTACCTCACGGGGACCCTCAACGTGATTACCCCGGCCAGGCCGTTTTTCTTCATGATGAAGCTGGTTCGCGCGATAAGTTGATACGATGAAAATCATCCTCCCCACCATTGGCACGCGCGGCGACGTACAGCCCTACATCGCTCTGGCGCTCGGATTGGTTAAAGCCGGGCATGCCGTCACCCTCGCCACGCACCCTTGTATGCGCGGGCAGGTCGAATCCTACGGCGTCCCGTTTGCGCCGATGGGGCCAGACATTGACATCGGACACGAGGCGGCAGTGATTCGCGCCAACGCCCCGCACTGGATGATCGGTTTTATGCGCGTGATGAAGTTCTCCTTCGCCATGCTTGAACAGTCACATGCTGACCTGTTGGAAACCTGCCGCGGCGCAGATTTGGTCATCGTCTCGCACTCCGCCGCCGGGCGCATGGAGGCCGACAAACTCGGCCTGCCCACCGTCAGTGTGACCCTGATGGC
>JBGSTO010000398.1:0-4962 GCA_041736465.1 Anaerolineales bacterium | reverse complement strand
GCCGCCCCAGCAGCGCCGTGCGCCTCGGGGCTGCTACCGCTGGCGGGCCTGCTGGTTGGGCTGATCCTGCTGCGCATACGGACATGGTGACCGCTTGCGGGGGTGGCTTCCTTTCACCCCCGCAAGTTTTTTTAAATACCTTGTCGATTCCCGATATTTATGGTGTATAATCGAGATGATCTTGGGGAAGATTGCAGAACCAAAAAATTAGCAAGGTGGGGTTTTGCAACACCCTGCTCTAAGTTTGGAACTGGCTCGATCAGTCTGCACATTGGCCCGAATCAACTCGAAAGCATCGAATTCAGAACCCATCCCCAACGAATTGATTTTGTTTGAAGCCTTCTAAATTCAGCCCCTTGTGGTGTTTGTGCCGCTTAAGCAGCGGTTTTTATAGATAACTACTAACCCAGCAGCAGCGCTGTTTTGGGTACATATCTCTTGAATGGGCAACGGGAAATGAAAGTCATAGAATTAGAAAACGTCTCACTGCACGATCTGCGTCAGAAAGCCCGAGATTTAAACATCGCCAACGCACTTCGCTTGAAGAAAGAAGACCTGATCCTGCGCATCCAGCAGGCTGAGGCCGAACAAGCCGGATTGGAACTGCGCGGCGGCATCCTGGAAATTATGAACGAGGGCATCGGCTTTTTGCGCTCCGGTCATTACCAGCAAGGGCCGTTTGATATCTACGTTTCGCAGTCTCAAATTCGCCGCTACAACCTGCGCAATGGCGACTTGATCATCGGTCACGTCCGCCCGCCGCGCGAAACCGAACGGCATTATGGGCTGCTGAAGGTGGAAAGCATCAACGGCATCGACCCCGAAGAAGCGCGCCGCCGCCCGGTCTTCGAGCAGCTAACGCCGATCTTCCCGGATACCCGCTTCGACCTGGAAACCGATCGCCACACGCTCGCCACCCGCTTGATCAACCTGGTGACGCCGATCGGGCGCGGGCAGCGCGGGCTGATCGTTTCGCCCCCGAAAGCAGGCAAGACCACCATTTTGAAGCAGCTCGCCAACGCGATCTCGACCAAAAATCCGGAAGTACACCTGATGATGGCATTGATCGGCGAGCGACCTGAAGAAGTGACCGATATGGATCGTTCGGTGGACGCGGAAGTGATCTCATCCACTTTCGATGAGCCGGTCACCTCGCACGTGCGCGTGGCGGAGATGGTGTTGGAGCGAGCCAAGCGCCTGGTGGAGGTAGGGCGGGATGTGGTCATTCTGATGGACTCGATCACACGCCTGGCGCGGGCTTATAACCTGGTGGTCACGCCTTCCGGGCGCACCCTGTCCGGCGGTATCGATCCTTCGGCCCTGTACCCGCCCAAGCGCTTCTTCGGCGCAGCCCGCAATATCGAAGAGGGCGGCTCCTTGACCATCATTGCCACCTGCCTGATCGACACCGGCTCTCGCATGGACGACGTGGTGTACGAGGAATTCAAGGGCACCGGCAACATGGAGCTGCACCTTTCCCGGCGTTTGCAGGAGCGGCGTGTATTCCCAGCAATTGACATCGAGCGCTCTTCCACCCGGCGCGAAGAGCTGCTGCTGGGACCGGACGTCACCCCGCGGGTGTGGCTGATGCGGCGCATGTACGACCAGATGGTCACCTCCCCGCCGCACGGCGCCGGCCTGGATCCTTCTACTGCTACCGAGGCGATCTTGCAGCGCCTGGGACGCACGGCGAACAACCAGGAGTTCCTGGAGACCTTGACCGAAGATTGACCGGCCCGCAGGCTGGCATGGTCTCTTCCAGTCTCATGAAAACGCAAACCAACAAGTGGATTTCGGCAGGCGCCTGGCTGCTGGCATTGGGGCTGCTGGCGGTCGCCGTTTACCTGGGCCTGCGCGCAACCGGCTTCGACTCGCTGCGGGCAAGCCAGGGTGTGCCTACCGGCAAGGACAGCACCAATCCGTTCGCCTCTCTACCAGCAGAACAGGTTCAGCAGGGACAGGATGTGGATCTGCCGGCGTATGCACCGGTGCAGCCCGAGGGAGGCTCCATCCCGCGCTTTGCCCTGCTGCACACCATCATCCCCAGCAGGCAGCGCCAGGAAGTGCACAATTACACCGTATCGATCGGCGATTCGGTCTTCGAGATCGCCAGTAAGTTCAAGCTCAAGCCCGAATCGGTGTTGTGGGCCAATTATGCCAATCTGAACGACAACCCCGATCTCATTTCGGTGGGCATGGAGCTTAACATTCCGCCGGTGGATGGGGTGTATTACGAATGGCAGCCGGGGGATACCGTGGATGGTGTGGCGGGGCGCTTCGAGGTAAGCGTCGAGGATATCCTGAGCTTCTCGGCCAATGAAATCGACCTGACCAATCCGGACATCGCGCCGGGCACCTGGGTAATGGTGCCTGGAGGGCGGCGGGAGTTCCGCCAGTGGCTGATTCCAGTGATCCCGCGCGGCCGGGCAGGTGTATCGCCATCGGTTTACGGGGCTGGGGCCTGCGAAGGCGGCTATGAGGGGGCATTCGGCTCCGGGGCGTTCATCTGGCCAGCCGGCAATCACTCTCTCTCGGGGAACGATTACTGGGACGGTCACCTGGGGATCGATATCGCCGCCGGCGAAGGCGCACCGCTGTATGCCGCCGACAGCGGCGTGGTTGTGTTCGCCGGGGGGGCATTTGGCGGCTATGGCAATATGGTGATGATCGACCATGGCAACGGCTACCAGACCGTGTATGCCCACATGAGCAGCGTAAGCGTATCCTGTGGTCGCAGTTTGAGCCAGGGAGCGACCATCGGCTACAGCGGAAGCACGGGCAATTCCACCGGTGCGCACCTGCATTTCGAAGTGCGCTACCAGGGCGGCTTTGTCAATCCCTGGTATGTGCTGCCGGCGCCATGAAAAAGTAGATTATTTTGAGCACAGCAAAGGCTCTAGATCCTTCGCTGCGCTCAGGATGACAATCTGACAAAAATGACAAATCAAAAGAGGAGCAATGCAATGCCAAAAGAACAGCCTGAACCAACCACCGACGTGATTGCCGAGAGCGATAATTATATTGCCTGGCGCGCCGAGGAGCCGGATGGAGAGGTCACCTACCATCTGGAACTAAACAATGTTACCCTGCACTTTTTCCAGGAAGAATGGGACGAGTTCCTGTCGCTGGCGCGTCTGCTGGTCAGCGCTTAAACGCTCAACGCGTGATTTTCTCGACGTAGGGGATGACACTCTGGCAGGCGGGTGTGAACTGCTGGGAGGCATTCTCCCAGGTGATCAGCTCATCCCCACTTTGCTGCCAGGCCATGTGAATGGCGTAGGATACGCAACCCGGACCGGCGTGGTAGTTGGCTATGGTGAAGCGCCATAAGTCTTCATAGCTGCTGACCACGCCGGGCATTACTTTGGTCGCATTGTACACGATCTGCGCTACCTGATCGCAGTTGGCTTTCAGGGTCTGGGCAAACAGCGAAACGCTGAAATCGACGTTGGTCAAATCCACACCTTCGGCGCAGGTGGGGCAGTCGGCCTTGGCTTCCAACGCCAGAGCGCCGCGCAAAATCGCCTGCTCATCGGGTTTGAGCTTCAAGTAGCCGCGAGCGCAGGCATCATTCGCCAATACCAGGGGACAGAACTGCTCAAAAAATGAGGTATCCCACAACAGCACAGCATCGGCGCCGTTGTCGGTGATCTGCCCCAGCCCGAACTCGTAGGGGACGATGAAAACACCCGGCCAGAACTGGCTTTCTTGAGCAAATAAGTTTTTCAACAGTTGGGCGGGAATGCCGTTCTCTTTCGACACCTGCAAAATGCGCTGGTCGAACTGGTTCTGCCAGGCCTGCACCTGCGGGCGGGCTTTCTCAAGCCCACAGGCGTCGGCATAACCATTGGGCAGCAGCCCGCCGGTCGAACAGGCGCTCACATCGACCAGCCCCTGAGCGATCAGGCGCCCGGCAAGATAATAGTAGGCCTGGTCGCTGGCTAACAACTGGGTAAAATCGGGTGAGGAGAGCCATGGGGGCAGCCCGCCAGCCGGTGGAAAGGCCTGCCAGGTTTGGGCGCAGGTTGCGATGGGTGCGCCGCGCCACTGCGTGCTGATCACATCGACATACCAACCGCTGCTGCCCGGGGCCGCGCCCACACCGCTGTCTACCACCCGCACTTGGGCAGTAAATTTGCGGCTCTGGTCGCCATAGCTGGAATGAGCCCAAAACTCGACCAGAGAGCCTTCGGGACGCGTCACGCGCAGCGGCAGCTTGCAGGTTGCAGATTCGCAGTAGAACGGCAGCCCGTCGAAGGTTCCCTCAATGGCCAGGATGGTTTCGTTGGGTAAAGGTTCGATGCCGCTCAGCACCAGGACGGGCATGCTGGTGCAGCGGTTTTCTGGCGGGGACGGATTGCAGCCCTCCAGGCTGACCTCCACGCTGGCGGTAGGCAGATCGACGATAAGTTCTTTTTTCGCCGGGCGGGAGGCAACCAGGTTCAAATAAAAGCCGTCGCAGCTGCTGGCATTGCCGCCCTTGACTACACCTTTGCAGGGCGGCGTATTGACCCATTGAGTGTAGATATCGCCCCCGCACTGCTGGGCCACTTCCTCGGTAGTGGGCAGCCCCTCATGATCGACAAAAATACGGCACACAACCGAGTAATCGCTCCACAGCATCAACCACCACTCGTACTGCGTAAATGAAACGACGATGGTCGTTTGGCGCTCGCCATCACCTGCACCAGCAAACACGCTGGTCCAGGTGAAGATCCCCATTAACACCAGGATCAAGGCGATGCGGAGAACAGACCGAATCGTCGTCATTTCAATGTTACATTATCATGATCGTCAATGCTTGTCAATCAAATGTTCAGATAGGGTAATCGCATTTGGAGATAATACCCAGTACAGCATCCAAGCTGAAAGGTCCAGCTTAGAACAAGAAGACCCCTGGTTGGGCTAATTCATTAGTCTGGAGGGTTATCATGAACCTGTGGGAGCGGCACAGGTCGATTG
>JBGSTO010000371.1:0-2979 GCA_041736465.1 Anaerolineales bacterium | reverse complement strand
CGCGCCTGCCCGGCATCCTGGGTGGTGAGCAGCTCGACCATGGGGTTGGCGTCGCCCAGACGTCCGATGGCATTCATGCGCGGCGCGATGACGAAGCCGATGTGCTCCTCGGTCAGCAGCTGCGGGTTGACCTCGGCAATTTCGAGCATGGTGCTCAATCCCAAGCGGCGGCTGTGCGAGCCTCCACCGGTCGCATCGCCATGAGCGCCTGGCAAGCCCACGTCGCGCAGCAGCTGCAAGCCCAACTGCACCAGGTAGCGTGCGTCGCCTTTGAGGGTTGCCAGGTCTGCGACGATGCCCAGGGCGGCAAGGTCGAGCAGCGCCTGGCAGGCTTGCGGTTTGCCGAAGCGGGCGTACATGGCTTCCGCCAATTTGTAGGCGACGCCCACTCCCGGCAAGGAAGAGAGCGGGTGCCCGTCTGGCAGCAGCTTGGGGTTGACGACGGCGTAGGCGTGCGGCAGCAGGGGCACATCGCGATGCGCCCCTACAGTGGGATCACCGGCGTCGAGAGCCAGGTCGTGGTGGTCGGTAATGATCACGTCCAGGCCGCGCTCACGCGCATATTCGACCGCTTCGAAAGCGGTAATGCCGGTATCGCAGGTCACCAGCAGGTCGGCGCCCTGCTGCAGGATCTTTTCCAACCAGGGCAGGTTGACGCCGTGCGATTCTGCGGCGCGCACCGGAATATGGTAGCGCACGTTGGCGCCCAGGTCCTGCAGCATGGAAACCAGCACGGTGGTGGCGGTTTGCCCATCTACGTCGAAATCGCCCCATACCCAGATGCGCTCCTGGGCGCGGACGGCCTGCTCCAGGCGTGAGAGGGCGGCTGCCATGCCGGGCAGCGCTTCAGGCGGGGTGGGGTGATATTGGTCGGGGGAAAGAAAAGCCAGCGCCTGCTGGGGGTCAAGGATGCCGCGGCGCGCCAGCGCGTTGGCAACCAGCGGGCTGCCGCCGACTGCCTGGCGCAGCCGTTCTGGTACAGCAATTTCGGGGGGTTCCAGCCACTTTAGCATCGCGGTGGGCAGCCGTGTACGGCGATCTAATACTCGACTTCCTGGATCTGCTCCGGATCGAGGTCGGGCAGCCAATCCAGGCTGGCATCGCTTTCAAGCTCGTCCAGCTCGCCGGCATTAATGCCGCGGTCGCACAGCGAGCGGTAGATGCAGAAGGCGCAGCGGCGCTCGTCGCTGGTCAGGGGATAATCCTGCTCATCTTTCAGGCGCAGCAGCAGCGCAGCCAGCTCATTCAGGTCGCGCTGGTCTTCCAGGAAGCGCGCCTGGCTGTAGGGGAAGCGGGCTGGAGCGGTGGGCTGCCCGGCAAACCAGTACACCAATTCCACCTGGTCGGGCTGCACGGGGCGCCCAACCAACTGCTCTCCGGCAAGCACCAGCAGGTAGGGATAGACGCGGGTCTGCATGCGTTCCGCCAGGCGGGAACGCGGCGGTGGGCGGCGGGTGGTCTTCCAGTCCAGGATCAGGATGCGTTCATCTGGGAAAACAGCTACCAGGTCATATTTGGCTACCAGGCGCAGGCGCTGGTCGCCGCCGTCCAGCGCGGCTGCCAGGGTGATTTCTGGAAAATGGCGCACCTGCGGCTGCCACAGCTCCGGAAATTCCTGGGGGTTGGAGCGCCACTCCAGGTAGTTTTCCCACCAGCCGCGCAGCTCATCCTCCACGGGCCTGGCTGCCAGCATTGCCGAGAGGCGCTCTTCTGGCACGCCCAGCAGGTGCTGGTGCACCAACTGGTGGAAACGCGCCCCCTGCTGAATGTAGTGTTCGTTCTCGAGCACCGGCTCGCTTTCGATGGCGGGCCAGGACAGGCGCCGGATGTGGCGCAGCCAGAAGCGGCGCCGGCAGTCGAGAAAATCTTGCAGGTTGCCCTGGTTGAGGGCGATCTCATTCACGGTGAACTTGTTCGCGTGCGAATCAGCAGGGCGTTTCGAGCCACGGTGTTGAGCGTCAGCTTCCATCTCTGGCCTCGCCATGTTTTCTTTCCCAGTAGTTGTACAGCTCCACCAGCGGCACCGCCGGGCGGGCTTCGCCGCGCCGTCCGGTGTTGGAGGTAATGACCAGCTCGCGGCGGGCGCGGGTGATGCCCACGTACAGCAGGCGCAGGCGCTCGCGCACCAGGTTCAGTCGGTCTTCCCGGCTGGCAACCCCTTCCTGGTACCACTCATCGCGAGAGGTCTGGAGCAAGAGCTGCAGCTGCGCCAGGGCTTCGGCTTGCAGGTTGAGATGGTCGCGGATGAACCATTTCTCGCTGTAGTAGGCGTCATACTCCTCGCCGGAGGGGAAGTCGTAGTTGTTGACCGACATCAGGTAAACGCGGTCGAACTCCAGCCCCTTGGCTTTGTGCATGGTGGCGACAATGGCTTTGCCGCGGTGCTGCTGCGGATCGAAACCCAAGTCGTCGGCGCTGAAGCCGATGAAGCGCCGCTCGTTGCGGGCGATCACACTCAGCTCGGCGGTCAGCTCCTTTAGACCCCAGGAAGGGTGTCCCTGCGTTGCCTGGCGCAGCAAGTTGGCAAGCTTGTGCGCCAGCGCCAGCTCGGAAGGCAAGGTGAAGACGTCCTGAGCGAGGGTGAGCAGTACCTGATCGACCGGCAGCAGCACGGCGGTCTGCCAGCGGCGTACCAGATCGCGAAACTCCACCAACTGCAGGTGAGCGATGGGATCGGTTTCTTCCAGACCGGTTTCTGCCAGCCAATCGCGTTCGGAACCGGGCCACAGGAAATCCTCGAGGCGCTCGCATTTGCGCAGCAGCTCGCTGGTGCGCTCCAGACGCTGGCGGGTTTCTTCTTCATCCTGGCGCTCCGACCGCCGCCACACCAGGTAAGCCTGGGCCATGTGGCGGGCGGAGGTGGGGCTGGCTAAAAAGCGCAGCAGGTGGGTGAGCGCGCCGCTGGTCTGGCGGGTTGCCTGGGTGCTGCGCAGCAGGCTGTCCACCACCGTCACGCCGCGCTGGCGCAGCGCTTCGGCG
>JBGSTO010000360.1:0-8671 GCA_041736465.1 Anaerolineales bacterium | reverse complement strand
CCCTGGCGCTGGCGCTGCGCGACCTGCACATCACCAGCCATTCCAGCATGGGGAAGAACCAGGAACATCTGCTGCTGACCGTGGAAGACCAATCCGGGACCGCCCAGCGCGTCATCTGGTGGCAGGGCGCCGGCTGGCCGCTGCCAGAAGGCCCAATCGATCTGGCGGTCAGCATGCGCGCCACCTCCTATAAAGGCCAGCGCGAGCTTCAAGTGGTCTGGCTGGATGCCCGCCCGGTGCCGCAAGCGCCTGAAGTCGCGGGCGAATTTCAAACCCGTGCCTACGCGCCGCAAATCCTCGACCACCGCCAGGAGCTGCAGCCCGATCAAATCCTGATCCGCCTGCGCCAGGAACAGCCCGGGCTGCAAATCTGGTGCGAAGCCGCCTGCGCTGGTGAAGTGCGCCAGCTCTTGGAGCGCACACTTAACCGCCGGGAGTTAACCCCGGGCCAGCCCCTGCTGATCTGGACCTCTCCCCCAGGGCCGGATGTGCTGCGCCAGGTGCTGGACCGTGTTCGCCCTCCTCTGGTGGTCCTCTTCCACAACGACCCCGGCATGGATGACCCTGCCGCCTTCCTGGAGCGCCTGGCAGGATTGGTGAAGCGCGCCATCAGCACCCAGGATGGGATGGTCGAGCTGGAAGCGCTGTGCAGCGCCACCGCCCAGCGTACGGCAGCGGTGCGCCTTGGGTTGAAGTGGCTGCAGGCGCGCGGTTACTTTACCGTCATCTCACTTCAAAACGACCGGGTGCAGTTGAAAGCCGCTGGCCCGCAGCCTCCGGCAGAGCGCCAGGCAGACCTGGCTAAAATCAGCCTGCGCCTGAAGTCCTTGCTGGAAGAAAGCGCCGCCTACCGCCGGCATTACGCCGCTGCCTCACTTCAGTCGCTCGCCCGGTTATGAGCATCCGCAGGGGGATGGTAAAATAAAATGCCCTCTCAGGTGAAAACACCTCCCTGAAGCGCAAGTCCTTGAGAATCCGGAGTACGCATGCAGAAACTGCTGATGCGGTCGGTGCTTGCACCGCGGCGGCATTCCGAGGCCATGCTCCACATTGGCGTAGCCCTGATTGTCGGGCTAGCCAGCGGCGCTGGCGTCTGGCTGTTTAAAGTTCTGATCGAATTAACTCATGAGATAAGCTTCGTATCCCTGGCGCCCGCATTGAGCGCTGTCTCGCCCTGGGCGATTGCCCTGGTGCCGGCAGGCGGCGGCGTTTTGGTCGGGTTGATCTCCCAATATTTGGTCGGTCATGAGCGCCACCACGGCGTATCGGGGATCATGGAAGCAGTTGCCCTGGCAGGTGGTCGCCTGCGCTACGCGCGCATCCCCGCCAAGACCGCCGCCTCCGCCCTGTCCATTGGCAGCGGCGCCTCGGTCGGTCCCGAAGACCCCTCCGTCCAGATCGGCGCCAATATCGGCTCGATGTTTGGACAGTGGCTGCACTTCTCAGACGAGCGCATGCGCTCGCTGGTTGCTGCCGGAGCAGCCAGCGGTATCGCCGCAGCTTTCAATGCACCCATCGCCGGTGTGTTCTTCGCCCTGGAGATCATCCTGGGAGAGATCTCATCGATCAGCATGGGGGTGGTCGTATTGGCGGCGGTGATTTCTGCCGTTTTCACCCAGGCGACCAGCGGCGCTCAACCCGCCTTTGCCGTTCCAGCCTACGCACTCAATTCAGCCTGGGAGCTGCTGCTGTACCTGGGATTAGGCCTGCTGGCAGGACCCGTATCCGCCCTGTATATCCGCCTGCTCTACCGGATTCAAGATCTGTATGAACATTTTCGTTCACTGCCCCGCTGGCTCATCACCGGGTCGACCGGATTGCTGGTAGGCATTGTGGGCATCTTCTTGCCGCAAATCTTCGGTGTGGGCTACGACACCATCGAGGCTGTGCTTGCCAATCGCTCACCGGGGATCTTGCTGCTGCTGGTTTTGATGGCTGCCAAACTGCTGCTCACCCCGACCAGCCTGGCAGGCGGATTCATGGGCGGCGTGTTTGCGCCTTCCTTGTTCATCGGCGCCATGCTGGGCGGAGCCTTCGGCGGGTTTGCTGAAATACTCTTCCCGGCCTTGGGGATAGACCCCCCGGCCTTTGCCATGGTCGGCATGGCTGCCGTGCTTGCTGGCTCTGTGCACGCGCCGCTGACCGCCATCATCCTGCTGTTCGAGATGACCAACGATTACCGCATCATCCTGCCGCTGATGTTCTCGGTGGTGGTCAGCCTGCTGGTCTCGCAGCGCCTGCAAAGCGACTCGGTGTATACACTCGGTCTGCTGCGCAAAGGCATTCGCCTCGACCGGGGGCGTGACCTGGAAGTTTTGGAAACCCTTACCGCCGGCGAAGTGATGCAGCCTACCGAGACCCTGCCCGCCACCGCAACCCTGGCTGAGGCATCTGGCTTTTTCCAACGCACCCGCCATCACGGCGTGCCCGTGCTCGATCAGAACGGTCGCCTGCTGGGCGTTTTCACCATCCAGGATCTGGAAAATGCCGAGCCGGAATCGTGGCATACCCGCACCATAATAGACGCCTGCACACGTGATCCAATCGTGGCATTCCCTGACGAAACCGCCGGCGCAGTGCTGAACCGCATGGGAATCCACGATGTCGGTCGCATACCGGTCGTTTCCCGCGAAAACCCGGAGCATTTGATCGGTCTGCTGCGGCGCGCCGACCTGGTGCGCGCCTATGCCCTGGCCCTCAACCGGCGCGCCGTCATCCGCCACAAAGCCCACCAAATCCGCCTGGATGCCAGCACGCATACCGATGTAAGCATTATGGAAGTAACCATCCGCTCCGGCGCTGTGTGTGAAAACCAACGTCTCCAGGATATCGCCTGGCCGAAGGATTGCATTCTATCCACCCTGCGCCGCGGTCGCCGTGTTTTCATCCCCCACGGCGATACGATTCTCAGGGCAGGCGACGTTCTGGTCGCTGTGGTTGAAGGCGATGCCGGGGGCCAGTTGGATAAATTATGTTCCCCATGACACAACAAAAAAGGAGTCAGTAAATCGTGCATTTCATTGAAAACGAAACTGCTTTCAGCTTTATCCCTCTGATGATCGTTCTGGTGCTGGCTTTCAGCGTGCCCCTCTTGCTCTCGCGCCTGCGCCAGATACCGGTGGTGGTCGGCGAGATTATCGCCGGGCTGATCGTCGGAGGCTCGCTGCTGGGCTGGGTGCAAGAAGACACCATCCTGGCTCTGATGGGCGATATCGGTCTGGCATTCCTGATGTTCCTGGCAGGCATGGAAATTGACTTCGATGTATTATTCGGCAGCCGCGATAAGCCCAAAGCTGCAAACGCCAACCCCCTGTTATACGCCTTCTTTTCATATCTTTTGACAGTATTGTTGGCAGCTCTAGGAGCATTGCTGCTCAACCGCTTGGGGATAGACGCCAATCCGTGGCTGCTAACCTTCATACTGAGCGCCACCTCCCTGGGAGTATTGCTGCCCATCCTGAAAGAGCGCGGCCTGATGCGCACCCCGTTCGGTCAGTCGGTCTTCCTGACCGCTACTTTAGCGGATTTCGTCACCGTCATTTTGCTAACCGTCTATTTGATTGTCCAGGCGCGCGGCCTGCATCCGGAAATTTTTTCTGTCGGACTTTTGTTTCTGTTATTCATCCTGGCCTCCCGCTTTGGGCCGTTAATCACCCGCCTGCCTCAGGTGCGTCGCGTGGTCGAGGAATTGTCTCACGCCACAGTTCAAATCAAGGTGCGCGGCGCCATCGCCATATTACTGTGCTTCGTCGTGCTCGCAGAGCTTGTCAATGCCGAGTTGATCCTGGGCGCCTTCCTGGCAGGCATGGTCATCTCGCTGCTCAAGGCGCCTCAGGATGAGAACCTGATCCATAACCTGGAAGCCTTTGGTTTTGGTTTCTTTATTCCGATATTTTTCATCCTGGTGGGCGTGAACCTGGACCTGAGCGCGTTGGGTGGCTCTCCTCAGGCGTTGATCACCTTGCCGGCTTTATTCATCGCCTCCCTGGTCGTGAAGCTAATCCCAATGGCAGCCTTCCTACGCACGCTCACCTGGCGGGAAGCCCTGGCGGGCGGCGTTTTGCTCAATACCCACCTCTCCCTGGAAATTGCTATCGCGATCGTGGGCGTACGCAGCGGTTTGCTGAGCCCGGCTGCCGGCACCGCCATCACATTGTTTGCTGTGCTCACCGTGCTGTTTATGCCAATACTCTTTAATATGCTGGCGCCGGCCAGTTCGCCGCCCAAGAGTCGCGCCATCGGCATCTGCGGGAGCGGGCCTCAAACCATGGCAATTGCCCGAGAGCTTAACGCCCACGGCGAAGAAGTAGTTCTATTCACCCCCGACGCAGATGTCGTAGAGAATGCCAGCCAGGCCGGGTTCAAGGTCATCCGGAACAGCGCCGGTGCGCCTTTTGGCGACTACAAACCCGATCACCTGAAAGGTTTTGCTGCCATCTGCTCCGACGACGACCTGAACCTGAGTTTATGTAAATCCGCTGTCGATGCCGGAATCCAGCCGGTGGTGGCGCAGGTAACCGACCCGGCTCGCCTGAAGGATTTTCGCATCCAGGGTGTGCAGCCATTCGTTCCAGGTTTGGCGCAAACCGTGCTGCTGGCGCTCCTGGTGCGCAACCCCGATGTGTATACATTGCTGACCTCGACCAGCGACGATCGCGATGTGCGCGAGGTTACCGTACGCAACACACAAATTTCTGGGCGGTCGATTCGAAACCTGGGCTTGCCAGGGGAAGTTCTGGTGCTGTCTATCCGGCGAGGGGAGGAATTTATCATCCCGCACGGCAATGTCGAGCTCGAGCTGTTAGATCGCCTCACTCTCTTGGGATGCCATCCAGACCTGGCGGAATCGGAGAGAATTTTCTCGTGAGCCAGCCAAAGAACGTGTTGCTCCTGCACTACGCCGCGCCCCCGGTCGTTGGCGGTGTGGAAAGCGTGTTGGGTCACCAGGCGCGCCTGTTTGCCGATCACGGACACAGCGTGATGATCGCCGCTGGGCGCGGCGCGCAATCTGATGCGCGCATTACCTTTCAGCCCCTGGCGCTGGTCGACTCGCGCCATCCGGCGGTTTTGCAGGCTAAACGCGAGATGGACGCCGGGCGCGTGCCGGATAATTTCGAGCAGCTGGTTAAGAATATCATCGCTGACCTCTTGCCGTTCTATACCTGGGCAGATGCCGTCATCGCCCACAACGTGTGCTCCCTGGCAAAGAACCTGGCGCTGACCGCTGCCCTGTGGCAGCTGCACGCCCGCATTTCTAGCACCCGGTTGATCTTGTGGCACCACGACCTTGCATGGACCACCCCGCGCTACCGCCTCGAGCTGCACGATGGCTACCCCTGGGATCTGCTTCGCCGGGATTGGCCCGAAGCCCGCCAGGTGGTGGTCTCTGCACCCCGGCAGCGAGAACTGGCGCAATTGCTGGGTATCGAGCCGCAATGCATAACAGTTGTTCCGAACGGTCTCGACCTGCGCCAGTTCTTGAAGCTCGAGGAGCAGACCGTCAGCTGGATCGAGCAACTCCACCTGCTGGACGCCCAACCGCTGCTGCTGCTGCCAGTGCGCATTACCCCGCGTAAAAACCTCGAACTCGCGTTGCGCATCACTGCCGAGCTGCTCCGGGATTTTCCCCACGCCCGGCTGGTGATCACCGGCCCGCTTGGCCCGCACAACCCGGCGAACATCCATTACCTCGAGAAGCTCAACGCTCTACGACAAGAGCTTGGGCTGCACAACTCCGTTCACTTCCTGGCTGATCTGAGTGAGGAATACATTCCGGATGCAGTGATTGCCGACTTCTACCGCCTGGCAGACGCGCTGCTGATGCCCAGCCGGGAAGAAGGCTTTGGCATCCCCATACTGGAAGCCGGGCTGGCAGGTTTGCCAGTTTTCTGCGCCGATATCCCCCCGCTCAGAGATCTCGGCGGCGGAGAGGCGACCTACTTCTCTCCCGATGCCGAGCCGGGAGAAGCCGCCCGCCAGATTGCGCGGCGCCTGGAATCGGATCCATCCTACCGGCTGCGCGTGCGGGTGCGCACCAGCTACACCTGGCAGCAGATCTACCGGCAGGATGTCGAGCCATTAATAGAGGATTGATGATGCCCGAGAAAAAAAATGCAATCAACCAGTTCAAGAAAGCGCTGCTACCAATCACCCTGCACTCCGACCCGCGGTCCGCGCTGACGGCTGCGCATGCGCTGGTTGGCGAGGGCGAGATCGTTCTGGTAGGTTTATATGCCGTTCCCCCCGGTAAGTCGCTCAGCACCGGCGCGACCGAGGCACGCAAAATCCGAACGCTGCTGCAGCGGTGTTCGGATAACCTCAAGGTCACCTACCGCAAACGAGTGCGGGTCTCGTTCGAACCCTGGGAAGATTTTTTGGATCTGGTAGACGAGGAACAGCCAGATTTGGTCGTATTGGAATGGCCGGCGCACTTCGAAGATATGGGTATCTCGCCAGAAGATGCATTGGTGCGCCCGACCAGCAATTTCGCCGTGATTCGCGGACCCATTCCGGATTCTCTGCAGCGCCTGCTGGTTGCCCTTCACGATAACCCCTATGCCGAGTTTGCGCTGCGCACGGCGCTCACCATGACCGATAATTCATCTGCAAAGCTCACAGCTTTACACCTGAAATCCGCGGCGCCAGATCAGGCATCTGAGGAATTCGCCTCGCTGCTGGCCAGCGTTTTGAACCAGCTAGAGCATGTAAACCAGATCGAAAATGCCGCACTGGATCATACCAGGGAAATCCTGAAAGAAGCAGCCGGTCACGACCTGGTCATCTTGAGTGCAAGAGACCAGCCTCGCATGCACGGATCGGCGGTCAGCCCGCTTGCCAGGCATATTCTGCGCGAATGCCCTGGCGGCGTGGTGACGATGACTGCTATGCGCAGCCCCGACAGCGGAATCGATATGCCCGCCGGTAACGCCATATCGGTGCTTGTCGACCGCTGGTTTGCCGAAAACACCTATCACGCCGATGAATTCAACGACCTGGAACGCCTGCTGGAGTTAAAGGCAAGCCAGGGCGTAACCGTCAGCCTGGCGCTGCCAGCTTTGAACGAAGAAGAGACGGTTGGCAACGTCATCCAGACCATCAAATCCGCACTGATGGATGAGGTTCCGCTCCTGGACGAAATTGTGCTGCTGGATTCGAACTCTACCGATCGCACGCGTGAGATCGCCGCCGCGTGCGGGGTGCCGGTATACGTGCACCAGCAGGTGCTGCCGGAGTATGGCGCGCGCAGCGGAAAAGGCGAGGCGCTTTGGAAGAGCCTGCATGTGACCCGGGGTGACATCCTGCTGTGGGTGGATACCGACATCGTCAACATTCACCCCCGCTTCGTTTACGGGCTCTTGGGCCCGCTGCTGCTCAATCCTGCCCTGCAGTTCATCAAGGGCTTCTACCGCCGCCCAATCAAGATGGGTGAGCGCCTGCAGGCCGGCGGCGGCGGGAGGGTGACCGAGCTCACCGCCCGCCCACTGCTCAATCTGTTCTATCCCGAGCTTTCCGGCGTGGTGCAGCCGCTTTCCGGCGAATACGGCGGGCGGCGCAGCGCCCTGGAACGCCTGACCTTCTTTTCCGGATACGGCGTGGAAACCGGCTTGCTCATCGACGTCTTCGAAAAGTTTGGTCTACGAGCCATCGCCCAGGTGGACCTGCGCGAGCGCATTCATCACAACCAGCCGCTGGAATCGCTGAGCAAGATGTCATTTGCCATCATCCAGGCGGTGATCCACAAGCTCGAGCAGCGCTACGGACTGGGCATGCTGGACGACATCAACAAATCGATGAAGCTGATCCGCTACGAGCCCGAAAGGCTGTTCCTGGAAGTCGAGGAGATTGCCGAGCGCGATCGACCGCCGATCATCGAAATCGCCGAATACCGGAAGCTGCATAATACATGACCCGAATTTATCTCGTACGCCACGGACAAACCGATTGGAACGTCGCAGGGCGCTGGCAGGGACACGCCGACGTGCCTCTCAACGTTGTAGGGCTGGCCCAGGCCGAAACAGTCGCCGGGCAGTTAGCCGGTGAAGGTCTGCAGGCGCTCTATTCCAGCGACCTGCAGCGCGCCCGCCAGACCGCCGGCGCATTGGCTGCTCGCACTGGACTGCCCATATGCCTGGATGCCCGCCTGAGAGAAATCCACCAGGGCGAATGGCAGGGATTATCGGTAAGTGAAATCGAAGCGCGCTACGGGGAAGCCTTCCGGCGGCGTAAACTCGACCCGTACAACGTCGCCCCGCCCGGCGGCGAAACCGTCGAGCAGGTGCGGCTGCGGGTGGTGCAGGCTTTCGAAGAGATCATCGCCCGGCACTCCGGCGACCGTGTGGCTGTCGTCTCTCACGGCTTTGCCCTGGCAGTCGCCCAGGTGCATTACCAGAATCGCCCCATCCAGCAGGCCTGGGAGCTGATACCCGCGAACGATGAGTGGCGCATCCTGGAAGTGTGACCCTTCGATTTCGCCGTTTGCCCTCAATCCACAGCCAGAAACTCAGCTCAGCCGGGTGGCGCTGCTAGCAAATTCCTCCAGCAGCACCTCTCGGAACAGGGCCTGGCGTGCCTTCTCGCCGGACAATCCGCCTGCAAACAGCCCGCGCGGCGAGACCGGATCGCAGAAGATGAAATACAGCACCTGCACCCCCTGCTGCATCCATTCGTAAAT
>JBGSTO010000350.1:0-5534 GCA_041736465.1 Anaerolineales bacterium | reverse complement strand
CCCATCATCATGCTGACGGCGCGCGTCGAGGAAACCGATCAGCTCATCGGTCTGGAGCTTGGCGCCGACGACTATATCACCAAGCCCTTCTCCCCCCGTGTGGTGGTCGCGCGCGTGCGCGCCCTGCTGCGCCGCACCGAGAGCACCGCTTCCGCCTCTCAAGTCCTGCGGGTATTGGATCTGGAAATCGATCTGGATGCTCACAGCGCCACCCGCGCCGGCGAAACCCTGGAGTTGACGCCTACGGAATTCAACTTACTGGCAACCATGGCAGCCCAACCGGGCCGCGCCTTCACCCGTATGCAGCTTCTAGAAGCGGGGCTCGGCAGCGCCTACGAAGGCTACGAACGCACCATCGACGCCCACATCAAGAACCTGCGCTCCAAGCTGGAAACAGACGCCAGGAAACCGCGCTATATCGAGACCGTATTTGGCGTCGGCTATCGCTTCACCCGCCCCTGACCGATGATGCGCATTCGCCTGATCCTATCTTTTGCCTTGATTGTGCTGGTCGCCGTGATCAGCATGGCTCTGATCGCCCGCCAGTCCACGGCTGACCAGGTGCGCACCTTTATGTTTCGCGGCGGCATGAGCGGCACCGAAGGGCTTGTCGGTCGTTTGGAAGATTATTATGCTCAGAATGGCTCCTGGACGGGGGTAGACACGCTCTTAGCCGAAGCCGCCCATGCCGGTCAGGGACGCATGCGTGGAACACAGGGGATGGGCATGAGCATGAACCAGCGCCTGATGGTGGCAGACGCCCAGGCGACTATCATTGCCGATACCGGCGCCGCACCGCAGGGCAGCCTGACGGACAGCCAGCTGGAGCTGGCAATTTCCCTGTACGATCAGAATACATTGGTGGGTTATCTTCTGCCTGAAAGCGGCACCACCTTCAGCAGCACGGATGAAACCCGCCTGGTGAGCAGCCTGAACCAGGCTGCCTGGAGCGCGGCGTTGATTGCCGGCGGGGTCGCCTTGCTCCTGGCGCTGCTGCTGGTATACCAGTTCATGCGCCCGGTGCGCGCTTTGACCACCGCAACCACCAAAATTGCCGGCGGCGATCTGAGCCAGCGCGTCCCGCAGGGCGGCAGCGACGAATTGGGCCAACTGGCAAACACCTTCAACCATATGGCTGATTCGCTTCAGGCGGCAGAGAACAGCCGCCGGGCGATGACCGCCGATATCGCCCACGAGCTGCGCACACCGCTGGCGGTACAGCGCGCTCATCTGGAAGCGATCCTGGATGGCGTCTACCCCATGGAGCCTGACTACCTGGCCCAGGTGCTCGAGCAAAACCACCTGCTTACCCGCCTGGTGGACGATCTGCGCACCCTGGCGCTGGCAGATGCCGGTCAGCTCGAGCTGGTGCGCTATCCGGCGAACCTGCCGGAGCTTGCCAGGCGTACCCTGGAGCGTTTCTCGCCCCAGGCGCAGGCTCGCCAGATCCAACTGGTCATGCAAGACCCGCCGGAAGATTCGCGCCTGCAAAGCCTGCTGGTAGACCCGGGGCGGGTCGAGCAGATCCTCGGCAACCTGTTTGCCAACGCCCTGCGCTACACCCCGGACGGCGGGCAGATCAGCATCCGCCTGGAGACTTCCAGGACCGCCAGCCGGCTTCATGTGTGCGACAGCGGCCCCGGCATCCCCCCGGAAGCGCTGCCGCACCTGTTCGAGCGCTTCTACCGCGCCGATAAATCCCGCAGCCGTCAAGAAGGCGGCACAGGGCTGGGATTGCCGATTGCCCGCCAGCTCGCCCGCGCCCATGGGGGAGATCTGACCGCCCGCAACCACCCGCAGGGCGGCGCAGAATTCATCCTTACCCTGCCGCTGCCGGCTGCCTGACCGGGCATTGCTCGATGAAGACCAACAATGTAACCCGGCTGCTGGATCAGCGCAAGATTGCCTACACGGCACACGAGTTGCCGGTCGAAAAGCTCGGCGCCATCGAAGCTGCCCGCATCATGAATGTCGCCCCCTCCCTGGTGTATAAAACCATCGTGGTTGTGCGCCTCGAGAAAGGCAAACCCATATTGGCGGTTACCCCCGGCGACCGCGATGTAGACCTGAAAGCGCTGGCGGCTGCCTTGGGTGAGAAGAAACTGCAGCTTCCCACCGAGCGCGAAGCCGAGCGCCTGACCGGACTGCAAGCCGGCGGCATCTCGCCCCTGGCGCTGCTCAAGCGTGGTTTTCAGGTGGTCATCGACGAGAGCGCGCGTTTGCTGCCCCAAATCTTCGTCAGCGCCGGGCAGCGCGGCCTGAATATCAGCCTTTCGCCGGCTGACCTGGCGGCGCTCACCAACGCCGATTTCGCACCCATCAGCCGGGATTCCGGCTGAGATCTCTGCACAGGCGTCAGTCTCTCCGCATAGTTCGTAAATGTAACGTCAATATTCTACGAAATTCCTTGCCCAATACGGGTTTCTTTCCTATAATAGGCCTATTAACCGCCGGTCGCTGCGACCGGTCGTAGCTACCCTTTAGTTGTTTGTCTGCGTAAGGAGGAGACAACCATGACCCGAAAAGTATTACCTTTGTTTGCGTTCTTGATTGCTCTGGCGTTGGTGATCACTGCCTGTGGCGGTGCTCAAACTCCGGCAGCCAGCGGCGAGACCTCAACCGAGGGACAGCCCGTCCAACAGACCGTTGAGGTGATCAAAACCGTTGAAGTGGTCAGGACTGTAATCGTTACAGTCGAGGCCGCGGCGGCTGCACCCGCCATGCCAGCGCCGCCTGCCGGCTACGGCGCGACCCTGAAGACCGTTCAGGAGCGCGGCCAGCTCATCTGCGGCGTCAACGCCCAGGTGCCCGGGTTCGGCTTCGTCGACTCAGCCGGCGCATTCTCCGGCTTTGACGTGGATTACTGCCGTGCGCTGTCAGCCGCCATCTTCGGCGATCCCAACAAAGTCGAGTTCCGCGCCGTGACCGCCAGCGAGCGCTTTACCGCGCTGCAGTCCGGTGAGATCGATGTCCTCAGCCGCAATACCACCTGGTCGCTGGTGCGTGATACCGAGCTGGGCGGCAACTTCGTCCACACCACCTTCTACGACGGACAGGGCATGATGGTGCCCGTGGATTCGGGCCTCACCACTCTGGAAGACCTGAACGGCGGTACCATCTGCGTGCAGACCGGCACCACCACCGAGCTGAATCTGGCCGACCAGATGGCTGCCCGCGGTCTTGAATATACCCCGGCCGTTTACCAGGACGCCGATGGCACCTTTGCCGCCTACGCCGAACAGCGCTGCGATGCCGTCACCACCGATAAGTCGGGCCTGGTTTCACGCCGCGCTGTGCTGCCCGATCCCGATAACCACGTCATCATGGATGTCACCATGTCCAAAGAGCCGCTCGGCCCAATGGTGCGCCACGGCGACGACCAGTGGTTTGACATCGCCCAATGGACCGTCTTTACCCTGATCGCCGGCGAGGAGTACGGAGTTACCTCCAGCAACGTGGATCAGGTGCGCACCGAAACCACCAATCCGGAAGTTCGCCGCCTGCTGGGCCTCGAAGGCGATCTGGGCCTCAAGCTCGGCCTGAGCAATGACTGGGCTTATAATATCCTCAAGCTGGTGGGCAACTACGCTGAAGTGTACGACCGCAACCTGGGTCCCAACACACCCACCTATATCCCACGCGGCCAGAACAGCCTGTATACTGAAGGCGGCGTACTGTACGCACCGCCTTTCCGCTAGACCGACTTAACCTACCCCCTGCCCCTCATCCCGTGGGCGATGCTGCACATCCCCGGGATGAGGGGCTGAGGGGAGCGGGTTTTACAAAGCCTGTCCCCCCGCCGTAAGCTGGCGGCGAAGGATTTGTCATGCAGACTCCGATCCGATCCAATCAGGGCGTACCGCTGTGGCGTGATGAGCGCTTCTTGAAGATTGCCATACAGGTGATCTTTACCCTGATCGTGTTGGTGCTTGGATACCTGCTCTTCCGCAATATGGTCGATGGTCTTCGCCGTCAGGGCACCGCGCTGGGTTTCAGTTTTATTTCCCAGACCTCCGGTTTCGACATCGGTGAATACCTGATTGAGTACTCCCGCAGCAGCAGCTACCTGCGCGCATTTCAAGTGGGCCTGCTCAACACCCTGCTGGTCAGCGTGCTCGGCATTCTATTTTCAACCATCCTGGGCATCCTGCTGGGTGTCGCTAGCCTGTCCACCAATCTCCTGGTCAACAAGTTATCGCGTGCATACATCGAATTCATTCGCAATATTCCTCTACTGGTGCTGTTGATCTTCTGGTATACGGTTGTATTCTTGAAACTTCCGCTCGTCCGGCGAGCAATTGTTCTCCCCGGTCCGGTTTACCTGACCAACCGCGGTGTAGGCATCCCCTGGGGCATACCCACGGCTACTTTTGATGTGTATGCCTGGATCCTGGCGATTAGTCTGGTTGCAGCCGCAGGATTAGCCTACCTGCTGATCCGTCGCGGCAGGCAAAGCGGGCGGACACCCCTGGTGCCGCTGTGGAGTTCGCTGCTCTTCCTGGTTTTTGCGGTGATTGGATGGTTTGTCTTACCTGCCTCGCCGCTCGAGGCTAGCCTTCCTTACGTTAAAGGCCTGAATCTGGATGGCGGATTGATCCTCAGCCCCGAGTTCATGGCAATTTTGTCCGGGTTGGTGCTGTACACGGCGGCGTTTATCAGCGAGGTGGTGCGTGCCGGCATCCAATCGGTGGCTAAAGGCCAGCTGGAAGCCTCGCGTGCCCTGGGGCTTTCCGGCTTCGAAACCCTGAGGCTGGTCGTCTTTCCGCAGGCTCTGCGCGTGATCATCCCGCCCCTCACCAGCCAGTATCTCAACCTGACCAAGAACTCCTCGTTGGCAATCGCCATCGGATACCCGGATTTGTTCTACGTTTCCAACACGATCATCAACCAGAGCGGGCGCGCCGTCGAGATGATCTCGCTGGTCATGCTCACCTACCTGATCATGAGCCTGCTGACATCAGCCTTCATGAACTGGTATAACCAGCGCGTGCGCCTGGTGGAGCGCTGATCATGGCAGCCATATCCAAGCCCACCTTACCGCCGCCCACGGAACGCTTCACCCTGTTAGGCTGGCTGCAGAGAAACCTGTTCAACTCCTGGTACAACGCCTTGTTGAGCGTGCTGGCAGCCGTTTTCATTTACTGGGTTTCACGCTCGCTTCTGGCCTGGGCCCTCAGTGTCGCCGAATGGGAGGTGGTCGCCGCCAACCTGCGCCTGTTCCTGGTGGGACAGTACCCGGTGGAAGCCTTGTGGCGGGTATGGGTTTGCCTGTTCGTCCTGGCATTTATCGCCGGCGCATCTTATGGATTGTGGAGCGGAAGCGTCGGCGCTTTTGGCATCGCCTTGCTGGCAGGCCCACTGTTATTGTCGGCGCTGCCCTTGACCTTGAACCTGCGCCTGTCCCTGCTGGGCATAGCTGTAACCGGCTTTGTTGGCTGGCTGCTGGCAGTCCGCCTGCCGGGTAAGCTGCGCACCCCCATTGCGTGGGCCTGGGTGCTGTACATGGTCTTTGTGATTCTGATGGTGCGCGGGCT
>JBGSTO010000321.1:0-1677 GCA_041736465.1 Anaerolineales bacterium | reverse complement strand
GCAGCCCTGCTGGTGCTGGCGCGCTTGAGGCGCTCCATGCTGCCGGCGCACAGCGAGAGGGTGTTATAATCTGGGCGCTATGCAGCACCAAAACAAACTCATCGTTTTCCTATGCTTCGTCTTTTTGCTGATCGGCACAGCGCTGGCTGCCCTGGCAATCCCGGTGCAGGCTGCGCCCCCGCGCCAGATGACCCCTTTCCCCACGCCCACACCCGGACCGGACGGGCGCATCGTCTATCTCGTTCAGCCGGGCGACACCCTGCTGCGCATTTCGCTGATCTCCGGCGTTTCCATCGATGACCTGCGCGGCCTGAACAACTTGCTCAACGACAACATCATTGCCGGGCAGCCCCTGCTGCTGGGCCTTGGGGGGCCAAGCGAGGTCACTCCCACCGCCGGACCCAGCCCTACACCCACGTCCATCCTGCCGACCCCTTCGCCGAAGCCCGGCTTTGGAGAATTGTGTGTCCTGCTGTATAACGACATCAACGGTGACGCGATCCGCCAGGAAGAAGAGCCGTCAGTGCCCGAAGGCGCACTCAGCATCAATAATCGCTCCGGTTCCGTCTCCTTGACCACACCTACGGAGCCGGGAGATGTGCACCAATGCTTTCCAGACCTGTCGGAGGGCGAATACAGCGTCAGCGTGGGCGTTCCAGATGGGTATAACCCGACGACGCTGACCAGCTACATCGTGGATCTGCGCGCCGGCGATACCACCTACCTGGACTTCGGCGCTCAGGTCAGCTCGAAGGCAGAAATCCAGGCCCCCGTATCTACAGATACCGGCGAGCGTTCGCCTGTGCTGGGCATTCTGGGAGGGCTGGTGTTGCTGGTTGGGATCGGGCTGGCAGTGTTTGCCGGACGCCTGATGCGCTCCCGCTAACTCGCAGCGCCGGCGGCAGTGCGGTAGATTTCCAACAACCTCTCGCCAAACTCCTGATATCGTTCCGCAAGCCGCCATCCGGCAGCGCGTTCCCGCGCTGCTAATTCCAGCCCCTCCCGCAGGCCGTCTTCCACCACCATGGTGATCAGGGCCGCGCCCAGAGCGCGGGAGATCTCGCCTCGGGCGTTCCCGCCATCCGCCAGGTAAGCCGCCGGTCCACACACCAAACCAGCCAGCGGGCTGTCCAGCGCCACCACCGGTTTCCCCAGGGACAGCGCGGCGCGCAGGGGATTCTCCCAAGGAAACACCTCAGTCGGGTGGAAGTACACCGTGCAGGCGCGATAAACTGCTGCTACCTGGGATGGCTCCACCGCCGGCAGCAGGCGCACGCTGGCGCCGAAATCATAGGACGCCGCCAGGGATTCGTAAATCCGGCCTCCGGCGCGACCTGCGCCCAGCAGCATCAAGGGGTAATATTCCCCGATGGCGCCCGCCGCCCAGCTCCATGCCTCCAGCAGGCGCAATAAACTGCCTGGCTCGTAGGAGCCATGATATAAGATGAAAGTTTCGGGCAGCTCAAGGGCAGGCGCCTCGCCCGCCTGCTCGAAAAAGCCGGGGTAAAGCGAGGGCGGCAGGTAAAAACTCCTGGCTGCCAGATCGCCGGGCGCCGCCTCCCGAAGATCTTCGGGCCACAGCTGGCCTGCCAGGCGGCTCATCCCGCCCTGCGCCAGGGACTCGCGCAGGCGCGACCAGAAGCCTGTTTCCATCTCCTCTGCCGGCGCTCCCGCCAG
>JBGSTO010000231.1:0-8829 GCA_041736465.1 Anaerolineales bacterium | reverse complement strand
GTTCAAAGCCATCTGACGTGCGTAATCCAGCGTTCAACCGTTCACGCTCGCTTTCGGTTAGGGTTCGTACAAAGATTGGGTTTGGCATACTTCCATTTTTACCACAATTCCAGCTATCTCGTCTGGGATTGCACTAGGTTTTATCTGCGAAAATCTGTGCCCGCGCGGGTGTGGCAATCTGCGGATCGTTTTTCTGGTTTTACCTGCGAGAATCTGCGCCTGCTGGATAATATTCACGGAATCACAATCTCAGCCTGGGCTGCCACCAGCGGCAGGTTCGGCACGCTGGCATAGTAGCCGCGGAAGGCATTCGCCTCCACGCTCTCCTCGCCCATCAGGTTCTGCGCCCAGCGGTAGCCGATCGACTGGTACAGCAGCTCGACTTCAACCGTGTAGGGTCCTTGCGCCGATCCCAGATCGACCGCCAGCCCAAGCCGGTCGCCGCCTGCCGTAAAGTCGGCGTCTTCGTCTGCGCCGAACACCTGCGTGTCGAAGGTGGCGTTCTGTAAATCGAAACCGAGCGGCAGCAGGCGGTTGTCTTTGACGTACGCCGCCGCGCGCAGCAGTTTGGTGGTCACTTCGCCGTCAGAATTGTGCAGGATGGTCTCGTAAATTTGCACCTGACCGGCTGCGCTCAAGGTGCTGTAGTGCGGTTCGAAGAGAGCCGGGTCGTCATCGTTATCGTTGCCGGCGATGCGCCCGCTTTCTTCGACCGCCCCAGACTCGAATACCACCGCCCCTGCCGCGTCGCTCACGGCGATGTGCAGCCACACCCGCCGGGAAGGGTAGCCGGATGGGAATTTGTGCCCGGTCTGGCTGGCGATTGCCACCTCACCGGTGAGGGCGCTGCCCTCCAGCTTGAAGTTTTCCAGGGTCAGCGTGGCAGCCTGCTTGCCGATGATCTCCTCCGCCGCCTGGATGGCCTGCGCAAGGTTATCCGGGTGCGAGCTCACGCCGATCTCCTCGCCGTGCTTGTGCAGGATCTTCAGCATGAAGGCATTCCCCCCGGCAAAAACGTGCCGCGAGAACGGGCTGCGCGGCGGCCCGCCGGTGATCGAAATCTGCACCGTACCCGGCGCCACCGGCATGTGGCAGTCGATGCAGCTCGTCTGGTCTTTATAGTCGCTGTTGAGCCACTCTGAATACATGGCTTGCTCGGGAAACTCGCCTGCCACCTCGCCGGCGGCATCCACATACGGCGTCACCAGGTTATGGCAGGTGGCGCAGTGCTCGGCGTCTGCCATGTGCAGGCCCTGTACCGGGATATAGCCCGAAGACGCTTTCATCGCAGTAACCTGCTGGGGGTCCACTTCATACGGACCGTAGGACAGGCGCTCGCCGGCTGCCAGCTTGAAATCGATGGCATAACCGCCGCTGAAACTGTCATCATTGCCGAAATTGCCGGGCTCCACCTGGTGGCACAGGCTGCACGAGATGGCGTCTGTTGCCAGCCCGTGCAGCGGGTGATTGCTATCCAGGAAGCCTTCGTCCAGCATCAGCGTCTTTTCCCCCGTGGCTTTGGCGGTTTGCAGCGCCATGGGCATGTGACAGGTGGCGCACTTTCCTTCAACGGTTTCACGCAGGTGAGGCGCGTGGATCACTTCGCTGCGCACCGTCGCCAGATAGTAGGGATCTTTGCTGGCATTCGCCAGCATCGTCGCGCTCCAGCTCTTGTCGATGGAGACATCCGCCCCACTTCCGTCTTTCATGAAGGTGTGGCAGCCCGTACATACCCCCGAGCCGGTGAAAAATTCCCCCCGGTCGAGCGCCAGCGGGTGACCCGTGAACTCCGCCGCCGCGGTTGGCTCGACCGCGGCAGGGGTTGGGGTTTCGGCAGCGGTGCAAGCCGCCAACAGCAGGCTCAACCAGCAAAGCATGGCGATTCTTTTTGCGATCATGACCCCTCCCGGTGGTTTTGTCATCTATTAATTCGCGATTTCGATCATGTTTATAACTTAAGTTGATCTTTTACGCAAGCATGTGTGAAATGGAGCACAATCAAGAATCTGATTGACTTCGTTACAAGTGAGACTCTTGACTCTCCTTCACCCAAGATGCCTGCTTACTGCCATTTTTAGGGAAGCGCAGTAGAAGGCATTTCCCGAGGCTGGGAGGGGGTGGGTTCGATGTGGCGTTGGTGTACAATGTAATCTGGTGTGATTTTCGTCCTTGAGTTCGCTGTGAGTGCCACCAATGAACCCTGACCCCGCCTCCACCATCTCCCGCTTCACTGCCCTGTGCCAGGACGACGAGCGCATCCTCGCCGGTTTCCTGAGCGGTTCCTACGCCCGCGGCAGTGCCGACGAGCACTCCGACCTCGACCTGGGACTGATCACCCGCGACGATGTCTTCGAAGACTTTGCCGCCGGAGGCGCAAATTTCATCCGCCGGTTAGGCGAGCCGCTGCTGCTGGAAGACTTCGACCAGCCGGATATGATTTTCTTCATCCTCACCGGTGGGCTGGAAGGCGAGCTGCACATCGCCGCCCGGAGCGCATTCACGCACATCTACCCTGGGGCGTTCAAGGTGCTGGTCGATAAAACCGGCATCCTGCAAGGCGCTGTGTTTACCGGAGACCGGGCGCTGCCTGAAAACCAGCGAGAAGTCCTGCGGCGCCAGGTGTGCTGGTTCTGGCACGACCTGTCGCACTTCATCACCGCCATGGCGCGCGGGCAGCACTGGTGGGCTTACGGGCAGATCGAAGTACTGCGCCGCACGTGCATCAATCTAGCCCTGCTGCAGCATGACTTCTCCGCCAGGCTCGATCCCGCCGACCCGTACTTCAAGCTGGAGAAATACCTGCCCATCGAAAAGGCTGCGCCCTTGCACGCTACCTTCTGCCCGCTGGAACCGAGCGCCATGCTCGTCGCGGTGCAAGTCATCTTGACATACTACCGCTCGCTGGTGCCAGAGTTAGCCGCCCCGCACGGTATCGCCTATCCGTCGGAGCTGGATCGTTTGCTAGGCGAGCGGCTGTCCCGGCTTCACTTGTAGCCGCAGCGTGGTGAATCATGAGCAGCACCACCGTACCCCAACCGGAGCGTTCCCCCTCCAGTTCGCGCTTAATGGCTGCCCTGGCTGTCACCCTTGCCATGGCGGTGCTTTACACCGCCCTCGATGTGTGGCCATGCTGCAGCACAGCCTGTTTTTGGTGCTGATGTCGATGTTTGAGTGGGGGTAGATCAGGTGTGATTACGAGATGTCAAATCCGTGCTCAGGCAGGTCAAAATTTCCCGAATTGGTGCCGGGTTTGATGCTCACCAGGTAGCGATAGCTGTCGCGATTGAATTCCAAATCGACCCCCTGCGAGCTGGACTTAAACCCACCGGTGGTATGTTGTGTCACATAGATCGCCAGGCCTTCCAAAAAATCCCCAAACATTTTCTCTTCAGAAGAGGACAAAAAGGCGCTTAGAGTATCCTCGATCAATTTCGATGCTTTGGTAGCGCTCTTGGCGCGAAATAAATAGGGATTCTTCTTGAGCAGGTGGGTAAGTTTTAGGGATGATATCGTTCTTATCCGTTTTTGCCCCTAATAGGCGGCCGCCACGCAGATAGTCCCGGATCCGGCAAATGGGTCCAGAACAATATCCCCAGGGTGGGAATTCTTCTTATGCCACATGTATTCTTCGGTCAACAGCCAGCCTTGCTTGCGCATCGCCAGGATCAGTTCTATACTTTAAGACAATCTCCATGAAGCATCTTGTTCAGGTATTCCACGCCCGTCTCCTTCACTGATCACAAATAAGACACGCATCGAGTATACCAGATCGCTTGTGCTATTTATCTCCAAGCGAAGCATGAATGCGTTTGCGCAGCAGCGGCTCGCCAATCGCATTTGCATCCAGCTTGCTCGCGCCAAGAAAAGAGACAAAGCGTGCAAACCCGCTTGCCAGCGCCTCCGCAAAGGCTTCGTCCTTAGCGAGATTCTCGTCCTCCAGCCAAAAACCCAGAATGATGAGGGTGTTCGCCGTCCGGTCCAGTTTGCTGTCGAACCGCGCCGCCAGCCGCTCGCCCCACAATACCGGCAGCGTATAGTAGCCGTACTTGCGGTTCGACTCTGGCTTGTAGACCTCCCACGCGTAGTCGAAGCCAAAAAGCTCTTTCGCTCGCCCGCGGGCGCTGACCGGATCGAGCGGCGCCAGGAAGACGGCTTCTTCCGCCGTACTCGCCTCCAGCGGCGCCCAATCCTGCGGCACGCGCCCTGCCGCCAGCTCGTTCAGCGTTTCGGCATCGCCGCCCAAAGCATAGTGCACAGCCTTCCAGCCCAGCACCTGCACCTCGATGAGCTCACCATCCGCCAGCAAAGCGTCCACGATCTGCTTTTTCCGGCTGAACGGCACGCCGCGAAAATACGCGTCCGCTGTGCGGTTGAGCCGCGACAGACCGGCGAAGCTGGCGTCCTTCTTAAATAAAAAGCGCGCTGCCTCCACTTCACTGCTCTCCTGCAGCAGGTGCGCCGGCGCGACGGCTTCGGAGAGCGCGTACACCCGCTCGAACTTCTTGCGATGGTGCGTCATCACCTCGCCGGTGTGCCACAGGTAGTACAGCGCCAGCGCGCTGTCCTTGCGGCCGCGGTAGCTGTGCGTTCGGGCGCGCGACGCCATCTCGAAATCGCGGTTGCTCACCACGCCGCGCTCGTGCAGCACAGCCCGCACATCCTCAATGGCGCCGGCGTGCTCGCGGCCAATGTTCACGATTCGCGGGTCGCTGTCCGGGCTGCCCTCGCGCTCGCGGCGCATCACCACGCGCCAGTGCGGCAGCTCATCCATCGGGCGCAGCGCCAGCCAGCCGCCCCAATCGAAGAATTTACGCTGCTCGTACGCCGCTGTTTCCCACATGCCGGGCGCGTAATCGAGCACCCGGCTGTGCAGTGTGATGTCCTGGCTGCGGGCGATCACCTGCAGCGGGTCGAGCTGCAGGTATTCCATGCTGCGCAGCGCCTGCTCCACACCCTGCAGGCCGCGCCAGCGCCGTCCAGGCCACAGTCCCTGCTTGCCGAGGATGAAGCGGCGGGCGGTGTCGAGGTCGATGGTAATCATAGTTCCGGAGATTATACCAGAATGTTTGTGCTAACATTGCGAAATTAGATCTGTGCTACACTGATAGTAACCGCTGTCTTCAGAGACTGATCTTACCGAGGGGTTGCTCCATGAACGCGTTTCGCCTGGCTTTGTTTGCCGGATTGCTTCTTATACTCTCAAGCTGCTTGGCTTTGAATACCCCGCCAGCTCCCACTGTACCGGCGAGCCGGATACCCTCCATGACGCCGTTTGCGAGCCGCACGACTGCACCGTCCATCACGTTTACGCCTGCGCCTTCGCCAACCGCCACACAGCCAGCTCTACCAACCGCAACTCCCAAACAGGGTCCCACTGCCACATTCGATATGACGGAGTTGGAAAAAGGATTGCAAGTTGTTCAACAGAGATTAATGCCCCCACCGGCGTTTGACCTCCAAACGATCGCCGATGCCCGGCTGCGCGATCCATCGCCAGACGAGCTGTTGAGCGTGGCAGATGTGATTAGCGACCAGTACAGTTTTCTTCGCGAAAATTATTTGTACGATGATGAGATAGTATCGCTGATCGATGATGAGCTTCACCGTGCCTCCTTTGTGCTTGATGTGGAATTTCGCTTTCACTATCCGCACGGGCTGCCCGTCCCGGAGATCTTTTGGCAGCACCATCCTCTCAAAGATCACAGCCCCTACGAATACTGGATCATTCGCCCTGGTATCTTTTTGAATATGCTTGCAGATGCAATTCTCCAGGAATTAAGTCTCAATCGAATTCCATTAGCGGATGGCGAGGTGATATCTGTCCGCGATTGCGAGCTCGAGCCGCACCAGGTCGAGCTCGACCGTGACCCCGGGCGTGAGTGGGTGGCGCGGCTCCTCTGTTCCGATTACACTTTCCTTACCTGGCTTGCCCTAGACGAAAAGCCCGATAGCACCTACTCAAAGCTGACCCTTGACCTGCCAACGGCAGAGTTGATGAATTATCGATGGGGTTGGCAAACGAATTTCCTCTCTCTCGATGATTTCACAGGAGATGGATTATCGGATCTGCTTCTGTTCACTGATTTTATGGTGGAGAACACTTCACTCGTGGACTTCTTGATTGCCCAAGGTACGAAAAGCGGTTTCCAAAATATCGGCAACGTAGATCTGGTTGACGGTTCAACTGAGTATGGTGGTTTTCAGTATAAATTCACGCCTCCCAGCGCTCGAGGCTGGGCGACTCTCGCCATCACCAGCACCCAAAATATTAGTTGGGGTTGTGAGTGGGCGACGCTTGCAACCTATCGCTGGCCCAATGGCAGACAGCAAAAAACCGTCACAGGTGAGCAGCCGCCAGACACGCCGGAGTGCGCCTTGGCTCGGGCGGTGAATAACGAGGAGATTCTGGATAACCGGGCTGCGATCAATCTACTTGAAAATGCACTGGCACGCTTCGAGGAAAGCGACTCGGACCAGCAGGCAAAGATGCAGTTTGCTCGCTTTCGCCTGGCGCTGCTGTATGCAGTCGAAGGACAGGAGTCTTCTGCGCGACGGCGCTTGTCAGAATTCATCGAAAATTATCGCCAGTCTGAGACGATTCTCAAAAGCGATCTGCTCCCGCTGCTCGATGCACCGGCAGTAAGTGCTTACAATTTATGTTGGATATTTCACCGGGACATTGACAACCCGGCTCTGCCTGATGAATGGTTTGAGCATTTGACCTTCGGTGCAGACGGATCACATTTCATGATCGGAATGGATTATTTGGTAGACCCGAATGCGGCATGTAATTTACTGCACCTCACAGTCGATCTGCTATCCGCCTTGCGTTTCGATCCGCAGAAGGGTCCGGAGCAGGCGCTTCAGGCTAAGGGCATCCCGGTGGCTGCGCTGTCGCCATATCCCGTCCCCGGGCAATCCCACCCGGCATGGGTCGCCTTGTTGGGGCAGAACAAATACCTGGCTTCCTTCGTGCTGCGCTCAGACGGCTGGCAATGGGATCTCGAAGAAACCTTTGATCCAGCTGTTCAGCCGGTTGAGATATTCCTGGAGGATGTGACCGGTGATGGATATGCTGAGCTGGCTTTCGTTCTGGAATATGGTCGGTCCGATTACTGCTCGGCAAGCCAATCCCTGGTAACCGTGTATTTGACCTCTGCCTCCAGGGATCATCTCCTGTCTCTCCCAGAGGACTATTGTCTCACGCCGGGAAAAACCATCGATATACCCGCATTGCTCGAGGATCAGGACGGGGATGGGCTGGTGGATTGGTTTGCCGAGCGTTCCGTTCACAGCCCAAACGCCTCGATCAAACCCGTAGATGGCATACCATCGTTGCGATGGCTGACAGATGCCGAGTACCTCTCGCTGCGATATGGAGGTGATGACAGTGAGCCAGACGTGGCAGAAAACCCAACGCTTCTCCTCAGCTCAACCAGCCTCGCCCGAGAGCGGGAACTCTTGCTTGCTCAGCGAGATCGATTGGATACCGGCAATCCGTTCTTTACGCACCGCTGGCAGCACCTCACCTACCTGATCGCCGTCTGCTACGAGCTGGAAGGTCTGACCGAAGAAGCCCTGCAACCCTTCATCTCTATCGTACAGGCAGAGTCGCACACCATCTGGGGAACCCTGGCAGCGCTACACCTGGAAATCAAATAAGTGCCTCTCACTACTCCCCGTACGGGCGATCCTCCGTGAACCATTTTTGCAGCGCTATCGAAAACTGCTTGAAGCCCATCGCTCGATAAATCGCGACCGCTGCCTGATTATTGTCATCGGTGAGCACGTTCAGACTGCTCGCTCCCGCCGCTCGCGCCCGCACCTCCAGTTCAGCCATCAGCGCCCGCCCCACGCCCTGCCGCGGGAAGCGTTCATTCACGAACATCTCCGAAATCTCGGCGTAGGGCACGTCCTCTCCCAGGTAATTCACCAGCCGCAGGCTGGCGAAACCGACTATCTCTCCGTCAAGCTCGGCACAGATTGGGTGCTCTATACCCCGGCTGCGCCTCAACCGCCTCTGCACTTCTTCAGCCGTCGTCTGCATACCGGTGAACTCCGTTATCAAGCCGGCAATCGCTCCGGCGTCTTGCTCGCGTACGTCTCGAACGATCATGGGTCTTCCTCCAGTGTTTTTTATAGTTTACCGCGACATCTAAAGGATGGGTTCTCTTCAAAACACTAAGGACACGAAGATTGCTCGAAGATCACAAAGACAACAAATAGAAAAAGCCTTTGTGGGCTTCGCACTTCCTTCGCGCCCTTTGTGTTTATCTTTTTTTTAGTCACTCACGTGTACAATAGGAGCAGCTCTCTCGCATTCTGAATGGCACCCTGGCAACCTATGACCACCCTGCGCGGTAAACTGGTTGATTTCCTTGGCCTCAAGAAGAACATCCTCGCCCTGATGGGGATGGTCATTCTGGTCGGATTGGGCGAGAAAATGGCGGAGCGCTTCCTGCCGCTCTACCTGATGGCGCTGGGCGGTGGGGTAATTTCCGTCGGACTGCTCAACGGCATGGACAACCTGCTCAGCGCGCTGTACTCGTTCCCCGGCGGTTATGCCAGCAGCCGCCTGGGCTACAAGAAGGCGCTGCTGCTGTTCAACCTGATCGCCATGCTGGGCTACGCCATCGTCATCGCTTTTCCCTCCTGGCAGTCGGTGCTGGC
Source organism: Anaerolineales bacterium (assembly GCA_041736465.1). Taxonomy (GTDB): domain Bacteria; phylum Chloroflexota; class Anaerolineae; order Anaerolineales; family UBA4823; genus JAJUJL01. Next base: position 159 of record JBGSTO010000231.1, on the reverse strand, counting down.
CGGCGCGGTCTTCTTCGTATCCTGGACGGCGATCTCGCTGCCTGCCACCATGGACATGGTCGCGCAGGTGCTGCCGCGCAACAAGCGCACCATGGGCGTATCGCTGCACTCGCTTGTGCGGCGCGTGCCCATGGCGCTGGGTCCGCTGATCGGCGGCGC
>JBGSTO010000207.1:0-14841 GCA_041736465.1 Anaerolineales bacterium | reverse complement strand
GCCGCCGAGCCGAAAGCCGGCTATACCCTGACGTTCGACCCGGTGCAGTGCACTGGCTGTATGAAGTGCGCCGTGGCATGCTCTGAGAAATACGGCGCCTACTATCATCCTGAAGAAACCAAGAATACTGTGAATCTGGAGTTTTCCAGAATCCGGCCGATGCGCTTCCAGTATGTGGATGTGGTCAATACCTGCCACTACTGCGAGCTGATGGAATGGGCCGAAGGCACGGCAGAATTCCCCTGCCAGGCTGTTTGCCCAGAAGATGCCATCCTGACCGTCCCCGAAGGCGAAGGGGAAGTCGGCTACTATGGCATGGGCTACAAGTGGATCGACCAGGAGAAGTGCCTGGGCGTGGATAAGTGCTGGCGCTGTGCAGAGATCTGCGAAGATCAGTTTGCCAGCGGCATCTCTTTCGATCCCGTCAGCCGGAAAGCTCAAGTTTGCAGCCGCTGCGGCGGTGACCCCGAATGCGTAAAGGCCTGCCCCGAACCGCTGGCGCTGCAATGGGTGCCGGTGGGACGCAATGGTCGTTTCTTTGCGCAGACCCCCACCGCATATGCTGAACTGCTGTACCGGAAGATGTACAACGTAAGGAGGGCTCTCTAATGGCCGAACTACTTGGAATGAGCGGCAAAATTGCCCGTGTTGACCTGACAAGCGGCACGGTCACTGTCATTGAGCCCCCAGAGGAAGTCTATCGCAAGTACCTGGGTGGTTCAGGCCTGGGCGTCTACTACCTGTTCAAGGAAGGCATCGTCAGCCCAGACGTCGATCCCCTTGGCCCGGATAACATGCTTCAGTTCTTAATTGGACCGATCACCGGTGCAGGCCCCAATGCCCGTTCGGTGACCGTAACCAAAAGCGCCTATAACTTCGTTTCCATCGCCACCAGCGGCGGGCAGGCTGCTGCCGAGCTGAAGTACGCCGGTTGGGATGGCATTCAGATTGTAGGCAAGTCTGCTAAACCCGTCTACATCGCCGTCATCGACGACGTGGTCGAGATCCGCGACGCTGCCCATGTCTGGGGCAAGGGCGTGGAAGAAGCAGAATTGATGTTGAAGAAAGAAGTGCTCGCAGAGACCGAGTCGCGCGAAGCCATGATGCGCGATGCTGACCTGACCCCTGAGTGGGCAGCTCTGCGCCCTGTCAAGCGCAAAGGTCTGGGCGAGAAGCGCCTGGCCTCCGTTTGGATGATCGGCCCGGGCGGCGAAGGCCAGGTCTGGTATGCCAACGTCATCACCGAGGGCGCCCGCGCTCACGGTCGCTACGGCCCCGGCGCGATCATGGGTTCGAAGAACCTCAAGGCAGTCGTCATCCGCGGCACCAAAGGTCATAAGCTGGCCGACAAGGCGAAATTCCTGGAGCTGGTCAATGCTGTCCATGCCTCCGAGAAGAACGACTACTTCTGGCGCTCCTACGGCACTGCCGGCATCGGCGCTCGCTCTGCCTACGTGGAAGATGCATATCCCATCCGCAACTGGCAGTGGTGCGCCTGGTCAGATCCGCAGGTCAAAGCCATCGAAGGCGCATTCATAGATTCCGCCAGCTTTGTGCACAAGCAAGCCTGCCCCAACTGCCTGCTGAAGTGCCTGACCACGGTCGAAACCACCAGCGAAGATCCCCTGCTGGACGGCACCATGACCGACATGCCCGACTGGGAAGCCATGGGCATGGTCGGCGGCAACCTGGGCTTCTTCGAGATGCCCGGCAAAACGCCCGCCGATCCCTTCACCGGCACCCACATCGACCAGGCCGAGAACTTGGCCAAGCTCCAGTTCACCACCTTCTTGCACGACAACTACGGACTGGATTACATCGAGGGCGGCACCATGCTGGCACTGCTCATGGAGCTGCGCCAGCGCGATCTGATCAGCGTCGAAGACCTGGATGGCATCGATCTGAAGTGGGGCGACGTCCACGCTGTGGATGAGATTCTCAAGAAAATCATCCATCGCGAAGGCATCGGCGATGTGCTGGCTAACGGCACCTGGGAGACCGCCAAGTACTTTGTCGACAAGAAGGGCAAGCCCGAGATCATGAACTACGTTGTCACCACGCACCGCTACGGGCAGCCGGCGCACGACGTGCGCAGCCCGGCTGACAAGAATGCCATGGAGTATCTCACCGTCCGGCGCCCAAGCGAGCACACTGGCGGCGGCGGAGCGGGCTTCAAACAGGGCGACTGGGCGGCAGCCATTGCCGGACAGAACACCAAGTGCGCTACTGACTCCCTGGTTTCCTGCTCCTTCCCCGCCGGACACTTCGCTGGCAAGACGGTTGACATGGTCAAAGCCGCTACCGGCTGGGCAGACTTCACCGAAGAAGAGCTCTTCACCATCGGCGCCCGCGAGTATGCCCTGACTCGTCTGTTCGATATCCACACCCAGGGCCTCACGGATCCCAAAGAACAGTGGGATAAGCTCGTCCCCCACCGCTGGTTCTACGATGCGCTGCCCAATGGACCGCAGAAAGGCGCAGTCGCCTACGAAGGTAACCCCGACAAGCTCTTCAACGAAGCCTTGCCGGCTTACTGGAAAGAGCGCGGCTGGACCGAAGACAAGGGCATCCCCACCCAGGAGACCCTCAAAGCCCTCGGCATCGATGATATCGCCGCTGATATCGCCAAGCAGCACCTGTAAAATCCTCTCCGGAGGATAGGCCCCTAAAGCCAAGCAGAGGCCCCAACCGGGCGGTCCCCGTCAAGTTGGGGCCTCAATTCTAATCTTCAGGATAGCAATCATTTCAGGACTCATCGAATGATTTATGAGCAGCTGTTCGAGCGCAACTACGGCGTTTTTGAAGCCGAGGAACAGGCTCGCATACGCGACGCTCGCGTAGCCATCGTTGGCTGCGGGGGCATCGGTGCCGTAACAGCCGTCGCCCTGGCACGCAGCGGGCTCGGCCATTTTTCACTGTACGAATTCGACACCTACTCGCCTTCCAATATGAACCGCCAGATCACCTGTTTTACCGACACGATAGGTATGAACAAGGCAATGGCGGTTCGTGATTCGATCTTAAGAATTAATGCTGAAGCTGAAATCGATATTTGTACGCATGCCGTTACCCCCGAAGAGATCGACGAAGTCATCCTGGATGGGGATGTTTTCCTGCCCGCGGCTGACAACTGGGCTCTCAGCATCACCATGCTCAACCGGGCAAAGCAGCTCGGCAAGCCAGCAATCATGGCTTATCCCGTTGGCGCCCTGGGCCGCGTCAGCACCTTCATGCCTGAAAGCCCCTATGCCGCCGAGTGCGTCGCTATACCGCCGCATCTTTCCTATGTCGAAATGAATGCCTTCATGGAAGATCCAAACAACCGCCGCATTTTGCAGTACTACCAGACGGTCGGCGGCTGGCGGCAGGAATGGTTTAACCAGTGGTGCGAAAGCAAGCAGCCGCACCCGCAAATTTGTACGATTGTGTGGATAACCGCGGTTCTCGCAGCCATGGAAATCCTCAAGCTGGTCAGCGGTAAATGGCAGCCAGTGGTTGCCCCGCGCTACTGGCATGTAACCCCGTCAGGCGCGCGCATGGCCACATTCAGCCCTGCTCGCCGCTGGTTGGCTCGCCAGCACTGGGGCGCCGCCCTGGTTCCATTCCTGGCAAAGCGGCCCTGGCTGGTGCGCCTGTTCACCCGGGCTATCAGCTGATGGAAAAATCTGGTCGCACGTTGTGGGCCACGCACAAGGATGTCATCCTGAGAGAAGCGAAGGATCTAGATTCTTCGGTCGCTGCGCTCCCTCAGAATGACACATCAAAAAAGGAGAGCCTATGAAGCGTTGGATGACTGGCGTCAACCTGTTGGCTTTCTTTGCAGGTGTGATCATGCTCGCCGCCATGCTTGTCCCGTGGTGGAGCTTCCAGCTTGAATTTTCTGAGCAGACCGATCTGTACCCGTACCTGCTCGACGGCCCGGGCAGCGAGTTCGTGGGCTACAAACGCAGCCCTCAAATGGCTATCTTAACCGGGGTTTTGGTTGTCGCGATCGGACTTTGCTTCCTGGGCAGCTTCAATACAGGCCGTGGCTCCCGCATCATATTGTTTATTTCAGGCATCCTCATATTCCTGGGCGCGTGGCGCCTGCTCCTGCGTATTACAGATGTAGCAGCTCGCTTCGATCTGCCCATCCAGGGACGCACCCGCGGCAATTACGGCGGTTTCGCCGAAGTATACGTTTCCACCTGGCTTCGCCCAGGCTTGTATCTCATTGGTATCGCAGCGCTGCTGGTGCTGGCCGCCGGTCTGTTTCAGAAAAAATTGTGGCTGCAGTTTAAGGATTGATCATCCTATTCAACTCTTTTTCAACAGGAAGGAGAAAGTCGATGAAAACAAACACTGTTGCGTTAGTTTTCCTGGTGATCGTGTTCGCCCTTCTGGCGCTTGGCTGCGGCGCAGCCGCCACCCCGGCGCCGACGCCCACGCCCACTCCCCACCCTGGACAGGCGCTGACCGCCAGCCGTTGCTCCACCTGTCACCCGATCGGCCTGGTGGAAAATTCCAAGTTCAGCGAACAGGGCTGGCAGATCGTCGTCGAACGCATGGTCATGGCGGGCACCCCGTTGAACAGCGAACAGGTTGCTCTGGTGGTCGATTACCTGGCGCTCGCCTACCCCAAGGAGTAAGAGGCACCGCATGAACGGTACAAAGCGGGACCTGAGCGATTTACAGCGCCAGCTCCAACAAGGCAAGATCAGTCGGAGAGATTTTCTGCGCGCCGCAGCACTGCTTGGGCTCTTCCTGGGAACGGGTGAGATCTTATCCAGCTGCGATCAGGCACCCAGCATAACTCCCACACCAGATACGAGCCTCCAGGCGCTCATGCTGGAGGAGAACAACGCCTTTCCAACACCCGCCGGAGGAGAGGTCATACCTGCTTCACCGGTCCCCGGATACAGCGCCACGCCGCAGGCTGATTATGCCGCGCGCCCTACTTCGCCTGCTCCACGCAGCCTGAGCTGGTATTGTGCCAGTTGCGGGCAGCAGTTTCGAACCAGTGACGAGCTGAAAAGGCATGCCGCTGAAAAACACCAGTATATGCTTCCCGAGATCACGCGGGTAGATCAGCCTACCTACTCTGAGTTCCTGGTCGGTAAGGTTGAGCGTTTTGACGAAAGAAACACCGTCTTTTCGCGCAACCTGTGGGATGAAGATTACCAGGCGCTGGTTAAAGCCGCCACAGCCAAAGCCAAGCCTGGTGATTGGACGACTTTCGAAGGCAATGCCATCGTCGCCGGAGCCATCTATGTGGATAACACCGCCGGTGTTCTGCACCCCAATTATTATGGCTATGGGGGACACCTGAGCGGCGACGCCGGGCTGTTTGGCTGGGATGATCCGATAAACGAGCAGCAATTTCCCGTCGATGATCCCGTCTGGATGACCGAGCGGGTGAAACAGGTTGCCCGTTTATATGGCGCCAACCTGGTTGGCGTCACGAAGGTCAATCCCAATTGGATCTACTCGCACTATTTCGAACGACCCACCGGCAATTACGACAAGCTTGAGATGCGTATGAAGTATGCGATTGTCATGGGCATCGAAATGGACTGGGATTGGATCAAGCACTCCCCTTACCCGGAAGCCAGCGCCGCGACTGCCCTGGTGTACTCGCGCATGGCTGAGGTCTCTTCGTCTTTGGCGAAGTACATTCGTGCGCTTGGCTATCCAGCTCTGCCCTCCGGCAATGACACCGGCCAAAACATTCCGCTGGCAATCGATGCCGGCTTAGGCGAGCTAGGGCGCCTCGGATTGCTGCTGACCCCCGAGTATGGCCCGCGCCAGCGCCTGTGTAAGGTATTCACCGATCTGCCCCTGGTGCCGGACAAGCCCATCGACTTCGGCATCCAAAGGTACTGCGAGACCTGCCACGCCTGCGCCCAGGCCTGCCCGGTGAATGCCATCCGGTGGGAAGACCGCACTACCCAGCCGACCTCGATCTCCAATCGTACAGGAATCCTGCGCTGGCCCGTCAATGTCTCACAGTGCTATCTGTTTTGGAGAGAGAACCGCGGAACCGACTGCTCAAATTGTATAGCTGCCTGTCCATGGGCTATACAGAGTCCCCGCAATTGGATCGAAACCGAAACCTGGTAAGCACCTCACTGATCTTATCGAATGAAAGGAATGCAAACACATGGAAGTAGACATCAGTAAAGTCGATGCAATCCTCGAAAAGTATAGCCCGGAACAAAGATGGCTGATCCCGTCTCTGCTGGCGATACAAACTGCCTACAATTATCTTCCTCCCGAGGCCCTGCACCGCGTCTCCGAGCGCATGAAAGTTCCCATGATCCAGGTGTACCAGGTGGCCTCCTTCTACAAGGCCTTCAGCCTGGAGCCGCGCGGCAGGCATATCGTCACCGTTTGCCTGGGTACCGCCTGCCATGTGCGCGGCGCAGAGCGCCTGGTTGATCAGGTTGGGCGCGTCATCGGCATCAAACCCGGCGAAACCAGCCCTGACTACCAGTTCACACTGGAAACAGTGAGCTGCCTGGGTACCTGCGCCTTGGGTCCGGTGATGGTCATTGACGGTAAGTATTATGGAAATATGACCGCCGGTAAGGTTGAGCGCGTCTTCAAGAAGTTTACAGAGAATGAGGAGGTACCCGCCAATGGCTAAAGTTTTCGCCCAAACTGCATTGGAGCTTGAAAAGCGGCGCGAGAGAATCCTGGCCGAGCGCGATTCCTCCCACCCCACCATCACCGTCTGCGCTGGCACCGGCTGCTGTGCTTCCGGGGGCATCGAGGTAAGAGAAGCCCTGGAGAAAGCTGTGCGCGAGAAGGGTGTAGATGCCCAGGTGAAGATAACCGGCTGCCGCGGTTTCTGCGAGCAGGGTCCCCTGGTCACGATACTGCCTCAAAACATCTTCTACACCAAGGTTCAACCCAAGCATGCCGCTCAAATCGTCACCAAGACCTTGATCGAAGGGGAGCCCGTTGAAGCCCTGCTCTACAAGGATCCGGCGACCGGTGAGCGCTGCGTTCACGAGGGCGATATCCCCTTCTATAAAGAACAGCAGCGCGTGCTGTTGAAAGACAGCGGCTCTATCGACCCGACCTCCTTCGATGACTACCTCGCTGTGGGCGGGTACCTTGCGGTTTCCAAAGCCCTGCTCGAGATGAAGCCGGAAGAGATTATCGCCGAGGTTAAACAGGCCGGGCTGCGCGGCCGCGGCGGCGCAGGTTTTCCCGCCGCAGTCAAGTGGCAGCTCACTCGCGATGCCGCCGGTTCCCCAAAGTACGTGATCTGCAACGCCGATGAGGGCGACCCCGGCGCCTTCCAGGATCGCAGTTTGATCGAAGCCAACCCGCACAGCGTCCTCGAAGGGATCATCATCGGCGCCTACGCCATTGGCGCCAGCCAGGGCTACGTCTACATTCGCAATGAGTACCCCCTGGCTGTCGAGCGCATCATCATCGCCATCGACGCTGCCCGCCAAAACGGACTCTTAGGAAAAGACATCCTCGGGTCAGGGTTCGACTTCGATATCGAGGTGCAGCTCGGCGCCGGCGCCTTCGTGTGCGGTGAAGAGACTGCGCTCATGGCTTCCATCGAAGGCAATATCGGCGAACCCAAGGCCCGCCCGCCTTATCCTTCGGTCAGCGGGCTGTGGGGCAAACCGACCAACATCAACAACGTAAAAACCTGGGCGACCGTCCCGTACATCATCAAGAACGGCGCCGAGTGGTACGCCCAGATGGGCACCGAGCACAATAAAGGCACCACTATATTCTCCCTGGTTGGCAAAATCAACAACACCGGCTTGATCGAAGTCCCCATGGGCATCACCCTGCGCCATCTGATCGAAGGCATCGGAGGCGGGGCTGCCAATGGCAAAAAGCTTAAAGCCGTGCAGACTGGCGGGCCGTCGGGCGGTTGTATTCCGGAGAGCCTGTGGGACCTGCCGGTGGATTACGACAGCCTGAGAGAAGCCGGCTCGATGATGGGGTCGGGCGGCATGATCGTCATGGATGAGCGCACCTGCATGGTCGACATGGCGCGCTACTTCCTCGCCTTCTCCAAGTTCGAGTCGTGTGGCAAATGTGTCGCCTGCCGCGAAGGGGTGCGCCGCATGTATGAGATCCTGGATTACATCACCCGCGGCTTCGGTCAAGAAGACGATATCGATCTGCTCGTCGAGATGGGGGAATCGATAAAAATGGGCTCCTTGTGCGGCTTAGGACAGACCGCCCCGAACCCGGTGCTCACCACCATCCGCTACTTCCGCGAAGAGTATGAAGCCCACATCCGCGAGAAAAGATGTCCGGCGGGCGTGTGTAAATCGCTGATCACCTACTACATCGTCGCTGATAACTGCCCCGGCTGCGGCTTGTGCGCCCGTTACTGCGGAGAAAACGCCATCACCGGGGAGAAAGGCAAACCCTACGTGATAGACCCGGAGAAATGCGGTCGCTGCGGGGTGTGCATGGATGTGTGTAATTTCGATGCGGTTATCGTGGAATAGGGAGTGCAAGCTATGGTGAACCTGACGATCAACGACAAAACAATCTCTGTTCCCGAGGGCACCACTGTCCTTGAGGCAGCCAAAAATGCAGGGGTATATATCCCCACCCTCTGCCACCGTCCAGAGCTGACCCCCTATGGCGCCTGCCGGCTTTGCCTGGTAGAAATTAGCCGCAGTGGCAATGGTCGCAAATCGGTGACCACCTCCTGCAATATGGTCGCCGAAAACGGTATGATCATCAAAACCGACACACCAGAAGTCGTCCAGACGCGCAAGCTGATGGCCGACCTGGTGCTCTCCCGCTGCCCCGAAGTTCCCGCCATCCAGAAGCTGGCGGCTTCGCTTGGCGTGGAGAAACCCAGCTTCCCCACCGAACACCCCGAAGAAGACTGCATCCTATGCGGCCTGTGCGTGCGCGCCTGCGACGAGAAAGCCAACCAGCACATTCTCGGCCTGGTTGGGCGCGCTCCTGACCGCAAGCTCACCACCGCTTTCGGCACGGATCCTGGCATCTGCGATGACTGCAACCAATGCATCGAATTCTGCCCCACCGGCGCCATCACCCACCTGCCGGCACCCAAGATCGGTCAGCGTTTGAAGGCAGTCGCCACCCGCTGGAAACGGGCTCGCCAGGTGGTGCAGTATGCCGCTCTGCTGCTCTTCCTGGGTCTGATCTACAGCACCCTGCGCGGCGAGCTGCAGATCCTGCCCATCAATATCTTCTCCCGGCTCAATCCGCTGCAAGCCGTGGCTGCCATGATCGGCGGGCGCGAGTTCATCGGCACCTACTGGCCTGTCTTATTGACGGTGGTCGTCACCCTGCTCTTCGGGCGGGTGTGGTGCGGCTGGTTCTGCCCGCTGGGCGCAGTTCTGGAGTTGTATGGCCGGGTCGGGCGGGTATTTCGCTGGCAGGGCTTCCGCCAGGCGAAGTATGTCATCCTGTTCACCATCCTGGTTATGGCAGCCTTCGGCAGCCTGGCCTATCTGTATTTCGAGCCAATCACCATCTTCGTGCGCGGCCTGACCGCCATCGCCAAACCGGCGCTGGAGTATGCCACGCTGGAAGACAAAGAAGGTTTTTCCTTACCGGGTGTCGCCTGGTGGCTGATCGCCCTGCCGTTTGTGCTCGTTCTGCTTTTGAACGTCATCGAGAAGCGTTTCTGGTGCCGCTACCTGTGCCCGCTGGGCGCGCTGGTCGGTCTCGGCTCCAAGTTTTCCTGGTTCAAGCGCTTTGTCAACCAGAAGAGCTGCGTCCAGTGCGGCGAGTGCGCTAGCCTGTGCACCATGGGTGCTATCAGCTCCAAGCGCGACTTTACCAGCGATCCGGCTGAATGCATCATGTGCATGGACTGTGCTGCCCCCTGTCCAAAAGCCGCCATCACCTTCCCGCGCGGCGAGCTGGTTAGCTGGAATAACGAGTTCGATCCCACCCGGCGAGAGGCCCTGGCGACCCTGGGCATCGGCGCGGTGTCGATGGGACTTCTGATGTTCGACGTCGGCAAAGTCAAGGCTGCCAAAGCCAGCGTGCTGCGCCCGCCCGGGGCGCAGGGAGAAGATTTCCTTGCCAAGTGCATCCGCTGCGACCAGTGCATCGCCATCTGCCCCAAGAAAGCGCTGGTGCCGGATTCGCTGGATGGCGGCTGGGATTCACTGTGGACCCCGAAGCTCGATCCGTTCAGCGGCGGCTGCGATTACGACTGCAATCGCTGCGGTCAGGTTTGCCCCAGCGGTGCCATCCCGCCGCTCAGCCTGGAAGACAAGCGCAAAGCCATCATCGGCATCGCCCAGGTGAACTTCGAGACCTGCGTGCGCTGTATGGACTGCCTGGAATACTGCCCCTACGAGTGCTTCGAGGAAGTCGAAGTTGAAGGGCTGCGCGGCGTCTTCCCGAAAGTCAAGCCAGAGGGCTGCGTTGGCTGCGGCATCTGTGTCGAAGTCTGCCCGGAGCAGGAAGGACTGGCGATCGTCGTGTACCCTGCGGACGCAGTGCCGGTTGACAATTACGTGACCCACGTAGTAACTGACTGACCAGGAGTGGGGCGGATAAGCGTGGCTAAGTGCCCCTTATCCGCCCTAAACCAACACTTTTCAGGCGGCTGCACGCCCAGGAAGGCTGCCGGGGAAGGGAGCAAAGATCACAACGATGGAGTGATGTGTACATCAGGTTTTCCCGGCTGGTCGGCAGGGCAGCAAGTGCTCGTAGCATGAGAGCCTCTTTTCCCAGGGAAAACAGGCTGCCTGTCACGGTCATGTTCAGCTAGGGGAAGGAGCGTAGATCGTGAAAAGAATATTCGTACTATCTCGACAGACGATGTTTGGTCAAGGGATTAAAGCACTGCTTTCATTGGAGAACGAAATCGAGATTGTCAGCCCCGCGGCTGACATCGAGGAAGCGGTTCATTTTATTCAAACCAACCAACCCGACATCGTCGTCCTCAACTGCGATGATCCTGAGCCGGATATCAATTCTGCAGTGCTGTGCATCTTGCGCGAAAGGATGGGAATCTCTGTGATTGGTGTCAGCCTGCAGGATAACTCGATCTGCATCCATCGCGGCGAGCGCAAACAAGTGCGCCAGTTAGAGGATCTGCTGGAAGCAATTCATGCCGAAAAGTAGCCTGCTGCTGATCACCTGCCTCGTTCTCTGCCTGGCTGCCTGTTCAGCGCAGGCAGGCGCTGTTCCTGCAGAGCAGGATGCAGTTCCTGTCTCGCAGCCCGGCGCACCGGCGCCTTCTCAACAGGCAGACACCTTCGAGGTCGTCGCCTGGGTAGATAACCCCACCCCTGCCCAGGGCGAACAGGTGAACCTTTCCGGGAGCCTGATTAAAAACGGCGTATACCTGGGTGGGATGATGATGCAGGCCACCTGGCCGGATAAAACTCAGGAGCGCGGCATGCCGAACTGCAACGTGCTGGTGATTTACCAGCGCGGCGTGTGCATCATCGAGACCGAGGGTTTCACTGCCGGTGAATATGTACCGGTGACGGTAAAGTTTGTGTACAAAGATCAGACCTACACCGGACAGACCAGCTTTACGCTCAAGTGAATGATTAACACCCGTTTCATCGGGACACCCGTTTCATCGGGACACTGACAAATTTAGAGATAACTGGAGGTAAATCATGCCACATCTAGGCCCAACCGAGCTCATCATCGTCCTGGTAATCATCATCATCCTGTTTGGAATCGGCAGGATTGGCAAAATCGGCAGGGAGCTGGGAAGCGGAATCCGCGCTTTTCGAGAAGCAGTTCAAACCAAGGAGAATACCGAAGAGTAAGCGTTTTTTACGAGTTGAAGGGGCATCTGCTGCAAACGGAAAAGTGACCACGTGACCACACTCAATGATTCGTTTGGGCGACAGATCGATTATCTACGCATCTCGGTGACCGACCGGTGCAACCTGCGCTGTGTCTACTGCATGCCGGCGGAGCACGTCCGCTGGATTCCTCGTGAGGATCTGTTAACCAGGGACGAGATCGTTCGCGTCGTTGAAGCAGGCGCGACAATTGGCCTGAGCAAGATACGGTTGACCGGCGGTGAGCCGCTCGTTCGCCCGGACATCATCGAGTTGGTGGAATCCATCGCCTCGCTGGAAGGCATCCAAGAAGTCAGCCTGACGACTAACGGCATGCTGCTCGAAAAATTGGCCCCCCGGCTGGCACAGGCTGGACTGCGGCGGGTGAACATCAGCATGGACACCCTCCAGCCGGAAAAATTCGGCAAAGTCACTCGCTACGGGGATTTCTCCCGGGTGTGGGCGGGCATCCGCGCCGCCGAAGAGGCTGGTCTGCTGCCAATCAAGATCAATGCGGTCATCGTCAGGGGCATCAACGATGACGAGCTACTTGATTTCGCGCAGCTCACCCTACAGCATGCCTGGCACGTGCGTTTCATCGAGCTGATGCCGATGGGAAATGAAGGGGATTGGGGGCCGGGTCTTCCGGTCCACGGGCAGAGATATTATTCCGTGCAGGAAATGCAGGCAAAGCTTGCGCCGCTGGGTATCACACCCGCCCGCTCTCCGCAGGGGAATGGCCCGGCACGCAGTTTTGCTATCCCAGGAGCGCAGGGGACGGTTGGCTTCATCTCCCCCATGGGCAATCATTTCTGCGAGAGCTGCAACCGCCTGCGCCTGACCGCAGACGGTAATCTCCGCCCTTGCCTGTTTTCACACAACGAAATTTCGGTACGGGGCGCAATGTCCTCCGGCAAAGACATGGTTGAGTTGATTCGGAAAGCTGTTAGCCTGAAACCCTCCGGTCACAACCTGGTCCACGCAAATCACAACCCCGAGCCTGGTAGAATCATGTGCCAGATCGGTGGATAGAGTTCCTTCTCTGATTGGGGGCAAGCATAACTGAAATATGCTGCAAACCGTCACCTGCGGCTTGCACAATGTATAATGGTGCCAGAGGAGAATTAACCATGGATCTTTCTTCCCCCTCTGCCCGTTGGCAAGCCGTCATCGCCCGCTATGCTGTCCCAGACCGCTGGCGCAGCATCTGGCAGGTTGTCAACTCGGTAGTACCCTTTATCGCCCTGTGGGCGTTGATGGTATTCAGCCTGCGCTTCGGCTACTGGCTGACCCTGCTGCTGGCCTTCCCCACGGCTGGCTTCATGGTGCGCATTTTCATCATCTTCCACGACTGCTGTCATGGCTCGTTTTTCAAATCGCGGCAGGGCAACGCCATCGTGGGCAGTGCGCTGGGCGTGCTCACCCTCACCCCCTTCGATCACTGGCAGCACAGCCACGCCGTCCACCACGCCACAGCCGGCGACCTCGACCGGCGCGGCACCGGCGACGTGCTCACCCTCACCCTGAAAGAATACCTGGCCCTGCCCTGGTACAAGCAGCTCGGCTACCGCATCATGCGCAACCCGCTGATCCTGTTCACCATCGGTTCATTTCTCGTCTTTGTCGTCACCCACCGCTTCGCCTCGCCGAAATCCGGCAGCCGCGAGAAAGCCAGCGTACTGTGGAACGACCTGGCCCTGGCGGTTCTGGTCGCCCTGCTCTGCTGGCTGATCGGCTGGCAGGCGTTCTTGCTGGTGGAAGTGCCCGTCCTGTTCATCGCCTGTTCCGCCGGTGTGTGGCTGTTCTACGTGCAGCACAATTTCGACCAGACCTATTGGGAGCGCCACGAGAAGTGGGAGTTCTTCAAAGCCGGCATGACGGGCAGCTCCTTCTACCAGCTCCCTGCCGTGCTGAACTGGTTCACCGGCAACATCGGCTTCCACCACATCCACCACCTCGGCCCGCGTATCCCCAATTACAAGCTGCCCCAGGCCTACAGAGAAAACCCCATCTTCCACGTGCGCCCGCTCACCATCCCGCTCAGCCTGAAATCGCTGGGCTACCGGTTATGGGATGAGGAGCGCAAGATGCTGGTGGGTTTCAATGTGTTAAGAAACTATCGCTCTTCTGAATAGTTCGGTGATTGGCCGGGGCATTTTTATGGCCAATGAGTGATGTAACCGGCCAATCACGCGAGTGATCTGCTTGGAAAAAGTGCCGTATTCCATATAACTTTCAGCGGACTGCCTGGCTCACTACGAACGTCCTCTGAATGTATTCATTCAGTGTCGCCAGCTTCACCCCGTACGCCGCGGCAGTCTCCTCCACCTCTACAAAGGTCTCAAAAGTCTCCATACCGTTCAGCAGATTGCCCGCTTCCGGCGGCAGCAGTGGCACCTCTGAACCCAGGGGCAGGTATTGGACGGGAAGCTGGACACCCATGGCGTGGCTGACTCGATCCACAATCTCCGTCCAGGTGTAAGATGCAGGCCCGCCAATGCTAATGCGTTGGTTGGCTGCGCGGGGATTATCGACTGCCGCCAGGGCAAACGCCGCCACATCTGCTTCGGATACCATGTTGTGACGGTGATCTCCCTGACCGATCAGCGTGACCGGCTGTTGAGCCATCAGCGGCATACCGACCACCATACCGATCCAGATTTCCATGAAGACCGCCGGCCAAAGAATGGTGTATTCCATACCACTTTGCTTAAGGGCGGCTTCGCAGGTGGCTTTGATGTCGCACAGCGGCAGCGGGTGCCCTTTGGCTGAGCCGTAAACGGAGGTATAGATGAAGCGCTTTACGCCTGCCATCCTGGCCGCCTCGATCAAATCCAACATACCGTGCAGATCTACCGCTGGCACGGTATCTTCACCGCCGCGCGCGGTAGCGGTAGCCGTGGCGATGACGGTATCTACGCCCCGAACCGCTGCTTCCAGCGAGGTGCGATCCTTCAAATCGCCGTACACACTCTTTGCACCGGCCTCCTCCAGGGATTGAACCGTGTTTGCGCGCCCCTGCCGGGCCAGTTCTTCTGAGAGTGGGTTGCGGCGGGCCAGGATGCGCACCGCT
>JBGSTO010000178.1:0-4557 GCA_041736465.1 Anaerolineales bacterium | reverse complement strand
GTCGATTGCCGCAATGGCTTTTCGATGGCTGTTTACGGCGTATTCATCCATTGCCAGGCGTGTGACTTCGTATTCGTCGGCGATGAATTCGGCAGCATTGCCCATTCCCCAGTTCTCGAATGGATCCCACAAGCCGTCGTGCAGCAAGGAGTCGGTCAGTTGGGAATGACCGAAGCGCAGCTCTCCGGAGCGACCCCGCACCAGGTAAGGGGTGCAGCTCATGCTCTCCATGCCGCCTGCCACGAAGAGGTCGTTATCGCCAGCTCGAATCGCCTGGGCTGCCAACATGACCGTCTTAAGCCCAGACCCGCACACTTTATTCAGCGTGGTTGCGCCCACACTGGCTGGCAGACCGGCGTGTATGCCTGCCTGGCGTGCCGGCGCCTGACCGATTCCAGCAGAGACCACATTGCCCATCAGCACCTCGTCGATCTCGGCGGGATCGGAAATGCCAGCGCGCTCGACCGCGGCGCGAATAACGATAGCGCCCAACTGCGGGGCGCTGAGACTGCTGAGACCGCCCTGGAAACGACCGGCGGCAGTGCGGGCTGCGCTGAGGATGACTGCGTCACGAGGGCTCGATGGCATATTAACGCTCCTGATTGCGATGTCCAAATCCAAATGTTGTCTGCCAGGCTGACTGCACGCGCTGGTAGGTGTCCTCCAACCGTTCGGGGAGTACGCGCGTTTCGGCCAACGCAGACATGAAATTCGTGTCGCCGCCCCAGCGCGGCACTACGTGAATGTGCACGTGCTCGCGTATGCCTGCTCCGGCAGCTTCCCCCAGGTTGATGCCAACATTGAACCCCTGTGGGCTGTAGACCTGTTTAAGCACTTCAATGCTCTGGGCAACCAGTTCCATCATTTCAGTACGCTGCTCAATGTGCAGGTTTTCCAGCTGTGATTCGTGCTGGTACGGAACGATCATCAAATGCCCGCTGGTGTAGGGAAAGCGGTTCAGGATTACGAAAGCCAGACGACCGCGGTAAACGATCAGGTTCTCTGCGCTGTCGGGTCGTGCACTTTCCCGGCAAAACGCGCAATCTGTAACTTTGTTATGTTCTTGGATATATGCCATGCGCCAGGGAGACCAGAGATGCTTCATAGGAGGGGATCAAGACAGCTTGCCATAAAACCTACCTCGTACAAATTGTAACTATTGTAGCAAAGAATGGCGATCTGAGGAATGGTTGACATCCCGACTTTTCCGGGGTATGCTACACATCTACCCCCCTCGGGGAGCGCCGAACACCTGAAATGTCCTGTTGATGATGCAGCCGATGTTTGCGGAGCCGATTTCCTGGTCTGTTGCTGAGCTTACTCGCTACCTGCGCGGTTTGCTGGAAGGCGACCCTGTGCTGCAAGATGTATGGGTGGCGGGAGAGGTTTCGAATTACTCACGAGCATCTTCCGGACATGTTTATTTCACCCTGAAAGACCCGGCAGCCTCGCTGCGCTGTGTGATGTGGAAGAATACAGCTTCTCGCCAGCGCTACCTTCCCAGGGATGGGGACGCAATCGAGGTGCATGGGGGCATCGGCGTGTACGAAGCAGGCGGGCAGTACCAGTTATACGTGGATACGATTCGCCCGGCGGGTGAGGGCGCGCTGTACCAGGAGTTCATGCGGCTTAAAGCGCGCCTGGAGGCTGAAGGGCTTTTCGACCCGCAGCGCAAGCGTCCGATCCCGCGCTGGCCGCGGCGCATTGGCATCGTCACCTCGCCGACCGGCGCCGCGCTGCGGGATATGCTCAACACCCTGCGGCGGCGCTACCCGCTGGTGGAAGTGGTGCTGGCGCCGTCCCCCGTCCAGGGAAGCGATGCGCCGCCACGTCTCGTACAAGCGCTCAAAGATCTGCAGCGCCTGGCGCAGCCGGATGTGATACTTGTCGCCCGCGGCGGGGGATCGATCGAAGACCTGTGGGCATTCAACGATGAAAGTGTGGCGCGTGCCATTGCGGCATCATCTGTACCGGTCATCTGCGGTGTAGGGCATGAAACTGATTTTACAATTGCTGATTTTGCTGCCGACCTGCGTGCTCCTACACCCACTGCGGCCGCTGAGCTGGCTACGCCGAACCGGGATGATCTGCGGCAAACACTTGCCGAGCTGAAGACTTCCCTGGAGCGCCTGGCGCAAGCCGGGTTGGCGCAGCACCGCTGGATGGCGGAAAGGCTGGCAGAGCGCCTGAACTCGGTTTCTCCCGTCCGCAGCATTCAAAATGACCGCCAACGGTTGGATGATCTACAGCACCGTGCCAGTGCTCAAATTCGCCACCTGCTTTTGGTACAGCGCACCCAGCTTGCCGGAACAAAGCAGCGGCTGGCGGCGCTCAACCCGCGATCGGTGCTGGAGCGCGGGTATGCGCTTGTATCCCGGGCGGATGGCAGCCTGGTGCGAGGCGTCAAGGAAGTGCAGCGCGGCGATGACCTGCAGCTTCGGATGAAAGATGGCAGCGTAGACGTGCAGGTGAAGAACACTGTACCAATTGAGGGGAGCTGACGACATGGATGCTGGATTGGCTGCTGAGCTTTCACCGCAGCAGCAGGATGAAATCATCGCCCTGGCTGGTGAGCTCAACGACCGCCTGGTTCAGGCAGGCTCAAGCTATGCCGAGCGCGCCTTCGGGTTAAGCTGCGGGTTGGGCTTCTTGCCGGCAATGGCGGTGCTGGTTGCTCTGATCGTTTTTCGTGTTATCAATGTGATTCTGGCTTTTATTTTGTTCATCATCATCATTCTGGGCCTGACCGGCCTGTCGAATTTACTGGCTTATACTGCCCGCTTGAACGCGGTGCGCAGGGCTTACGGCGAACAGGTGGAGCCAGAAATTCTCCGCTACCTGAGCCTGAACGCTGTTTCTCGAGTTCAATTCGATACCTGCGCTTTTACCAGCCTGGCTGAGGATGCGCCCCTGCGTGCCTATCTGGCCCCGGTGCTTCCTGATGCTGCTGAAGACGAGGAAGATCACCCTGCCAGCGAGTTGAGCGAGGGCAGGTAGATGGAGCAGAAAAATCTCATGGATGCTCAAATGCAGACACCTATCGAACAGATGTCATACGAAGAGGCTTTTTCCCAGCTTGAGGAGATTGTCGCTGCGCTAGAGTCGAATCAAAACAACCTTGACCGGTCGGTGAGCCTGTACGAGCGCGGCCAGGCTCTAGTGCGGCGCTGCGCCCAGCTGCTGGACAAAGCCGAGCTGCGTGTGTCGCAGCTTACCGAAAATGGCCTGGAAGATTTCTCCGGAGAAGCTTAAATCCATGCAGCTTGGCGGTATATTTCAAAACCACGTCTTGCTGACTGCCTTGACTGCCTGGGCGATAGCCCAGGTGATCAAAGTCCCGCTTGAATTCCTTCGCACGCGCCGCTGGAACTGGTCGCTGCTGCTGCGCGCCGGCGGCATGCCCAGCTCGCATTCTGCACTGGTTACTGGCATCACTCACGGCATTGGGCTGCACAGTGGATTTGACCAACCTTTATTTGCGCTGGCAGCGGCGGTCGCCATTGTGGTTGTTTACGACGCCACCGGCATCCGCCGCCAGGCAGGCATGCACGCCGCCCTGATCAATCACATGATCGACGACCTGGCTGCAGGGCATCCACTCAAAGGGGAACAGTTGTTAGAAGTTCTGGGGCATACCCCCCTGGAAGCCGTGGCGGGTGTGATCCTGGGTCTGGTGGTGAGCCAGGTGGAGTGGCTGCTGCATGCTTGAGTGATCTTTATAGGGTGCAGCGCAGGCTGGCTTAACCGGCGTGTGCGAGCCGATTTCTCACCAGCTTAACGATACCGCGCACTTCTGGCACGCCAAGCAGCCAGATTATCAAAACATACACCAGGCCGCCCAGCAGCACACCTGCACCTGCCACCAGCCATACAGCAGCCCCCCGAGTCAGCACAAGCCAACCTGCTAAAGCCGCCGACATGCCCAGCCCGGCTATACCTGCCTGGGCCGCGCCGCGCAGCAAATTTTTTCCCTGAAGACCGCCCAGGCGGCGGCCCATCAGGTAAAGCAGGCCGAACATTTCCAGCGCGGTAGCGAGCGAATTTGCCAGCGCCAGACCTCCGTGCGGCATCCATCCGGCGCGCTCGAAGAGATATGCGAAAAAATAGCTGAAGAGCACGTTAAGCGCCATTGCCAGTGAGCCGATCAGCACGGGTGTGCGCGTGTCCTGAAAGGCGTAGAATGCCCTGGCGACAACCTCAACCACGCAATGACCCACCAGTCCGGCAGCGTACCACAACAGCGCCCAGGCGACCAGGCCGGTGGAGTTGTCGTCGAACTGGCCGCGCTGGTATAACAAGGTGATGATGGGTGTCCGGAGCAGAATCAGGCCCAACGAGGCGGGTATAGAGAGTAATAGCAGCCCGCGCAGGCTGGCTGACAGCGAGGTGCGCATCTCATCCAGCCGTCCCGATGCAGCCTGGGAGGAGAAAGTGGGCATGGCGGCGATAGCGATGGATTGCGCAATGGCTGCCTGCGGCATGTACATCAATGCAAATGCGGTGACAATGCTGGTATAGCTGCCTTCTATCATCTGCGAGGCCAGGCGGGCGTTAATC
>JBGSTO010000158.1:0-5873 GCA_041736465.1 Anaerolineales bacterium | reverse complement strand
GATCTGCGCATGAGCAGTTTTATTCTGTCCCAATGCCCGGCAGTGCCTGGCATGCGCCAGGTACAGGATACCCAGGACAAACGGGGCATTGCTTGCCGGTGGAAGGTGATTGAAACCTGAAGCTTCCAGGATGGAGGCTGCATGAGAAAAAACAGGCTCGGCCTCGCGAAACCAGCTTTTACGGAAGTAGAAGGTGCTTAAGGCGCTAAGGTATTGGGCCAGCAGATCGATACCCGCCTCACAGGTCAATACACCTGCTTCCGACTGCGCACTGGCAGCCTGGGCAAGCGCCCTCTGCCAGCCAGCGCGAACATTTCCGATTTCTGCTGCTATTTCTTCAATTGCTTGCGCTTCTCGGGGGCCAGAAAATTCCAGGGCGCAGCCGGCAAGAAAGCGAGCGAAATAGCTGCTGTGCGCAGCCTGTGTTTTTTCCCTGGTATCCGGTACCAGTTTTTCAGAGGCAAAAGCTTGCAGCAGGCTGTGCATCTCGTAACGCCCGTGAGGAGAAAACCGCAGGAGTGATTTCGCCGTCAGGCTGGCGAGCAATCGGGGCGGTGTATCCGCAACACTTTCAGCCGCGTGCACGGTGAAGCCGCCATGGAAGACCGTCAAGCGCACTAAACCACGCTGTTCATCTTCTGAAAGCAAATCCCATGAATATTGAAATACGGCTGGTAAACTGCGTTGGCGGTAGGGGAGATTGCGAACTGGCTGTTCGGGCAGCGACAAATTAGCCTCGATCAACCGGATGATGTCTCGGCAAGGTATGACATGCGTCCATGCAGCTGCCAGTTCAATTCCCAACGGCAGACCTTCCAATAGCTGGCACAGGCGGACGATGCAATCCCGGTTAGCTTGCGGAGAGAAACGCAAGTTTACGCGCTGAGCGCGCAGTGAAAATAACTGCACCGCAGTGTAATTTTGCCAGCTCGATACATCGCCTTGCGAAGGAAAGGGCATACCATCGACCGGGAGGGCCCATTCCTCATACAGATTGAGCTGGTGCCGGGAGGTGACGAGCAGCCGGATGCCCGGCCCCGCCTGCAGAATCTCTACCAGCTGATGGACGGCATCGCTAAGGTGTTCAAAATTATCCAGCAGGATCAGCTGCTGCTTATCGCGGCAGTGCTGGATCAACCGCTGCCGAGGGTCTGCTGAGCCAGGAAGCTTAAGCGCCTCCACAATGGCAGGGAAGAGCAGGCTGGCATCCTCCACGGCAGCCAAAGGTGCGAAATAAACGCCGTCCTTGAAATCTTGGGCTGGTGCGTTGGCTAGCTTCCAGCAAAATTCCAGCGCCAGGCGGGTTTTACCCGTTCCCCCCGGTCCGATCAGTGTAACCAGGCGGCAATCTGGATTTGTGAACAGCTCGCTAAGTTGTGCGAGCTCTGTTTCGCGACCGACAAAGGAAGTGGTTGGTGCAGGTAAATTATGGGAGAGCGGAAGAGCCGCAGCTTGAACCGTCGCTGCTGGAGCGGCTGGCGAGGAAAAATCACCTGCTTTAATGCGCCGGTAGAGATCGAAAGTCTCAGGACCTGGCTCAATGCCCAATTCCTGCACCAGTGTGCGGCGGGTGGCCTCGAACTGGGCCAGCGCTGCGGGGCGATCGCCGCTCAGCGCCAGCAGATGAATCAACTGCCGGTGACTGTTTTCCCGCCAATTATCAATCGAGAGCGATTTTCGCGCCGCCAGCAAACCGCTTTCCCAATCTTGCTGCAGGATGGCCGTTTCAACCAATCGATCCAGCAGCGCCAGGGCTGCCTGCCGCTGCCGTTCTCGCTCCAGCACCAGCCATTCGTCGAATAAAGGCGCGCCACGCACCTGGAGGCCGCTCAGGAAATCGGCGCGGTATAGGCTGCTTCCCCTGACGAGTTGACCGAGAGAGGCTTTGATTGCACGTCCCTGCACTGCTGCCAGGTATTCTTCAAATTCATACACATCCGCTTGGACATGTGCACCTTGCTTGAGCATCCCATCCTGGTGGGTAAACGTCAAATAGGGATCAAGCACACGGCGCAATTTAGAGATTTCCACCCGCAGGTTGCGGCGAGCCTCTTCTTCAGGCAGGTCGCTCCACAGCAGACCTGCCAGGGTGCTGCGTGGGACGGGCCGCCGCTCCACCGTCAGGTACGCCAGCAGCGCTTTGGCTTTCATCGAGACCAGATTGGAGACCGGCTTGCTCGCGATTAAAATTTGCAGCGGGCCTAATAAGAGCAGTTCCAGCGTTGGCACTTTCACGCAGTTCTCCAAATTAACGCTTGATCAACGATCATTTAACCCTTTATTGGTAGGATACATCTGAATATGAGCCTACAATTATTTTGGCTTATCCCCGGAAAGATTATATAGCCGGATAAATGGGATGTCCAGATGAAAACGCACCAGACCGGCAATTCTGAAAACCCCTACCACGCCTATTTATTAAAAATCTGGCAGGAATACGAGCTGGAGCGCCCCAACCGCTCCTGGCGCTTCAGCCTGGAAGATGCTCACACCGGTATCCGGCGCGGATTTTCTGATCTGGATGCTTTGTTAATCTATCTGCAGGACTTAGTCATGCCACATCCGGACACTGCCGAATAGATTAGACCCATGGCAACAACCACTGTTAGATGAGGAAAAAAGATCATGCGAAACAAAAAGCAGCTGCTCACCAGTCTGATTCTGCTAATCTCCTTGCTGCTCAATATGCACCTTCCCGGGTTGGAGCGCGCGCGGGCGCAGAGCGCCCCACAAACCATTCAGGTTCCCCAGGCTGTGTACACAGTCACCAACACCAACGACAGCGGCGCCGGTTCGCTGCGCCAGGCGATTCTGGATGCTAACGCTAATCCGGGACTCGATACCATCAGCTTCGCCATCGGCACAGCCGGCAGCCAGCAGACCATCCAGCTCTTGAGCAGTTTACCCGCCATCACCGGCTCTGCTCTTCTGGACGGCTGGAGTCAGGGCGGCGCTGGTTTTACAGGCCCACCGCTGATTGAAATCATCGGATTGGGGTCCAGTTTTTACAGCACCGGCCTGACCATAACCGGCGGATTGAGCACTGTGCGCGGCCTGGTTTTGAATGGTTTTTATGGCGTCAACGGCTGTGCGATCTGCCTGCAAACCGGGGGAGAAAACTGGATTTACGGTAACCATATCGGCGTAAACCTGGCGGGGGATGCAAAGGTTGGCAATGTACGCGGAATTTGGATCGACAAAGGTTCCAGCCACAACCGCATCGGCACGAACGCCGACGGGGTGAACGACGCCGCCGAGCGCAACGTGATCTCTGGCAATAGCGACCAAAATATTTACCTCTACGACAGCCTCGCCAACGGCATTACCGGCAATAAGATCGCCGGCAATTATATCGGCCTCAATGCGGGCGGCACAGCCGCAATCAGCACAGGCGGTGTAAACCAGACTGAGAACGGCATCCTGGTCTATGAAGCGGCCAACACGGTCATCGGTACCGATGGCGACGGGCAGGGTGATGCGCTGGAAGGGAATGTCATCAGTGGGAATACCTTCAATGTTTTCCTGATGTATGACAGTTCAGACAGCCGCGTCTCTGGCAACCGCATCGGCACCAATGCGGCAGGAACTGCGGGCGCCGGCTATCAATCCGAAGGCGTGCGCGTATTCAGCTCCAACCACCTCGTCGGCACCGACGGCGACGGCGTCTCCGATGCCCTGGAAGGAAACCTGATCTCTGGCAACAACGATTTTGGCATCATGCTCCAGCAGAGCAGTTCGCTGAACAATGTGGTCGCCGGCAACAAAATTGGCACCGATATCACCGGGCTGTACGCCATCCCCAACGGGATCATCAGCTCGCCGCGTGCCGGCATACTGCTGGGCGGCATTGGCAACCGGATTGGCACCAACAGCGATGGCATCTCCGATGATCTGGAACGCAACTTGATTTCTGGCAACGCCAACGTTGCCGTTTACGCCATCTACTTTAACAACCTTCCCAATGCTGGCGCGCCCGCCACGATCATTGCCGGTAACTGGATGGGGTTGGACGCCACCGGCCTGGCAGCTCTGCCTAACAATTACGGCATCGGCGGCACCTCCAATGTCCCCACGGTCATCCGTGATAACGTGATCGCCGCCAGCACCTATGAAGGGATCAGCACCAATTCATCAGGGATGCTGATTACGGGCAACCGCATCGGGCTGGGAGCTGACGGCATCACCCCACTGGGCAATGGCTACAATGGCATCTTTATTTCTGGCAACAACAATATCATCGGCGGCACTGGACCCGGGGAAGCCAACATCATCGCCAACAATGGCACGGTGTCGCCTTATTACAGTGGAATAAGAGTGAGCAATACCGGCCTGAGCAACACCATTCGCGCTAACCGCATCTACGCCAATTCCCAACTGGGCATAGACCTGCGCTGGCCAGATGGCGTGAACCTGAATGATCTGGAAGACCCCGACGCCGGCGGGAACAACCTGCAAAACTTCCCGGTGATTAGCTTTGCCCAGGCGTATGCCAACGGCACGACCCGCATTCAAGGCACGCTAAACAGCAGCCCCAACATCACTTTCACCCTGGACTTCTACTACAGCGCAGCAGCCGATCCCAGCGGCTATGGTGAAGGGGAATTTTACCTGGGCGAGACAAGCGTCACCACCGGTGTCGATGGCAATGCCGCCTTCGATGTAACCTTGCCGGTGACAGTGCCACCGTCCGTGTTTGTCAGCGCCACCGCCACGCATGCTGACGGCAGCACGTCGGAGTTTTCGCTGGCTTTCGCCGCTGGCGGAGTGATCGATGTGCCGGTTACTGGATTGAGCGCCGCCCATACCGGGTTGGGCTACACCAACAGCCCGGTAACGTTCAGCGCCAGCGTCACTGCCGGGACAGGCCTCAGCTATGAGTGGAATCTGGGCGATGGCAGTCTGGCAGCCGGGCCGCTGGTGGAACACGCTTACACCACCCCGGGTGTCTACACCGCTACCGTAACCGCCAGCAACAACGGCAGCAGCGCCCAGGCGCAAACGGTGGTTGCGGTCGTCGAGCCGGCTAACATCAACGGCTATGTCTGGGAAGACAAAGACATCGACGGTATCCAGGGAATTGGCGAGCCTGGGCTGCCGGAGATCTCGGTGAGCGCGGTTGGTCCAACTGGAACGATCGCAGTGACCACCGATGCCCAGGGACGCTACCAGATCTTTACCCCGTCAGCGGGTGTATACGAAGTGAGCGCCAGTTCTGCAGGCATGACCCCCACCACCGCTAGCCCCATCCCCGTGCCAATGGGCGAGGATGGCGGTACGGTGGCTAACTTCGGATTACATGCGACGCCTGCTGACGGATTTGGCTACGTCACCGGGCGGGCATGGATCGACCTGGACGGCTCTGGTTTTCCAGAACCGGATGAGGAGCCGCTGGCAGGCCTGGAGCTGGACTTTTATGGGTACCAATATCCCTGGCAAACCATCACCACGGACAGCGACGGCTTGTTCAGCCTGAGCCTGCCGTCGGAGAGGGTGTATTGGTTTCAATTATCTGCACCCGGGTTTTATCCTGACGAACGCAAGTTTGAATGGGTCTGGCTGGATAGCGCCGCGCCGTTGATGAATTTGCATGCCCCGTTTGGCCGCGGCGGCACTGTCAGCGGTCGAGTGGTCAACACCAGCGGGGCAGGCGTGCCCAACGCAATCATGACCATCGGCTCTCCTGGCGCCAGCACACTTACGGATGCCAATGGCGACTATACCTTCCTCGAACAGGCGCCAAGCGAAAATAAAAGCCTGGGTCTGTATCCGCCGTATCCTTATGCTAACTACAGCGGCAGCCCCTCCGGCTTCCGCGTGTTTCCGCTGCCGCTTAACAGCGTGGTCTTTGAGAACTGGCTGGTGGAGCGGCGCGG
>JBGSTO010000157.1:0-2972 GCA_041736465.1 Anaerolineales bacterium | reverse complement strand
GATCTGCGCATGAGCAGTTTTATTCTGTCCCAATGCCCGGCAGTGCCTGGCATGCGCCAGGTACAGGATACCCAGGACAAACGGGGCATTGCTTGCCGGTGGAAGGTGATTGAAACCTGAAGCTTCCAGGATGGAGGCTGCGTGAGAAAAAACAGGCTCGGCCTCGCGAAACCAGCTTTTACGGAAGTAGAAGGTGCTTAAAATCGGGATGTACTGCGCCAGCAGCTCGATGTCTTCCTCAGGAGGCCAGGTGATTGGGTCTGCTTTTCTGCTCGAAATTTGTGCTACCGCCCACTTCCATCCAGCGCGAATATTGGCGATCTCCACAGCAATTGCGTCAATGGCCTGCGCTTCTTTCGGGCCAGCAAAATCTCGGGCACAGCCTGTCAGGTACTGTGCAAAGAAGCAGCTGTGGGCAGCCTGAACAGCCTCTTTCTCGATTGGAGCAAGCTTTTCTGCGGAATAGACATTGAGCAAACTGTGCATTTCGTAACGCCCGTCTGGAGAAAACCGCAGCAGCGATTTTGCAGCCAGGCTGGCGAGCAGGCGGGGGCGCGCAGCTGCGATATTTTCGGCTGCCTGCCCGCTAAAGCCACTTCGAAAAACGGTCAAATGGGCCAGGCAGGTCTGCTCCTCTTCCGCGAGTAAATCCCAGGAATATTGCATAACCGCCTGGAGGCTGCGCTGCCGGGCAGGCAAATTGCGGATTTGATTTTCGGGTAAGGCGAGCTTGTGCTCAATTTGCTTGAAAATATTTTCGCAAGGCAGCACATTAACCCAGGCGGCTGCCAGCTCGATACCCAAAGGCAGCCCTTCCAGGAGCTGGCACAGGCGGATGATGCAGTCACGGTGGTCCGCGAGCGTGAATCGCAGGCTGACCCGCCGGGCGCGCTGCTGAAACAACTGCACGGCGCCAGTATTCTGCCAGCCGGCAAGATCGTTCTGCCGGGGATAAGGCATGCCTTCGACTGGCAGCACCCACTCCTCGTACAGGTTGAGCTGGTGCCGGGAGGTGACGAGCAGCCTGACACCAGCCGCCGCTTGCAGAATCTCCACCAGAGCCGGGGCAGCCTCAGCGAGGTGCTCAAAATTATCTAAGGTCAGCAAGATTTGTTTGCCGCTCAAGAAGCGGATCAACTGCTGGTACGGGTCTTGTGAACCTGGCAGCTTCAGTGCATCGGCGAGCGTTGAGGCTAAGAGCTGCCCACCGGTCACCGCAGCCAAGGGGATGGCATAGATACCATCTTTGAAAGGCGTGCCAGGATCCCCCACCTGCTTCCAGCAATATTCCAGCGCCAAGCGAGTTTTTCCAACCCCTCCTGGCCCGGTCAGAGTCAGCAGGCGGCAGTCTGGGTCCGAGAGCAGCTCATCCAGCTGCTGCAGCTCAATTTCTCGCCCGACAAACGAGGAGGTTGAGGCGGGTAAATTATGCGGCGGCGAGAGGCTCCCCATCGAAACAACGGGCGCAGGACCGGCTGGAGGGACAACTGCCCCGGCTTTGATGCGCTGGTACAGGTCAAAAGTATCCGGAGAAGGTTCGATACCTAATTCCTGCACCAGGGTGCGACGGATGGTTTCAAATTGGGCCAGGGCTGCCGGGCGATTGCCGCTCAGCGCCAGCAGGGTCATCAATTGGCGATGGCTCTGCTCCCGCCAACTGTCAATGGATAATGATTTGCGCGCTGCCGCCAGGCCTGTCTTCCAGTCCTGGGATTGAACTGCAGCCTCGACCAGTTTATCCAACAGCAACAAGGCCGTTTGGCGCAGCCGTTCGCGCTCGACCAGCAGCCAGTCCTCAAACAGGGGGGCGGCTCGCACCTGGAGCCCGCTCAAGAAATCTCCGCGATAGAGTGTGGTAGCTTCCAACAGCTGGCTGATGCCAGGTGTGGTAGCCGGTGCCTGCAGCGCTGCGGCAATTTTTTCAAACTGATGCAGATCTACCCGGTGCTGGCTGTCTGGTTTGAGCATTCCTTCCTGGTGCGTGAAAAGCAGGTGGGAATCCAGGGTCTGGCGCAGCTTAGAAATTTCCACGCGCAAGTTGCGGCGGGCATCTTCTTCGGGCGAGTCGCTCCACAGCAAGCCAGCCAGCGTGCTGCGCGCGCAGGGGCGTCGTTCGGCCGCGAGATAGGCCAGCAGCGCTTTTGCTTTCACCGAGACCAGCCCGCTAACCGGCTTGCCGGCAAGTGAAATCTGCAAAGGGCCTAATAAATATATTTCCAGTTCTTGCGCAGCCAAATTGACTTTCCGATTAACGCTAGATCAACGCCCAATTAACCCAATGTTGATATGATAAGTACGCTTTTAGGAATCCTATAGAATTCGCGCCGCCTCCGCAATTATATAGCAAGAAGGGTTGATATCCCGATGAATGCGCAGCCGAACAAAAACAACGGATCGATATATTACGCCTACCTGTTAAGAGTCTGGGCGGAATCCGGACCAGGAGCATCCCCTGGGCGCGATTGGCGTTTCAGCCTGGAGGATGTGCAGGCAGGAACACGCCGGGGATTTCGCGATCTAGATTCCCTGCTGGTTTTTTTGCACGACTTGACCAAACCCTATTCGAACGGTGCTGGCTCGGCAGAATAATACTGCAGAGCGGAAATAATCGATTGGTGCCAGGATAACAACATGCCTAATCACCTGCAATTGTTCATCAATAGTGTTTTTGTAATAGCCATGCTGGTTGGGCTGGCGGCTCCTGCGGCAGGAAGCGGGTTGGCGCAGACCGCTCACAAGACGGTTCAATCTCAGCTGGTGGTATACAGCGTCACCAACACCAACGACAGCGGCGCCGGTTCGCTGCGCCAGGCGATTCTGGATGCTAACGCTAATCCGGGACTCGATACCATCAGCTTCGCCATCGGCGCGGCCGGCAGCCAGCAGACCATCCAGCTCTTGAGCAGTTTACCCGCCATCACCGGCCCTGCTCTTCTGGACGGCTGGAGTCAGGGCGGCGCTGGTTTTACAGG
>JBGSTO010000099.1:0-1895 GCA_041736465.1 Anaerolineales bacterium | reverse complement strand
GCGTGCTGCGCATGGCGCACGAGCAGGGCAAGCACATCCACGTGCTGGTAGATGAAACCCGCCCGCGCCTGCAGGGCGCACGCCTGACCGCTTGGGAACTGGAGCAGTACGGCATCCCTTACGCGATCATCAGCGACGGCGCGGCGGGCTACTTCCTGAGCAGCGGGCAAGCGCACAAGGTGATCTTCGGCGCCGACCGGGTGGCGGCCAACGGCGACGTGGCGAATAAAATCGGCACCTACATGCTGGCGTTGGCGGCAAACGACAACCATGCGCCGGCTTACGCCGTGGTGCCGACTTCGACCGTGGACCTCAGCCTGGCGGATGGTAAGCAGATCCCGATCGAGGAACGCGAGCCGGATGATGTGCTGGGCATTCAGGTACACGGGCAGGCGGTGGCTCCTGCGGGCGCCTCGGCGCGCAACCCGGCCTTCGACGTCACACCACACCGCCTGGTAACCGCCATCGTCACCGAAAACGGCGTGGTCCGACCACCATATATCAGCAATTTGCGGGCAGCGGTCGAAAGGCCATTCGCTGGGTAAACGTGTAAGGACGTATGGTATGAGCATCATTCTGACCGGTTCCGTGGCTTACGATTACCTGATGACGTTTCCGGGTCATTTTCGCGACCACATCCTGGTGGAGAAGCTGGACAACATCAGCCTGTCTTTCCTGGTGGAGTCGATGGTGCGCCTGCGCGGCGGAAACGCCCCCAATATCGCCTATACCCTGGCGCTGCTGGGCAAGAAACCGCGTTTGTTTGCCACCGTGGGCGAAGATTTCGAGGAATACCGCCTGTGGCTGGAGAGCCGCGGCGTGGATACCCAATGGGCGAAAGTCGTGCCCGGCGTATACACCGCTTCGTTCTTCGCCAACACCGACCGCTCCAACGCCCAGATCGCCAGCTTTTACCCCGGCGCCATGGCGTACGCTGCCCAGCTATCATTGAAAGATCTGGATGGTGAGCGCCCGGAGCTGGTGGTCATCTCGCCCAACGACCCGGAAGCGATGAAGCGCTACGTGGATGAATGCCATGCCCTGGGACTGCCCTATCTGTACGATCCCAGCCAGCAGATCGTGCGCCTGAGCGCCGAGGACCTGCGCAAGGGCATCGATGGGGCGCTGGCGCTGTTCGTCAACGACTACGAGTTCGCTCTGATCCAGAAGGCGACCGGCTTGAGCGCCGAGCAAATCCTGGAGCAGGTAGGTTTCATGGTGGTGACGCGCGGCGAGCAGGGCGCGGCAGTATACGCCGGCGGGCAGGAGTTTCACATTCCGGTTGCACCGCCGCACAGGATTATTGACCCAACCGGCGTGGGCGACGCCTTTCGCGGCGGGTTCCTGTTCGGCTACAGTCTGGGTCTGGATTGGGAGACCTGCGGGCGCGCCGGCGCGCTGGCGGCGACCTACTGCCTGGAGCAGCAGGGGCCGCAGGGGCATGCCTATACCCTGGAAGAGTTTATTCAGCGCTTCCGGGATGCTTACGGCGACAGCGGGCGGCTCGATACGCTCATCGCGGTTGGAAATTAAACCCAGTTTTTATACCAAGAATTATAGGAGAACCTGATGGACAAGTACGATATCAAAGATAACAAGCTCGCCGAGGGCGGGCGACGGCGCATCGATTGGGCCGAGCGCGAGATGCCGGTGCTGCGCCTGATCCGCGAGCGCTTTGCCAAAGAGCGACCGCTGCAGGGCGTGCGCATGTCGGCCTGCCTGCACGTGACCGCCGAGACCGCCAACCTGATGAAGACGCTGCAGGCCGGCGGCGCCGACGTGGTGCTGACGGCTTCCAATCCGCTCTCTACCCAGGACGACGTGGCGGCTTCGCTGGTCAATCACGATGAGATCCCGGTCTTCGCCATCAAGGGCGAAAATAACGTCACTTACTA
>JBGSTO010000708.1:0-6000 GCA_041736465.1 Anaerolineales bacterium | reverse complement strand
TGCTGCTCGGTTTGGATGAAAGGAAGCTTCCAACCGGCGAAGACAGCCAGGGTGATAAGCAGGATCAAACCACCCAAGATATAACCGATGATCGCCAGCGGATGCGACCACAGCCCACTTGCAGCGATGCGTCCAATGCCTCCCTGCGTGCAGATCGCCATCCCGATGACCACAAGCAGGATGATATCCACCCGCAGGTTGGAGAGCAGGGGCACTTTCTTGCCCGTCAGCCCAATAAAGACGACTACGACGGCGAGTAATGCCAGTGCGATGATCGTGGGTGTGATGACAGCCGGTTGAGATATTTTTTTCATGATGTTCGTCTCCTATACTTTGATTTTACATGTGGAAGAAGACAAACTCCCCCGTCGAGGGGGGAGTTTAAGGCTGGTCAGGTGGACAGGTCACTTATCTCAGGAGAGTCATTCCTGAACCAAAATGCCCATAACACGAGCAGTAAGATAAATCCCGGTCCCCACGCCAGAATACCTGCCATATTTAGCGGAATACTGTTCAGCACCTGCCCGATAGTGGAAATCAAGCTGAACACTCCACTGGCAATCAGCGTCCAAAAGATCGCTCTTTCCAACTTGCCGTTCCCAAAAACCGGCGCCAGGCACAGACAGGCCAGGCCGTAGTAGAAACCCCAGGCCAACACTTCCATCGCAGCCATGATCGAAGGCCAGCCATACGGAAGGAACCACTCGAGACCATCTATTTTTCCCATCCTCATGGCTTGCGGCACCACAGTCAAAGCAGTATAGCGGTTGATGCTGGTGAGTGCGGCGGAAATCGTCATCAATATCAGCGAAGCCAGGCTGAACACCTGTTTTTCTTTTGGTGTTACCTGATGGACGACCACCCACAGCAAGATCAGACCGGGGATAGAGAGAAATGTCACCGCGCTGATCAGGCTCTGGTACGGCTCAGCAGGCGGAAGCCCGCCCGAACCCGTTGCCGCAATAATCAGCCCAAGGAGATCACGCCCATCAACAGACCAAAGCATGAAAGATAAAAGCCAAGGCGATAAGCCGGTTTGCCGTTGGTCATGATTTTGCCCCCTTCGTTCTGCCCTGAAGGATCCAGGCGGCTTTGATGACACCCTGGATGTAGTCTGGCAGCGTCCCAACCAGGACCAGCAGGAAGACATCCGGCATGATGGTTGGAAACTGCACGAAATTGGTCAGCAGGTTGAAGCGGTAGCCAAAAAAAGCCTGCATCTGGCTGAACAAGATCATCAAAATCACGCCAGGAACGATGAAGTTGATCGCCACGTCGATCGCCAGCTTGACCGGCGCCATGCTGCGGGCGCGCACGCTCCACCGGCTGAAGAGATTGATGAAGTTGCGCGTGTGCAGGACTATCAAAGCTAGGAAGATAACCCCCAATCCCCACCCCATCCAGCGCACTGACCAACCTTGCTCGACCGGCAGCGGAGCATTCCCCAGCACCACTGCCTCGACCGTATTGGTAAGCTGAGGGCTGGAAACAAAGTGATCCACCAGGTGCCCCTGGTTGACCAGCAGCACGAAGGCGCGTTCGCGTTTGGGGTAAATGTTCACATCCGTGCGGAAGGTTTCGTTCGCCCCGCCGTGATAGATCTTTGTGCCGTCGCGGGTGATATGCCAGCCCATGCCGTAATCGCCCAAACCGGGCGTAAACATCTGCCTGGCGGTTGCCGGTGAGACCAGCCCCGCACCCGTGTTCATCATCGCAATGGTATAGCGCGCCATGTCCTCGGCTGTCGAGACGATATAGCCCGCCCCAATTTCGTATGTTCGCACCGGCTGGGGCATAGGTGCGGCAAAGCCAAACAGGCGGGTGTAGCCCCAGGAAAGATTTGCTGCGGTCTCGGGTTTGGCGGTGGTGCTGGTCATACCCAACGGCTCGAGCACCTGCGCGTCCAGGTAATCGGCATAGCGCTGTCCGGTGACGGTTTCGACGACGTAGCTCAGCACGTCATAGCCCAGGTTGAAATATTGAAATTTCTTACCAATTGGCGCAGTGAGGCGTGCACTCGCCAGCGCGCGCACAGCTTCCTCGGGAGTCGCCTCGGACCGCAGCACAACGCTGAAGCCCGATTCCGACAACCCGCTGGTATGGTGCAATAAATGATTGACCGTGATCTGCGCGGCAGCCTCTTCATCGGCAATCGTGAACCAGGGAATGTAAGTCTGCACCGGCGCATTCAGCTCGATCTTTCCCTGTTCAGCCAGTTGGGCGACGAGCAGCGCTGTGAAAGATTTGCTCTGCGAGCCGATGAACATCTGCGTTTGTGCTGTCATTTCCTGCCCGCCCGCTGTGCCGTAGCCCTTGAGGTAAACGATTTCATCGCCCTGGATGACCGCCAGCGCCGCACCCGGCAGCCCGTGTTTCGACATTTGGGTTTCGATAGCTTCATCCAGTGCTCCAAAGTTTATCTCTGAGGCATTGGCGGGCGAAGCCGCTATCCCTGTTAAGCCAGGGAGCAGCAGGGATAGAATAACAGCAGTCAGAAGGATCGTTTTCATGGATGGTACCGTTTCACCCTCGAATTCGTTGGCGAATTGAATAACCGTAGGAATGATTTTATCTCTAGGGCTGAGTGCCAGCCAGTACGGTCTCCACCATCGTCTGGGCAAACAGATGCGACTCAGAGACCCATGGAGTGTGACCCGAGTGCTCGAACCAGATGATTTCCTTGTGCGGCGCTTCCAGCAACTCATAATATTGTTCCGTCAATACCGCCGGCGCGTTGATATCGTGACGACCAATCAGGAAATAAACCGGCACTTCCAGCTCCCTGGCTTGCACGCGGAAATCCACCTCCCATAATTGGGGGTACACGATACCCAGTGTTTCGATGACGCCGCGAAACCAGCTCACCTTATCGTACAGCCCGTATTCCGGTGCAGCAAGATCGCGAAAGGTATTGAAGCCATTGTCCTTTATCGCCGGATTTTGATTCATATAAGTGAACGTATCGGTCAAGTAGGCGACCTGCTTCCAGGCGACATCTTTACCGTAATATGGCGGCGGTCCCTGCTTTTGCAGCTTCTCGATCTTGGCGCTGTCGCCGCGTTCCTGAGCCCAGTTCATGGAGAATTCGTAGCACATCAGGTCGGTTTCCAGGAATGCTACCATTTGCCCGGTGCCAACAAAGGCATGGACCAGCTCCGGATAACGCTGTGCTATCATGATCCCCAACGCGCTACCCCAGGATTCACCCAGCACATAGACTTTGTCCTCACCAAATCGTTGGCGTAGATTCATAATCAATGCGCGGGCATCCTCGATATAGCGTTCTGGCGTGAGTGTGGAACGCTTGACAGAGTCGAAGGATTTTCCAGCGCCTGGTTGCTCCCAGCTCACGATCACGAAATGCTGTTCGAGTTCCTCCAGGGCAAAGCGCGCGGTCGCCAGCTGGCTGCCGCCCGGGCCTCCCGCCAGGAAGAGCAGCACCGGCTTGCTGGTATCATGGCCGCGGATCGATACCCACTGCTCGCTGCCGTTCAAGCTCACCTTCTCGAGTACAGCGATACTTCCCGGCAGCGGATTGCCCTGCTCGTCAGTAATCGGCGGGGTCATTGCAAATTGCTGTGAGGCAACACCGGCCAAAACGCCTACTACCGCTAAACCGGCTACAGAAGCCGCAATTCCCTTCCAGGCGGGCTTGATCCAAAAGCTAAGCGTAAGAAAGCCCAAGTCAGCGACGGTAAGCGGCAGCCATACAGCCGCAGGCACAGCCGTGCTCTGCGGGAGCAGCGCTACCGGCAAGGCGAACAGCACGCTCAAGAGCAGCGCCAACAGGCTGCCTAAGATCGAGAGTAAGTATCGTAGAGCTTTTGGAGTGCGCATTGTTTTATCCCTCGTTGTAGTTTACGGATCATCCGCTTAATGATATGGGCTCCTACAATAAAACTCCCCCGCCGAGGGGGGAGTTGGTGACTGGTCAGGTGGATAGTTCACGCTGCTCAAGGCTGAGCTAGCATTTCAATTAATCTCACTGCCTCATCTACGCCTTCCTGCTCCGCGCAAATTGCACTGTCCAGCTTTGTCGCTTTTGCGCGCATATCGTGTGTGCTCATCTGGCACAGGGTACCAGCCATTCCCACCGCGCTCAGCTTCGGGCGCGGGATTGGCTGCGGTCCCACGCCTAATTCGACCACTTTTTGCCTCCAGATGAACTGATCAAAGAGACTGGTCTGCAAGAAATAAGTCGGCTCGAACCAGAGGAAAGTAGCGGCTCAATCCGTTTGTTGCACGCCAGATGCCCTTCAACTTATGGGAGAGGGCTATATGAAAATAATTCGAGCTCAGATCGTCGCTCGGTCAGGCTCATCTGGTAGGAATATTTCCAGCTGTGGTTCCATGCTGCGCGCGCCAGTCCAACTCCGCACGCGTACCATTCGCTTATCGTGATAGTGCCACTTGGATCGGAGTGGTTCATGGTTTGTATGCGATATTCTTGCCAGGAGTCAATCCGTAGAGATTGCAATGTGCCCAAGGGAGATCGCAGGCTTTCCATCCCGGATTCGATTGCTGGCATCATAGTTCCTGGTGGAACGGACGAATCTCTCGGAAGCCACCCCAATACGTCCTCAATTTTCTGCCGCTCAGATATCATGACCGATTGAACTTTGACATTCCCAGACTCATCTGTGATTCTATAACGATACAGCCCGGGGAGACTCCAGCGGTAATCATCCTCGCTTTCACAGGAGATATTCAATTTTTCCAAGATTGCTCCCAGGTCTTCATTCTTCTTTGGGGCATTTGGCGATTCATCTGGCGCGAGCAGAAAGTATCCGTTTCTTAAAAATGGATTTTCCAGTGTCGCCTGCCATACCGCCGGTACCTTTCCCTCCCGCTCTGCCAGATAGCGCCCCCAACCCAGCGCCTGCAAAGCAAGATTCCACGATCCTTTGAGCTGGTTCCATTGGGTATGGGCCAGGGTACAATCTGCAACAAAAGGAAACGCCAGACTCTCCACGTTGGTTAAGGGCGAGAAATAACCGCGGTCAATCAGCTCGTCCCACATTTGGATAGATGGCCCGGGGCGCAGCGAGGCGATCATAGCCGCGTAGTGGGGAGCAACGGCAGGTGAACCCAATGAAGGCTTGCCATCGTTCGCAGGCGCAAACTGGCCTCCCACACCGAAGGCCTGGTAAATGCTCTCCTTGGGTACCTGCGCCGGATCAGGCGCCTCGGCGGCGGAGAGACCAAAGAAACCCAGGATTGCGAAACACGGTGCGCCCGATACTTTATGAAAGTAGGCGATTTGTTTGTCCACCGCAGCAGTGCGGTAGGCAGTCCAATCGGTTCCCCAATAGTCGAAGCCGGTCGGCGGCTGGACGTATAACCAGGCTAGCTCGTCGATGAAGCCGGAGCCGTTCGCCGTCGGCGGCGAGGGATATGCCAGCGGTGCCACTTCTCCGGTGGCGCTGGCATACGCCAACTCCACCAACCAGCTCTCGCCGCCAAATACGTCCCAAGCGTAGGGAATCAATACGCCATCGCCGCTGTAGCCGTGGGAAATGCCATTTTCTGTAACCAGGCTGCTCCACTCAATCTCTTGCAGCATTCTTTCTGTGGCGGCCGCCTCCAGCCCCAAAGCGTGCTGCGCATCCAGCAGGCCGATTGCGGCAATTATTGTATCCACCGAAGACCATTCTGTGCCGGGCACAATCTCGAACCTGCCATCCGGCGACAGATACACCCAGTGCGGCCATAAGCCGTGCTGTCGAGGCAGTGTGTTCAGTAGTGTATTCCCAATCTTGTCCACGATGCTCAGCGCATCAGCGCGAGAGATGACTCCAAGCTGCTCCGCCAGTGCGGTTGCCGCTGCCAGGCTGCCTGCAGCCTGGATGGCATCAAATTCTCCGCTGGCATCCTTGGCTTTATCCCGCACCAGGCCCGTGGATGCCTCCCAATTGTTCAGCAGCATGCCGTAGCTCCACACAAATGCCGCGGTAGGGGTATCCGTGACTGTCGTTGCCGCGTTGAATGAAATCTCATCCA
>JBGSTO010000095.1:0-8962 GCA_041736465.1 Anaerolineales bacterium | reverse complement strand
CGTGAGCACATTATGAACTGGCCTAAAGGCTCGCACGGTAATACTTACGGCGGCAATCCGATGGCGTGCGCAGCAGCCCTGGCAACCATTGACTTGATCGAGAATGGATACATGCAGAATGCCGCCGAAATAGGCGCGTATCTGCTGGATGCGCTGAAAGATATTCGCACGCGGCATGCGTCCATTGGGGAAGTGCGTGGTAAGGGCTTGATGATAGGGATTGAATTCGTCAAAGATCGCGAGACACGCGAACCCGCAGAAAAACTGCGTGATCACGTTGTCGATACCGCTTTCCGGATGGGGCTGCTTAGCCTGGGCTGCGGGAAGAGTGTGCTCCGCATCGCGCCGCCGTTGAATGTCAGCCGCGCCGAAGTGGACGAAGCGTTGAATATTATTGAAGACGCGTTGAACGTTGCTGAGAACGAGGCGCAGCCAACTCATGCTGCCTGATTTCCGCGTCCGCCAGCGCGATTATCTTCTGGAGATCTCGCGCGCAATTACCCAGGAACTGAACCTGGATACGTTGCTGGCGCGCATCTTGCGGATCAGCGCAGAGATGCTGGCGGGCCAGGCGGGTATGATCGCACTGCGTGAAGAGTTGGGAGGCTGGACCGCATCAGCCTCCCATGGCATTCCGCCAGCATTCCTACGCTATATGGACCGGCTGCTGGCTGATATTCAGGTGGATGAGGACCCTGCTCGCAACGAGCTGCCAGAGATAAACCGGCTGCTACAAGAGCTGACCCGCACCGCCAGCCTGGGATTGCTGACCGGAGTGGGTTTGCCGCTGATTGCACGCCAGCAGGTGATCGGCGTGATCTTCATCTTCCGCAACTACCCAGGCGTCTTCTCGGCCAATGATACCGCCTTGCTGCAAAGTTTCGCCGACCAGGCTGCGATTGCGGTATACAATGCCCGGCTGTACACCCAGGTAAGCCGCGAAAAACAGCGGCTGGATGCCCTGCTCGATTCGGCTGCCGATGGTATTTTGATCCTCGGAACGGATCACCGCATCGAGCGCTGCAACCCAGCCTTGTCGCGCATGCTGAACCGGCAATCTGAAGAGATACGCGGCAAAAAACACCACGAGGTTGTTCGCCTGATCAAACCGAAGGATGGCTTGACCCTGGAGCAAGCCGAAAGCGGCGGTTGGCCGCTCACCCCGAATGCCGTCTTGTATGTCGAGGGTGATCTGGCGCGCGAGGAAGCGCTTCAGCTTCCGGTAGGGATCACCTATGCGCCGCTGGTAAACCCGGATGGCATCCTGGTGAATATCGTTGCCACCGTGCGAGATATTACCCGCTTTCGCGAAGCCGAGGAGTTAAAGAGCACCTTTATTTCGGTCGTCAGCCACGAGCTGAAAACTCCGGTGGCATTAATTAAAGGTTATGTGAGCACATTGCGCCGAGAAGATGCCTCCTGGGAAAGGCGCATCATACAGGACAGCTTGCAGGTGATCGAGGAGGAAGCTGACCGCTTGACCGATCTGATCGAAAACCTGCTGGATGCTTCTCGGCTGCAAGCCGGCGCACTGGCGATCAATTCTTCCGATGTGGCGATCGATCAACTGGCGGAACGCACCGCGACTCGTTTCCGCACACAAAGTGATACGCACACGATCACTGTGGATTTCCCGGCAGATTTTCCCGTGATCCTTGCGGATGAAGACCGCATCTCTCAAGTGCTGTCGAATTTATTGTCAAATGCAATCAAATATTCGCCCGAAGGTGGTGAAATAATTATCAGCGGTCAGATGCGCCCGAACCAGGTGATCGTATGCGTAAACGATCAGGGTCCCGGGATTGCACCCGAGGATATCCCGCATGTATTCGATCGTTTTTACCGCGCCACGAAAGCGGCGCGTACGACTAAAGGGGCCGGGCTGGGATTGTACCTGGCGCGCGCGGTTGTCGAAGCCCATGGCGGGCAGATTTGGGTGGAACCCAGACGCGACAATGGCGCCCGGATTTGTTTTTCATTACCTAGAGATTGAACAGATCAATTATCCAGCATTATCCAGGAGATAGAATGCCAAAAACACGTGTCAATTGTCCAAACTGCCGCCAGCCAATCGTAGCAGATATCGAACAGCTTTTTGATGTGGGCGCCGACCCGGCGGCAAAGCAAAAACTGCTGTCTGGTGCTGTCAATGTTGTCGCCTGCCAGAGCTGCGGTTTTCAGGGTTCTCTGGCGACGCCGGTCGTTTATCACGACCCTGAGAAAGAACTGCTGTTGAGCTATATGCCTCCTGAAATCGGGCTGCCGCGCAATGAGCAGGAGCGTTTATTAGGTGGGCTGATCAACCAGGTGATCAACCGCTTGCCGCAGGAAAAGCGCAAAGGTTATTTGCTGCGCCCTCAATCAACGCTGACCATGCAGGGATTGGTGGAACGTGTGCTGGAAGAGGAAGGCATCACGCGTGAGATGATCCAGGCCCAGCAGCAGAGAATGAACCTGCTTCAACGTCTGATCAGCGCGGCTCCAGAGTTGCGCGAAACCATCGCCCGCCAGGAAGATAGCAGCATCGATGCAGATTTCTTCAGCCTGATCAGCCGCCTGGCTGAGGCTTCTCTGATGTCTGGCGACCAGCAATCAGCCAGGGCGCTGGCTGAGCTGCAGCGCGGCCTGCTGCCGGTAACCACCTTTGGCCGGGAGCTTCAGGCGCAGTCGCAGGAGTATGAAGCTGCCATCAATTCGCTGCGCGAGATAGGTGAGCAGTTGACGCGCGAGGATTTGCTCGACGTAGTCACCAAAGCCCCCAATGACACTCGCCTGCAGGCTTTAGTGAGGCTGGCGAGACCCGGAATGGATTATGAATTCTTTCAACTTCTCAGCCAGCGCATCGACCGGGCGCGCAATGAAGGCCGGGCGCGCCTGATCGAGATCCGCGAGAAATTACTTGAGCTTACCAGCGAGGTCGACAGTATGCTCGCGGAGCGGCGCAAGGCTGTTCAAGGAGCCATTGACCAGATGCTGCAGGCTGCGGATGTTTCTCAGACCATGGCGGAAAATATCAGCGTGGTGGATGAGATGTTTCTTGAAGAGCTGGATGCAGCCCTGGCGGCTGCTCGCAGCCAGGGCAACCTGGAGCGCAGCGCCAAGATTCAGCAGATGATGGCGGTCATCCAGCAAGCCAGCGCGCCGCCACCAGAGGTGAAGCTGATCGAGTCGTTGTTGGAGGCGGATGACGATGCCAGCCGCCAGGGAATCCTAGAACAGAACGCCAGTCAGATCACACAAGATTTCATCGACGCGCTTACCAACGTGATGACGCAGGTGCAATCCACCGGCGACGAGGATCTCATCCAGCGGATTATGGCGGTCCATCGCCAGGTGCTGCGCTTTTCTATGAAAGCCAACCTGGGAAAGTAATCCCAGACCAGCGCTTAAATGCTTCGGAGTTGATCTTTGAAGACCAACTCCGCTTCGTTTAAGGGTGAAATTGGGTTTGTTATCGGCTAGAGCACCGAGGGATTATCCAGGCGCAGTCCATGACCGCGCACGGTAATAATATATGGATGGGAGGAATCAAATTCTGCCAGCCGGTCGCGCAGTCGGCGAACCAGGGCATCCAGCGCCTGCTCGGAGATGATCACTGCCTGGTCTTCCCCCCAGATGCCGCGGATCAAGTCGCTGCGGGGAATTACCCGACCCGGGTTTTCATACAGCAGCTCGAGCAGATGGAATTGAGATAATGAAAGAGGCGGGAGCACTTCCTGTGAATCGATCCATACCCGCCGCGAACGTTTTTCCAGATGAAGTTTTGTTGGCGCATTCTGACCTTGCGCAAACAGCCCATCATCATCCAGCGGCAGGGTCGCATCAGAACTCATGAACACAAACTGCTGAGCCAGGGCGATCTGGATTACATCGCCATCCTGCAGGGTGATCGTATCGTTTACGGCCTGCCCGTTGCGGTGGGTGCCGTTCTTGCTGCCCAAGTCTTCCAAAATGACACCATTGGCGGTGATGGTAATAATGGCGTGGTGTCTGGATACCTGGCGATCGTTGACGACCAGGTCGCAATCGCTGTCGCGACCGATCAGCATCTTCCTGCGCACAGGCCAACGCAGCCCATTAAGTGGGCCGGTTTGCGCCACCAATATAGGGGTGTCTTCATTCAGTTTTCCCATGATCATCTCTCCCTTGTGTATAATATCATAGACTCGTGGAATGAATGCGAGCGCCTGTGTTGGGGCAATCGCCCCGGCGCTTGTAAAATCCGGAGCTGATTGATGATGCCGCCATCACCAGCGCCGGGGTAAGGGAGTTGCATGCCTTCTGCATTAAAAGCGGGAGATGTACTGAGGAGTCGCTACAAAATCCGGCGCATTATTGGCCAGGGGGGCATGGGGAGCATCTACCTGGCTGATGATGTGCGCCTGGATGGGCGGTTGTGCGCCTTGAAGGAGGTGGAACACGACCGCAATATGCCCACCGGCCTGTTGAAGCAGGCTCGGGAGCAGTTTTTACGCGAAGCCACAGTGCTGGCCCGCCTGGACCACCCCAACCTGCCTAAAGTATCGGACTACTTTTCGATCGGTGGGCGTGATTACCTGGTGATGGACTTCGTCCCCGGTAAAGACCTGCGGGCCTTAATGATAGAAGCGCGCCAGGAAGGGCGCTTTTTATCTGAAAGAGAAGTATTGGGTTGGGCCAGCCAGATTGCAGATGCATTATCTTACCTGCACAGCCAGCGCCCACCCATCCTGCACCGGGATATCAAACCGGGAAATCTCAAGCTCACCCCCAGCGGTCTGGTCAAGCTGGTCGATTTTGGCCTGGTAAAGATCCTCAGCACCGAGGATGTAACCATTACGATCCTGCAGGGGCGCGGCACTGCCCTATACACACCTCTGGAGCAGTATGGCGGCGACAGTGGTCACACCGATACACGCAGCGATATTTACGCTTTCGGAGCAACGCTTTACCATCTGCTCACCAACCGGCCTCCGGTGGAGGCACGTGAGCTGTTTTTGAATCCGAACAGCCTGGTATCGCCGCGCCAGCTCAATCCGGATGTCAGCCAGCGTACCGAACGGGCGATATTGTGGGCGATGAACCTGCACCCGGAAGACCGTCCTGCAGACGTAGAAGCATTCCGTCAGGCGCTGCTGGGGGATTGGAATCCCGTCACTCGCCCTCGCGCCTCGCTGCCTGCCCCCACCATGGCAGACCTGGTTTCATCTCCGGCTGAATTAACTTTGATTGGGATTGTGGCTGCCTTGATCCTGGTGAGCCTGGCGCTCACTCTGGCTCGTTGAGCGTTCGTTCACGAGGCGTGCTCTGCCGGGCTTGGAGATAGCGCCAGGCCCAGGTGACGAGCAAGCCGGCAGCGGATCCGGAGGCGGCAGTGGCGAGGATCGCCCCGGCGCCGGATCTTTCCAGCATTTCTGAGGCGCCGGGCAGTTGTAGGGCCAGATAGATGTAAGCTGCCAGACCTCCGATCACTGCCATGAATCCCGCCCGCACACCCCAGCGTACGTAGCCTGCCAGAGAGACCAGTCGATACGCGATCAATCCCAACATGCATACCACAAGCAGGGACATGATCCAGTCCAGCAGTTCTGGCTGCAGCCGCTCCGGAGGCAGCAGCGCGGGCGGGGCGATCACCACTTGCGTTGCGGTTGGAGCCGGCGTAGGCTCAGCGGTAGGCTCAGGGGTCAGCGTTTGCGTTGGAGGCGGTGCGTTATCGATTGGAATCTCGAAGCGCAACGTATCGGATTGCTTGGCAGGCTCGCTCTCGACGCGAACTTCAAGGATACCTGAAGTGCTTACTTGAATGGATGTCCTGGCGATGCCATCCCGCGTGGTTACCACAGACGGCACCACTGCCAGTTCACCGTTGACTGTAATAATAAACTGGACAGGCGTGCCATCTGGAACCTGACGCCCGTTATGATCCTGGATTACTCCAGTGCGCACCGGGATAGCGCTTCCAACCTTATAGTCTGAGATCGGTGCAGGCTGCGGGGAAGCAGTGGGCAAAGGCTGTTCTTCTGCAGGCAGATCGAGCAGCAGCGGAATCACCTGCAGGGGATTGGGTGAAGTGGCAGTAATCAGGTCGTAGCCAATCCCGGGGACGGAAACAGGCAGCGATCCCAAGGGGCGCAGCTCACGAAACAGGAGACGAGCAGCCACGTCAATAAAGCCGGGTGTATGGCTGTACAGGCCAAAGTAAGCGTTGATTTTTGAAATGTCGGTTGCATCCAGATAGTACGGGGCATTGAAACTGAATACGACCAGCCGTTTTTGCTGCAGCAAATCGGGGCGCTCATCCAGAAAGCGGTGCAGTGCCTGCGAGGTAGGCACCTTTTCGCTGACATCCAGAATGGCAAACACTACCCAGTTCGCGCGGCGGAGATCGCGTTCGATCTGCGTTGTGCCCGGGTTGCTGTCCATCATCTCGATCAAATCCTGGTATGTGTGCGCGCTCAGATTGGGAGTAACCACCTGGCGCCCTGCCTGCGGGCCATAAAGGCGGATCACAGCCTGCATCAGGGCGTCGGGCGCGAGCAGGTATTCTGCCGGGCACTGCCTGCACTGCTGCGCCTCGCGGCTGTCGGTGATGAAGACAAGCCGGTCGAGCTGATCTGGTGGGTCTGGTAGAGCGGTATCATACTCTGCGGCAGAGGGACTGATCAAAGTAGCCGCTTGCTGTGCAATTTCGAAGGTCATCTGGCTTTGAGTGCCAAGAATCGATAACCCTTCAGCCGACGGCAGGACATCTTCGAGGATGAATTGCGGGTACAGGCGGTATTTTAAAC
Source organism: Anaerolineales bacterium (assembly GCA_041736465.1). Taxonomy (GTDB): domain Bacteria; phylum Chloroflexota; class Anaerolineae; order Anaerolineales; family UBA4823; genus JAJUJL01. The sequence continues at coordinate 2,195 of JBGSTO010000095.1, read as the reverse complement.
GCAGGATGCGCAAGACGGATTCGTCAACTCGAGCTGCGAATACCGGGTCTTCCCGGTATTTCTGTGAGAAAAATTCCAGCGTTTGTACGATGGCAGTATACGTATCGATCTCTTCGCCGTCGGACATTTCTCCCATATAGAGCAGGTCGTTGCCGGCAAGGAAAGCATTCAATGCGACCCTGCGGGCTTCGAAAGGCTGCCCGGTCAGCTCATAGAAACGGCGCACGGCCCGGCTGCCCAGGTTGTCGCTCAGCATCAATCCGCCTGCCTGGCGCCAGGTGGCGAGGGAAGGCAGGCCCATCAGGATGCTGAATGCCTGTGGGTCAAAACTGACCGGGCGGGTTGTCACGCGAATATTTTCCTGAAAGCCTTGATAGCGGATGTGCGATGCCAGCAGCCCATCCACGGCTGATGCGGGCTCGGCTGCATCGCCGGTGACAGCGAAGAATGGCGCCAGGTCGAACTTCTTCAGCTCTTCCAGAGATTTTCTTACCGTGGCGACTTCTTCCTCGGGCGGACGGTCTGCGCCTCCATTTCCAGGGAAGTGCTTGGCAATGACTGCCACCTTTCCCTGGCTGCCGGCATGCACACCACGTACAAAGGCGCTGCCTAATTTGCCCACCCAATATGGATCGCCGCCGAAAGCGCGTGTCCCGAGGTCGCTGCTGCTGTCTGGCTCCGGTGACTCGAGCACGTCCAGGGCCGGTCCCAGCAGCAAGTTGATGCCTATGGCGGAAAGCTCAGTGCCCAATACATTGGCAAGTTTCTCAACCAGCGGCGGCTGCCAGGTAGCACCCAGCGCCATCTGATTGGGCAGTTTGGTCAGACCATATAATATCTGGTCATTTGGGTAGCCGTCCCCCTCCTGAGAAGTTCCAATCAGCAGAGGAATAAAATCGATAGCATCAGGTTGGTCGGCTGCACCGCCGGCAGAACTGCCCTGAGATGCGGTCCAGCGCGTCAGGTGCATCTGGCGTATCATCGTTTGCAGAGATTCGAGCGCCTGAGGCTCACTGGTGAAATTATCATTGGCTGCCAGCAGGACCACACCGCCGATATGCTGTTCTCGAATCAAATCGTAGACTGGCGTGCCTTCGCCTGCATCGGTGCCGGCGAATGTGACCAGGAATAGCTGGCCCACCCGCTCTTCGGGTGATAATCTGGTCAGGAGCTGGGCGGCCGGATCTTGAGAAGTATTTTGCTGCACCAGCGGATATGCCCAGGTCTCGAGGATGCTGGCGAAATTCGCTGCCAGCATGATGAACAGCAGCACGCCTGATCTGACCGCGCCGCTTCGCCAGCCTGTGTTTCGCCGGACTTGGAGGATGTGAGTAAACTTACGCATCGAACTCATAGAAGCTGGTCAACTCTGAAACGCAATCGAATTAGCGCTTTCTTGATCAATAATCTCGTGCAGCAGCTGCCGGCGGGCATTTCCGCCGAGCAGCTCCAGGCGGCGGATGCCCAACGGGTCGATCTCTTCCCGGAGCAAGCGGATCTCTTCATCGTTGGGGAGTGGAGTCTCGCCGGCAGAGGGAGCGATCTCAAGCTCAAAGCCGGTGCGAGATTGAATTTGCTCAGGGCTTGTGCCGGGATGCCAGCTTACCAACCGCATCCGGCCGTTCTCGAAATCGAATAATCCCAGATCAGTAGTAAGCGACTGTGGACCTGCGCCTTTGCGCCGGTCGGGCGTGTGACCCATACCGGAGCGAACGTCCAGCTCGGGTACGAATGTGACTCGCGAATGGCGGGGAACATACAGGTGCACCCGCTCGATCATCGTGGTCACATCCGGGATGCCGCCCGAGCCGGGCAGTCTCAGCCGAGGCCGCCCACCTTGCAGCACATCTTTGCCGAAAGCAATATTGTTAAAATTGCCTTGCGCATCTACCTGCCCGGGGCGGAAGAATTCCTTCGGCTTCAGCGTCGGCAGTACCTGGGTAGCCACATTCACAAAGCTGGTGTTGGTCAGCGAGCGGTCCAGCCATAAGCTCTCAACGTACAGCAAGCCAAGCGGAGCGGGTTTACGGCAGATGCCCTGTCCAATGGCGGAAGCAAAATACAGGTGCGGAGCGTGGGTGTGTTTTGCCAGTAAATAGGCGGCTGCAACGAGCGGCGTTGCCAGACCTTGCACCACGGTCTCGCCGTCTTCGACTTGGCGAGCCATGCAAACCACCATGATCTCATCTGCAGTA
>JBGSTO010000081.1:0-1571 GCA_041736465.1 Anaerolineales bacterium | reverse complement strand
AAATCGCTGCTGAAAAAGATCGACCTGGAGGTCGACCAGATCTACGGCTGGGAGCTTCCACCCGGCGAGGATATCCCGCTGTCGGAGCGCATCGCCAGCCGGGGATATTCGCTCAAGCTGACCTCGCCTGCCGGACCGCCGCAAAGTTCCTCTGCTACCCTGACGCAGTTCTTCCTGATCGAAGACGACGGGCGCATCGGCTGGTACCTGTCGCTGCGCGGGGCAGTCGTTTTCACCGAGACCGCCGGCAGCAAAGAACGCCCCTTGAAGATCTCGATCACCGTCAATACGCCCGACGGGCTGGACGCGGTGGTGCATTTCACCGGCGAGGATAAATTTGCCTTCACCGGGGCGCCGTCTGGAGGTATGAAGCTGGCGATCGAGCCGCAGCAGCCGGCGACAGTCGGTCCGGCGATCAGCCTGCCCGAGACGACCGGCACCCGGCTGGAGATCGGCGACTTTTCCTTCAAGGTGGAGATAGCTAACACGGGCTTCAAGATCAAAGCCGCCACCCAGAAGAGCGCCCTGGTGATTGTCCCGGATGAAGCCGACAGCTTCGTCGCTGATACGATGAAATCGAAGGAAGTGCGCGTCAATTTTGACCTGGGGATCGCTGCCGACCAGGACAATGGCATCTATGTGGAGGGAGGCGGGCGGTTTTCGACCACCATCCCCATTAACCAGTCCATCGGCGGGCTGCGCATCCAATCGGTGCAGCTTGCGCTGGAGCCGGTCAGCGGCGAGGACAGCTCTGAGCTGCGCTTTATGGCTGCCACCAGCTTCAATCTCAAGCTTGGACCGCTGCAGATCAGCGTCGAGCAGATCGGGTTCACATTGAACGCAGGCTCGACCGGCGGGGAGCCGCCGTCCGATGCGCTGCGGCTGATGCCGCCGTTCCTGTACATGCGCAACCTGGGCTTCAAGCCGCCGAGCGGGCTGGGCATCGTGGTGGACAGCGATGCAGTAACCGGCGGGGGTTTCCTCTACTTCGATCGCGAGAAGGAGGAGTATGCTGGCGTGCTGGAGCTGACCATCAAAGAGCGGCTCTCGCTCAAAGCGGTGGGGCTGCTCACCACGCGCCTGCCGGATGGTTCGAAGGGTTTCTCGCTGCTGATTATCATCTCGGTCGAGTTCAACCCGCCCATCCAGCTCTTCCTCGGCTTCACCCTGGGCGGTGTGGGCGGGCTGCTCGGCATCCACCGTACGGTCGACACCAACGTGCTGCGCGAGGGACTGCACAACCGCACGCTGGACGCCATCCTGTTCCCCAAGGACCCGGTCGCCAATGCCGGGCGCCTGCTGACCACCTTGCGCAGCGTCTTCCCCCCGGCGCGTGACCGCCACTTGTTTGGATTGGCGCTGATCCTCAACTGGGGCACGCCAACCCTCATTTCCGCCGAGCTGGCGCTGATCATCGAGTTTGGCGAGCAGCGGCGGCGCATCCTGCTCGGTCAGCTGCACATCATTGCGCCGCGCGTCGGCAAGCCCATTCTGGCGGTCCACCTGGACGCGGTAGGCATCTGGGACCTCGAACGGAAAGAGTTCTCGCTGGATGCCCGCCTGTACGACTC
>JBGSTO010000019.1:0-15202 GCA_041736465.1 Anaerolineales bacterium | reverse complement strand
GCCGCGCACCGTCGTCAGCGGCGTGCGCAGCTCGTGCGACACATCCGCCACAAAATCGCGCTGCAGCTTCAACGCCTGGCTGACGCGCTGATAAGCATCCTGCAGGCGCTCGAGCATCGAATTGAACGTCGTCGCCAGCTGCCCTACCTCATCGTTCGGGCCCTGGTAATCCACCCGCCGGGTGAAATCGCTCTCGCTGCCGATCGTGCGCGCCGTCTGCGTGATCCGGTCGATCGGGCGCAGCGTCAGCCCCGAAAGCACCCATCCCGCCCCGAAAGCCGCCAGGATCGTGAACACACCCGCCGTAATCAGCGTCCTGCCCAGCCCTGCCAGCGAGCGGTCGCGTTCCACCAGCGGGCGCGCGATCTGCACAATCGATATCAGCACGCCATTGACAATCACCGGGCGATTGTATATCAGCAGGCGTTCGTCTTCACCGGAAGCGATCTCCCACCACGCCTGCCCGGCCTGTATGGCTTGCAAACCTTCTGCAGTGAGCGGCAGCGCGTCTCCCTCCAGTCCAAATGGGCTGGCGACGAGCACACCCTGCGCATCCAGGACGCGCACGATCTCTCGCTCGCGCAAGCGTTGAAATTCCGGCTCCGGAGAGAAGATTTCGAAAGTCACCGGCGGGGAACCGCCTTCACGCGTCTGAGGGATACTCCCCTGCTCCGGAATGGGCGGGCGTGCATAGCGAAACATCACCGCCGTACCGATTCCCTCACCGGTGCGGGTCAGGTCGGTTTTGAGCGCATCCAGCGTATACTGCGCCTGGATCGTATACAACGCTGCCCCAAACACCAACAGCGTGAGCGCCAGGATGGCGCTGTACATCAGCGTAAGGCGTAATCGTATCGACATCATTCCGTCCGCAGCACGTAGCCCACCCCGCGCACCGTATGGATCAAGCGCGGTCCCCCGCCGGCTTCCAGCTTCTTGCGCAGATAGCCCACGTAAACTTCCAGCACATTATCGTCGCCGCCAAAATCATACCCCCACACCTGGTTCAAAATCTGCAAGCGTTCCAGCACCTGGCGTGGGTGCATCAAAAAACAGCGCAGCAGCTCGAACTCCGTAAGCGTCAGCGTCAGCAGCGTATCGCCCAGGTGCACCTCGTGCGCTGCCGGATCGAGCCGGATGCTCTCGAAAGCCAGAGGCTGCCGCTCGGGTCGCCTCTCCAGCCGGCGCTGCAGCGCGTGCAAGCGTGCCACCAGCTCAGCCGGAGCAAACGGCTTCACCAGATAATCGTCCGCCCCGCTCTCCAGCCCCTCCACCCGGTTCTCCAGCGTATCGCGCGCCGTCAGCATCAGCACGAACGCCTGGTTGTTCGCCGAGCGCAAGCGCTGCACCACCGCCAGCCCATCCATCCTGGGCATCATCCAATCCAGCACAATAATCTCCGGGCGGTGCGCGTTCACCTGCGCCAGCGCCTCCTGCCCGTCCGCCGCCGTAACCACCTCCAGACCCTCATACGTCAGCGTGCGCTGCAGCATCTTCAACAGCTTCTGGTCGTCATCCACAATCAGCACAGTCGTCATCGCAGAACCGTCCATCTGCACCAATCATACACCCCCCGCCTGTGAAAAAGCTGAGAAAAACAAAAGTGGAAACACAAAGGACACCAAGAAGAAAGAAAAAGACAACAAAGGTTTTTATCAAATACCTTTGTGAACTTTGTGCCTCCTTGGTGTCCTTTGTGTTTTAAGCTCTTTGAATCTTTATGTCTCAAATGCTCTTTGCAGGCTCTAAGGCATCCTGGAGGGAGGCCGCCCACTCCCGGATCGCCTCCCAATTGCGCCGATCCCCTGCCGGCGCCTGGATAATCAGCATCGCAAACACCACCGCCCACCACTTCAAACGCCCGTACTCCAACCGCCCCCCAAACACCCCCACACTCACCGGCTTCGCCGGTCGCACCGCCTTAATAATCGGCCGGACGTAATTCCCCAGCCGCGCATACCGCTCCCGGAAGCTCAAACTCCCCGCCGTCTTTGGCGGCTTGGGCAGCTTCGCATCCACATACACCTTACCCCCCTCCACGCTCGTCTCCCCCGTCTGCGTCAGACTCATCGCCGTCACAAACACCGCCAGCGGAATCTGCTGCAGCGCCCTGCGATGCTTCCTCAGGAACCCCAACGCCTCGCGGTGCCAGCCCATAATCATCGGCGCCCCAGCGACCACGCCGCCGTAAGCGCCCAGATCTTTGACGGCCTCCATGGGCAGCACCTCGACCGCCAGCCCCTGGCGCGCAAGCTCTTCGCCTATCGCCGCGGCGACTTCGGCCGTGGAGCCTGCCATAGTGGTGTAGGTGACAAGGATTTTATTCATGAGCATCCTCTTTCTCACGCCGAGCCGCAAAGAAGAACTATCCGCAGATTGCGCCGGAGTACCGGCGTACACAGATTTTCGCAGATTTTTTTGTTCTATCTGCGTTCATCTGCGAAATCTGCGGAAAAAGCCTGATCTCTCGCAAAAGCGCCAAGATCGCAAAGTTAAGATAGGGCTCACTCAGAGACGTAAAGAACGCTGAGCAATTGTTAATAAATCTGTGAAATCTGTGTAATCTGTGGAAAAAATCTTCCGGCTCAACTCACCTTCATAAACCCAAACGTCCTCCACATCACCCGCATCATCGCGTGCCCAAAATCCGGCTTCAAAAACTGATTCGGGCAGCTCCCCGGAATCACCGCAATCCCATTCGCCCGGCACAGCTCCACCGCCTCCTGAGAAACGCTCGTCATCCCCGCCGCCATCCCCGGCTTCGTCCCCAACATACAATGCATCCACACCTGCTTCACCCCCAGCTCCACGCACTGCTGCACGATCTCCCCGGTCACTTCCGGCCGGGTGAGAATGAACACCGCATCCGGCTTCTCCGGAATCGACTTCAAATCCGGGTAACACGTGTCGCCCTCGAAGCTCGTAATGCGCGGATTCACCGCACTCACCGCATACCCCGCCTCCTTGAACTTCCGGTAAGCCAGGTTGCAGCCCGTCTCGCGCTTATCCGAAACCCCCACCACCGCGATCCGCTTCTGCGCCAAAAAATCCTTCACCAGCATATCGATCTTAGCCATCGCTGCTCCTTTTTTCCATCTGTCATCCTGAACGAAGTGAAGGATCTAGATCCTTCGCTCCGCTCAGGATGACATCCTTGTGCGTGGCCCACTACGTGCGACCACCTTTACTAATCGTAAATGCTATTGCGAGACCAGCGCACTTTGCTGGTCGTGGCAATCTCCCTCCACGTAAAAACGCCCTCCCCACCCTGCCGGAGAGCGCCCTGCGGAAGGACACCTGGACATAGCCTATGCGAGATGCTGTCCTTAATCTTAGAGAAGGCACAGGCGAATGTCAAGTGTGGGATGTAATACGAGCGCGCATGACAAAAATCAGGCATGTCATTGCGATGCCAGCGTTTTTTGCTTTTTCGATCTGTCATCCTGAACGCAGTGAAGGATCTAAATCCTTGTGCGCCGCCCACTACCTGCGACCAGCTTATGAAAGCCCTGCTTCGATGACAAACAACACATGACATCCAGCGTGAAAATTTGTACAATATTAAGATGTACGAAGAAAACGAGTTCGAAGAGCTTGCGCCCTGGCTCGCCATCATCATCACAGTGCTGGGTGGTTTTCTGCGCGTGCTTCTGCTCGGCGCGAAGGGCATGTGGCTGGATGAAACCTTCAGCGTTTGGCTGGCCAACCACAACCTCCCCGAGCTCCTGCAATGGACCATCAGAATCGACCAACACCCACCCCTTTATTACCTTGTGCTCCATTACTGGATCAACGCCAATGGGGATACACCCTATTATGCCCGCCTGCTTTCGGCGCTCTTCGGCACAGCCACCATCCCGATCATCTACCTGACCGGCAAACGCATATCCGGCGCCATGGTGGGATTGGCGGCAGCCGTCTTCCTGGCTTTTTCGCCCTTCAACATCTACTACGCCCAGGAAACGCGCATGTACACCCTGCTGGCGTTCAACGCAGCCCTGGCGATCTATGCCCTGGTCAGGCTGCTCACCGATGCGCGCTCCGCCATGCCCATCGGCAGCCAGTTCCGGCAGTACCTGCATACCTGGCGCAGCGCCGCACCGCTCGAGCCCGACGCCCCCGCAGATAGTTTCAGCTACCAGGTCGAGCCCCCTCAAACCGGATGGAGAGCGTGGGTCTACCGCCATCGCTTGCCGCCCATCCACACCATCGAGACCGACCTGGCCTGGGCTGCTTTCATCGTATTCTCGGCTGCCACCCTGTACACCCACAACACAGCCGTCTTTTTCCTCCTCGCCGCCAATCTCTTCGTTTTTGGCCTCATCCTTTTTCAAAGCATCAAGAAACCAGGGCCTCAACCAGCATTCCATGCGCCATTGCATGCGCCATTCCATGCGCCCTTCCGGGCTCCCTCTCTGGCGAGTTGGGTGAAGGCTCAGCTCGGCATCCTCTTGCTGTGGAGTCCATGGATACCGGTCTTCCTCCGGCAAGCCGGTCGGGTCGACCAGGAGTTCTGGATTCCTATACCAACCTGGGATTCCATCGGTCAGATGCTGCGCTCCCTGTTGAATGCCTCTGCGCCAGGCCTCGCCAGCCAGGAGATCATCACCTGGATGCTGTGCGGAGTGCTGGGTTTGGGGCTGCTGTATTACCGCAAAAAGCTTTCCATCTTTTTCTTTTTGGCTGCGCTCTTCGTCGCCCCCGTCCTGGGTGAGCTGCTCGTGAGCCTGCGCCGGCCCATATTTTTCGATCGAACCTTGATCTGGATCACGATCCCATTGTTCCTGCTGCTGGCAGCCGGCATCGCACAATTAAGATTTCGCCCGCTCATGGCGCTGGCGCTGGGGATCTTCGCCACCAACTACCTCTTCTCGACCGGCGATTATCTCCGGTTCTACCAGAAAGAGGACTGGTACACGGCTGCCGGTTACGTGGCGAAGTTCGTCGAGAAGGACGACTTGATCCTATTCAACTCCAACTTTGTGGTAATCCCGTTCGACTATTATTTCAAAACCCGTGAAGAACGTCGTTCCCTGCAGGTCGAGAAACGCGGCGTGCCGCTGGACCTGTTCGACAGCGGCGTCCTCGAGCCCAGGATGGCGGCGGACGACATCCCTGGGTTGATTTCACTGTTGAGCGGGCGCCACCGGGTCTGGCTGGTTTACAGTCACGAGTCGTACACCGATCCGCTGGGGCTCATCCCGCAGACGCTGGCAGCGCACAAGAAATTGATCCGCAGCCGGGAGTTTATCGGAGGGCGGATTGAGTTGTATGGGGATCCGTGAGCGCGGGTCTCTACTCCAACCGCCGCCCATGACAAACTGCAGGCGCGGCCTGCCATCTCAACCAGGCAGGATCAACCGCTACATACTCTCATACACATAAAAAATATAATCCTGCGACGTCGTCTTCACCCCCAAATCGTTCAACAGCCTCAGAACAGAGGCCGGTGATCCGTCCCATGATTGACCACCTGCAGCAGCACCTGCCACACGATCAAATCCTCATCCTCCCCCTCAGAGAACGGCTTCTCAAACAGCGTCTTATCCCGCAGCCCCGCCAGGTATTCGCGCATCCTCTGCTCCACCCTGTCCCACTGCGCCGGCCTCGTTCTTAATATCCGGTCTCGATAATCTTTTCTAATGCAGTAATCAATGTGGGAATATCTTCTTGAGCAGCTTGCCACAGGATTTCTTCATCGAGACGGAAATATTCGTGCACCAATACATTCCGAATGCCTTGCATTTTTCCCCAGGGAATTTCCGGAAAGCGCTCTTGAATTTCTAAGGGGATAGCGCGGGCAGCCTCACCGATCGTGATAAGTTCAAAAGCCACCGCCCGTATTGTGCGAGGATCTGCCAGAAATGCATCTAACGGCATTCCTGTTGAAAAATCGCGGATATTTCTCGCGCAAGAAAGAATATCGACAAAGCGAGCTTGCCAGGTTCTAGGCGACACGGATCGCCTCGCGCATGACACTATCTTTGAGATAGGGCTTGAGTGAGCGAGGCGTCCCCAGATCCACTTTACATCCCAGAATTTCTTCCAGGTGCTGCTTAAGCGCAATAAAATGGAATAATCCGACTGGTTGGCTGAATTCAACCAAAATATCGACGTCGCTGTCCGGGCCTCCTTCATCACGCGCCACCGACCCGAACAAGGTTAAAGAAGCCACATGAAATCGCTCGGATAACTCGGTTTTTCTTTTTCGTAAAAGAGTGACAGCCTGCTTGCGCTTCATCTCGAAATCCTCTTGCGCTTATTATATCCTCAACTCTCCTTCGTGCGGCTGATGCGGTATGTAGCCTTCCACTCCTCGTAAACCTTACGGCGCTCCTGCTCCCAAAAGGCCTGCTCGTCATTGCAGCACGGCCTGAACTTCAGCATGGCTGAGCACGGTAGGCACGTGCTGAGATGGCTTGGCGCGCACCGAGTCGGCTAGACCAAGCTCCTGGCTTAGAGCATCACGGTACAGGAAAAGCAACGCGCTAAGCGCCTGGTACTGTGTAGAAGCCGAAATATGCTCTTCTAAGGCCAGGTGGGTTAGGAAAGCCTGAACTTCGCCAGTACCCATCTCTTTGGGATGGCGTCGCGCACCTGGTCTAGGAGTTTATTGGGGCGGCTTTCCATGTTTTATGTTCCAAGGATTTCCATGAGAGATCAAAGGATCGTATAATAAGTATCAGCGGACTTCGATTATATAGGATGATTCTGTACATAACAACGAAACGGCTAGCTATACGGATATTTTCTGTATATATATTGTTGAACTAAGTGGTTCTCTCGCTAGATAGGTAAACTAATTGTGGTTCGGCTGATCCCGAACCCACCGAGGATGGACACTTGCTGTTGCGGTTTCTTTCGCCACTGATAAGGATGTCGATGCAAATTCCAGTACTGCACAGCCTCGTTCAGCGCTTGGGTCAGCTCGTCAAGGGTCTCAAACCGGCGTCCCTTGAGAGCCAGAGAGCGGAGCTGCTTCCACCAGGGTTCGATCAAGTTCAACCAACAGGCGTACTTTGGGATGAACTGCACCTGAATTTCAGGCCAGGCGGCCAGGGCCAGCTTCACCTGTTTACTGGTATGGATCGTCAGGTTGTCTTCAATCAGCAGCCAACGGTCAGAAGGAAACTGAAGGATCACCTGCTCCAGCAATTGAACATGGGAGGCACTATCTCGTCCAGGGCTCATCAGGATCGCTGCTTGCCCGCTGGCAGGCTCAAAGGCGCCATGCACCCACAACTTGCCGCGCCGGCCATTGTCTGGTTCAAAGGTGGCCCGGTTGGTTCCCAGTTTCCATTCTTCGCCGGGATAGGTCTTGACCGCAATCGGTCCCATCTCATCCAGGCAGATCACCCGGGTGCGCTCTGGCGGAGCCAGATAGGCCGCTACGATGCTCCCCTTTTTTCCACGAACTCGGGATCGTGTTTCTCTGCATTGTGGAACCAACTCTGCTGCCGTCTCCATTCCAGCCCTTCATCTGCCAGCCATTCCCAGATGGTTGAGTCAGACAGATGCACCCCCTGGCGTTCTTCGAAGGCACGCTGTAAGCGTTCGAGCGTCCATAATTCGTGGGGATATCCTAGCGTTCGCGGCTTCTGCGTAGCCAGGGCAATCAAGGCACTCCGCACTTTCGGCTTGTGGGTCGGTTTCCGCCCCGGGCGGGGTTGGTCTTCTAATCCTGGCAGCCCCTTTTCATTGAACCGCCTGACCCATCCTGGTCCCATCGCGCTGCTCTTGAAACCAGCTTTGAAACCAGCGTCGGTGGCGTGCAGATCAGGATCCTCAACCATGAAGGCAATCACCCGCGCCCGCTGCACCAAGCGAATGGGTTCTTTGCGAGATGAAGCTAACCGCTTAATCGCAGTGACTTCCTCGGTTGTTATAGTACGCAGCTTGATCGGTTTTCTCATTCGGCCTCCTGGGAGCAATCCCAGGAGTATTATACTTCACTCTCTTGTCGAGAGCACCACTAAGCGCTGCGCGCAGGTAAGTTAGCCGTCTCCTAAATCCTTAGGTCATGTCGATTAGATACAATGTCTACTGTCCAAGAAATACTCAAAAAAGAAAGTTTTTTTGACGCCGCTATTATTCGGCATGGTTTTACAGACTACATGCGCGATTATGAAATCATCGTAGGTGCTCGCGATGGTCCACCTAATACCGATCTTCATGCATACCAGTTTATCGGTTGCGTTGAAGCGCAATACCAAACCAGAGTAGCACCGTTAGTATTTGTTCAGTCTCTTCCTGACGAATATGTGTATAGCGGCCCTGATTACCCGTCAAAAGAGGGCCCCGATGGATTTATATGGGGTGTCCGTTATTCAAACGCCTATCCGGGCCTTATTTATGTTGAAAATGGTGATCGGGCCCATTATTGGTCACAATTATTGAAGCGAAAAATGCACGAAGTCACGGTAGAAACAGAGGCTTTCCATTTACGGCTCGTCTTTACAGAGGTTCGATATCACTTTTTAGGCGTAGAGCCCGAGGTAGTGATTAGGAAAGATTACCCAATAGAGGCAACAGAAAGTGAGTCGAGTGACAGCAATATATAGAAAGCTGTAGTCCAACTAACTGTTAAGATAAGGTCAGCGCCTTTCTCCTTCTCTAGCCAATCCAAAAATCTTCACACACCCTGCGATCCAGGCTATATTTCCTTTGAAAGGTCCAATTCAATTTCAGAGGAGGTATAGCCATGACCGCATTACGTCAGAGAATGATCGAGGATATGCAGCTGCACAGTTTTGCAGAGAGGACGCAGGACTCCTATCTGCGGGCCGTGCGCCAGTTGGCGGCGTACTTCAACAAGCCGCCAGATCAGATCAGCGAAGATGAGCTGCGCCAGTATTTTCTGTACCTGAAGAACGTCAAGAAAGCCTCGCGCAGCAGCATCACCCTGGCTTTATGCGGGATCAAGTTCTTCTATGAGCGCACACTGCAGCGGCATTGGGCCACATTGGATTTGGTGCGCCCGCAGCAGGAGAAAAAGCTGCCGGTGGTACTCAGCGTGGAAGAGATACGCCAGATCATGTCACGGGTACGCCGCTGGCGCTACCGGGTATGCCTGAGCACGATCTATGCTTGTGGACTGCGCTTGCAGGAGGGCCTGCACTTGCAGATCGGCCACATCGACGGTGGACGCCAGTTACTGCACGTTTGTCTCGGGAAAGGCGGCAAGGACCGCTACGTGCCGCTGCCTCAACCGGTGCTGGAAATGCTGCGCCAGTATTGGGCATCCCACCGCGACCCGGTTTGGATATTTCCATCGTCGCGCCAGGGCGTCAGAAAGCCAATGGATGCTAGTGGGGTGCAGCGAGCGTTTCAAGGTGCTCTGCTGGACAGCGGCATCCAGAAACACGCCACCGTGCACACCTTGCGCCATTCCTACGCCACACACCTGCTGGAAGCCGGGCTGAATTTACGCATCATTCATACTTACCTTGGGCACGCTTCACCTACGACTACTGCGATTTATACCCATCTGACCAAACCAAGCGAAGACCTGGCGATCCAGGCTGTCAATCGCATGGCGGCGGGGCTGTGGGACTAGAGCTGGCCGATATTTTCCGCCAGTACGGCCCTGCCTATCGCCAAAAGTTCTCAGATCAAATCCTGCCGAGTCACCGGCAGGCGATGCGCGCCATTGAGCAGTGCCGCACGGAGGCCCTGGGAGGACAGGTCTATGCCTGCCAGCAATGCGGCGAGGTGCAGTACAGTTATCATTCCTGCCGCAACCGACACTGTCCCAAGTGCCAGAATGATAAGGCTCAGGAATGGCTGGGAGCGCAGCAAGGTTTGCTCCTGCCAGAGCCATATTTCATGCTGACGTTCACCTTGCCTGCTGCGCTGTGTGAAGTCGTGCGCAGCAACCAGAGCTTGTTGAACAACCTGCTCTTCCGAATTTCTGCCGCGGCTGCCCAACACCTGGCAAAAGACCCGCGTTTCGTTGGCGGTCAGATCGGCCTGGTGGGTATTCTGCATACCTGGGGTCGCAACCTGGCATACCACCCGCACATTCACTACCTGCTCCCGGCAGGCGGCCTGGCAGCAGATACTCAGACCTGGCTGCCTGCCCGACAGGATTTTCTGCTACCAGTGAAAGCGCTCTCCAAGATATTTCGCGGCAAGTTCCGGCAGGCCTTGCAAAAGACCGCCCTTTTCATGCAGGTTCCCGCCAGGGTCTGGCAGCAAGAGTGGGTGGTTCACTGCAAACCGGTGGGCAACGGCCGCGCAGCCCTGAAGTACCTGGCTCCCTATGTCTTTCGAGTGGCCATAAGCAACCGCCGCTTGGTTAGTCTGGAGAACGGCTGGTTACATTTCGCTACCGGGCGACGGACACAGGTGAGCCCAGGCTGTGCACACTCTCTGCCGAAGCATTCATCCACCGTTTCTTACAGCATGTGCTGCCCAAGGGGTTCGTCAAGGTGCGTTACTTTGGCTTCTTTGCACCCGGCTGCCGCAAACGCCTGCTTGCGGTGCGCCTACAGATCGAACAGAAATGCCCGGAGAACTTGGAAGAGTCACAAGCCACACCAGAGCCAGCCGGTTCAACCCCAGAGTCAAAGCTGTGCTGCTCTAGCTGCGGCCAGCCCCTGCTTTTTCAGCGCATCATTCAACCCACGGGGCGCTGCCCACCATGAGCTGTCTGGCTTTCCCGCCCCTGCTTTTCTACTGGATGCCGGATCTCACGCTTGCATCCGTGTTTCCACTCGTCTTATGCCAGAAAATATTCACCCGAATTCCGGATCTCCAGCTTGTGCTGGGAGGCTTTTTGGTTGTACAATCAATACAAAGCCACCCATTTGATGGCGGATTGGACCAGGTAGCGTGCCTTAAATCCCAAATAGCCAGGTGCGTTCCCTAAAACGGCTTAGTTCAACTCGGTTTGATGTGGCGGTGCAACGAACCGTTGTTTGGACTTTCGCCTACTCCGCCACATCAAACCTTAACCGTTGGTGTACAGAACAAAGGACATGAGCATGCGGCTGTCGAGGGCTCTCTGTGCGGTTGTAGGTGAGGTTCTTTCTGGTTCCCACGCGACTCTTGATGCCCTGTTCATCAACTCCGGTGCGCCAGGGGAGCCTCCGGCTCTCGCACATCACGCCAAGTGGAAAGAGTGGCTGTTTCGAGCTGGGCAGGAGCCTACGGTGGATAGCCTCGCAGTGCTGGGCAACGTGCTCGAAGAGTTCATGGATCTAGCGCCGAAGGAAGAGACGCCTGAGCACGACGACTGGAAGGACAAGCGCGAACGTGTCGAACGCGCGCTGGAGGACAACGGCCTACGGTACTACCGCTTTGGCCGGGTGCTTCCGCAAGGCGATGGCCAGCCGCTGGAGACCCTCGACACGGCCGCAACACACCACTCCGGCCTGTCAAAGCCAACAAAGGTTGAGGAACTACTGGAAGTTATGGTGCGCGGGCTCCGACGAGCAATGCACCCTCTCACTCATCGTCGAAAGGGAACCCAGCCGCTCTCGTTCGGGAGCGAGTACGATGTGCAGGACCTGTTGCACGCGCTTCTGCGGCCTTGGATCAACGACATCAGACCAGAGGAGTTCACGCCAAGCTACGCTGGATCAAGCACCCGGATGGACTTTCTGCTGCCTGCGTACCGGATCGTCATCGAAACCAAGATCGTACGTGATCGCGCCCATGCGAAACGGGTCGGCGACGAACTGATCGTAGACATCGAACACTACAGGCGGCATCCGCAGTGCTCATCGCTGTGGTGCGTCGTGTACGACCCCGATCACTTGATAACCAACGCCGAAGGTCTCAATAAAGACCTTCAGGGTATTCGCTCAACACCGGATGGCGTAGTAGACGTGCGCGTCTTCGTCTTGTAGGTGATGTCGCAACGTGGGCAAACGCCTAACAACAGCATGCAGCTGACGGCGCGCAGCGCTGCCACTGATGCTGAACGTTAGGTGGCTCTTGAGCGATATACAATATTTTTTGAAGCGATTTGAATTAGAGGGTTTACTACCAACAAGAGGTCCAGCATGGCTCACTTGATCTACTCGGCGATCTCGTCCCTCGACGGCTACATCGAAGACCCGGATGGCAGGTTTGAATGGGCCATGCCAGACGAGGAAGTCCACAGCTTCATCAACAACCTCGAACGTGCGGTCGGCACTTATCTCCACGGCCGTCGGATGTATGAAATCATGAGGGTTTGGGAGACAGATCCCACCTTAGCTGCTCAGTCCCCACTGTTGCGCGACTTCGCAGAGATGTGGCAAGCAGCCAACAAAATCGTGTATTCCAAGACATTGGCGGCGGTATCCACTCGCAAGACCCAGATTGAGCGAAACTTTGATCCGGAAGCCATTCGACAACTGAAAGAGGCTGCCGAGCATGATATCTCTATCGGCGGGCCTGATATCGCCGCCCACGCCTTTAGATCAGAGTTGATCGACGAGTGTCATCTGATTCTTGCACCGATCGTAGTGGGAGGAGGAAAACAATCCCTCCCTAACAATGTCCGATTTGAGCTAGAGCTTTTGGAGTAACGTCGTTTTGGCAACGGCATGGTTTTTCTCCGTTACCGAGTAAGGCGGGGCGGAGCCACCTAACACAGCGTGCGCCGAACGGCTGGGACTCTGCGCGTTTTTGGGCTTTTCTCTGAGCTTTGGCAGTTTCTCGTTACCGAGCCTCTTTCTCCCCAACCGCCGGTAACGCAAGCCGTTGGACCGCCGAACACGAATGCTAGTTTGGGGTCTCATAATTCTTAAGTTATTGGAGATCAAATAACAATGAACAAGTTCTTTCAGTTCTGCCAAATGGCCGGATTACACCCGCTTGTCGGATTTGGTATGTTTGCTGTAGACTGGATGCTATTCGGGCCAGAGAGCGCCAGCCTGGGCATAACCTGGCCCATTTCTATCGCTGTAGCGACAGCTCTTATAATTCCATGTGTGCTAATTCAAAAATTCGGAATGCGAGAACAGTGGGGGTTAGCTATCGGAAAAGGCGCATTGGTCGGCATACTCACCGCTATTCCTACCCCGCTGCCATCAATCATCAACTTCATCGGAGGCGGGCTTGGAACAGTGGCTCTCCTTGCTGATAGTAGGAGCTTTTCCATGGACGAGAAGAAATAGTAAAAGTCACGGAAACACTGTTTGGCGCAACTCAATCATGCATGGTCACAAGTTGCAAGGATCAGGGCAATTCAAGATTTGTGGCATGTGTTCATCGTCACCCCAACCCGCGCTTGCAGGCGACCGTACTTCGCCCTCGCTGCGCTCGCGCTTCGGCCGGCGCCTGAAGCGCCACGTTGGGTGCTTTAGTCTATCAAACAAGTCGTTTTTGATATAGCTCAAGGAGAATGAAATGGCAACTCTTAAACCCAACAAGAAACCATCGAAGACCTCTGTTCGCAAGACAAAGCCAACGAAGAAGGAAATTGCTAAGGCAATCGAGAAGACAAAGAGCAAAGCCGAAGAGTATGCCCGCGATCCAAATAAGGCAAAGAAGTTGCTCGACGACGCGGTGAAGAAGGCAAAAAGCTATGAGAGAAACAGAGGCCCTTTAGCAGAGGTCTGGGGTTACCTGACGGCCCTTTTTCGCTTGTTGAGGGCCTATATCCGCAGAGATTATCGCGATATACCGTGGGGCTCCATAGTGCTGGTGATAGTAGCGATCATCTACTTTGTATCGCCAATTGACCTAATACCTGACATGCTTCCTGGGATTGGGTTTATCGATGATGCGGCCGTCATTGCCTTCGTCGTCGCGCAGATCAAGGCGGATTTGGACAACTTTCTGGCCTGGGAGGTTGAACAGCTACTCGGTGAGGACGACACCGAGAGCATTCAGCCTCAGCCTGCATAGGTTGAACATCCAACGTTGGGAGCTTCTTCTAATAATTAGGGAAGTTCATTTACTTGATTTACTTGCGTTATCTCAGAGTATAGGCAATGCCAAAAGTAAAGAACGAAACTGAAAAAGATATGTTCGGCCATCCAGTGAAAAAACGAATAGACCGAAATGAAAAATTACTGGCTAAGATTGATAAAGATTCCTTTGCTCGTAGAGTAGAACGGCTAAAGTTTGTAGAAAGTATTACTGGTGATTTGGGGATGATGGGCAGTCTTGAAATAGTATTAATCTTCCGCGAAGCGGGTTGGGCTTATATCAATGGCGCGTTTATCTCCACAATCCTGCTTTCTCAAGCATTTATTGAAAGACGATTGCATGAGTTCATGGTTGAAAAAGGTTTGGAAAGCGAAGCGAAGCACGGAGCACAAGTGATCATAAAATATTGCCGTAAACACCAATTGGTCAATGAGTTTCTTCTTGATAAATTTGACCAATTGCGACAGATAAGAAATCCTTTTGTTCATGTCAAGCCACTTGACCATCCTTTTGCGCTTGGGCAACGCATCTTTTTTGAAAAAGCTGCACCTGATGAAGTTATGGAAAATGACGCAAAAGAAGCCTTATCTTTGATGTTCACCTTGTTGTTTACTCGCCTCTAATAAATCAAGGCACTTTTCAAACCAAAACGCACCCAACATCGTTTGCACCGGACAAGTGCGGGTATTGCCCACACTTGAGGGGATTCGGTTCCGAAAACCGGTTCGCCTTTTGGCTTTTTTCTGCTTAATCCCGCACTTGCCGGTAATACCAGCCGTTGGGGGAACTTTGATCATCATTACTCTTCTCCCCCCGGATACAAATTCTTGAGTTTATCCTTGGCATTCGGAATGGTGAAACGCCTATCAATCGTTGCCCGGACAGCGTTCCGTTCAGATTCCCACCACCCACTTCACTGGCCACGATTGTCTGGCTGGCCAACCTGCGATCCAAACATTATTCAGTCAGAACAGAGATTTCAACTTCAGCCACGAAAGGTTACCGGCGAGCTTGATATTGCCTGATGAATGCGGCAGTTGGTGAGAAAATTCGAGTATTCGTGTCATATTCGTGGACGGTTTGCCAGTGTGGATAAGATTTGTCAGTCAACCAGCTCCTGGGTTCAGTGGCAAAGATTGACACCTCTTCTTGGGCGCAACCACGCCGCCTCACCACCCCCGCAACCTCCGTGTAATCCGTGCCCAAATCCTGTTACTGTACAATGGACAAAGGAAGGCCGGAGGAGTAAAACAGGGTTGGATCGACCATCCAACCGTTTTCTCCACCGGCCAACCAAGCCTGGGAAAGAGGACCAACCAAATCCAGCGCTGCGAGC
>JBGSTO010000717.1:0-1850 GCA_041736465.1 Anaerolineales bacterium | reverse complement strand
CATCTGGCATGGCCTTGCGGATTTCTTTTTGGCGGCGCTGGATCTTGCTGGTCAGCAGCATCTCCGGCAGGTAGAAACCGAAGACGGCAAAACCGCCGATCACCAGAATTTTCCTGCTCCACGGCCAGTCCAACCCGATCGACATCAGGAAGACCATCAAACCGCCCACCACGATGGCAGCGATGAAACGCAGCGCCCACAACAAGGTCGGGTCGAGACCGCGCGGACTCCCCGCCAGCTCGATCTTATGCTGGGTCACCTGTAAAGCGTTTTGCGGGGTAAATCGCAGGGCAAGCTCGCCCAGTTTGCGCGCCACCGGGTACACGATGCGCTCGGTCAGCGGTTGGGATAGCTCGATCTCCTCCAAAGAGGCGGCTTCACCCCGGGCGGCATAATCTGCAAGACGGTCTTGCAGCGGGTCACCGCCGCGTGAATCGCGCACACCGATGAGAATGAGCACCAGGGCAGCAACAACCACCAACACAACTGCAACGATGATAAATGTGCTCACGAAAGATACCTCCTGATAACGAACAACAACCGGCTAACCGGTAACGGCTTACACTTCGATGGACGCAATTTTGGTCATCACGAAATAACCGGAGATGATCATCAAAGCGCCAATCGTCAGCATGATGATACCCACGACCCGCGTTTCCGGGTTGAAGAACTCCATCATATACGGCTTGTTCAACACCCACAGGGCAATCATGATGAGCAGCGGCAAAGCGGAAAGGAAACGACCCGAATAGATCACCTGCGCGGTCAGCACCCGGATTTCACCTTTGATGCGCACACGCTCGCGGATGGTATGGGAGATGGTATCCAAAATCTCCGCCAGGTTACCACCCACTTCGCGTTGCACGTTTACCGCAGCCACCACCAGGTCCAGGTCATCGCTGGGGATGCGCCGCAGCAGGTTATCCAGCGATTTCTCCATGGGTAAACCGAGCTGCATTTCCTGCACCACGCGCCTGAATTCATCCGAAATGGGCGGCGGCAGCTCTTTACTCACCGCTTCCATGGCCTGCATCGTCGAATAACCGGCCCGCAAGCCGTTCACCATCAGGTTGAGCATGTCTGCAAGCTGATCGTTAAACCGGTAAAGCCGCTGGGTCTGCTGGCGGCGGACATAAATCCTGGGCACGAAGATGCCGACCAATGCCCCCACCGCGCCAAACAGGATGCTCTTGCCGCCCAGATACCAGGCGATGAAGCCAAAGCCGATCATGGAAATGACCATCAAAGCCAGGTATTCGCCAGCCTTGAGCTTGATATCCGCCCGGGCGAGCTCCTTGGCGATGTTATCGCCCCAGTTCGATTTCTCCAGGCGCAAATTCAGCCAATCGCCAACCGGGGAAGCCTTTTCCCCTTTCTGCGATACGGCAACTTCATCCTCAATATAGCGGCCCAGGCGTTCTTCCACCAGTGAGCGTTCACTGGTCGCCGTCACCACAAGCCCGATGACGAACAAAAGAAGCGCAAGACCCCCACCAATGATCAGAATCAGATTTACAATAGGCATATCGTTTTACTCGCGCCAGGCCATTCTTTCATCCACAGGCTGGTTAGTACCGCCTGCGGTCGCCAATACCAAAGATCGATGCCGGCAGGTGGATGCCCGCCGCCTCGATCTTATCAATAAATTTGGGTCTCAAACCGGTGGGACGCAGCCGTCCGATGACCTTGCCTTCCTCGTACCCGCTTTGTTCGAAGAGGAAGATATCCGTCATGGTGATCACATCCCCTTCCATGCCGCTGACTTCGGTGATGTTGACGATCTTACGTGTGCCATCCCGCAGGCGTTCCTGATGCACGATCAGATCGATCGCCGATGAGATTTGTTCGCG